>JADGOY010000055.1 GCA_017882715.1 Nakamurella sp. | reverse complement strand
TGCTCGCCGTCCGCAGGCTCCCCGCGGTGCTGGCCGGACATCAGGTGCTCGATGTCGTGCTGGACGGGTCTTCCCGGGCGCGCGGCGTGTCCGTGCTGGCCCCCGACGGGTCGATCGGCGTGATCCGCAGTCGTGCCGTGGTGCTGGCCACCGGCGGCGCCGGCCACCTGTTTGCGGCGACGACCAACCCGGGGGTGGCCACGGGCGACGGGCTGGCGATGGCGCTGCGCGCCGGCGCCGCGGTGGCTGACGTCGAGTTCATGCAGTTCCATCCCACGGTGCTGTGGACCGGACCGGGAGATCTCGGTCACCGGCCGCTGATCACCGAAGCGGTCCGCGGTGAGGGTGCCGTACTGGTGGACGGTGCGGGCGACCGGATCATGCCGGGGATTCATCCGCTGGCCGACCTTGCCCCGCGAGATGTGGTGTCGCTGGCCATCTCCCGGCGGATGGCCGAGGCGCCCGGCGGCATTTCCGACCACGTGTTCCTGGACGCCACGGGAATCGCCAGGGACGTCTTTGCCGGCCGCTTTCCGACCGTCTCCGCGGCTTGTGCCGGGGCGGGTATCGTCCCGTCGGCCCAGCCGATTCCGGTGGCTCCGGCCGCGCACTACCACTGCGGCGGGGTGCTCACCGACATCGACGGACGGACCACCGTGGCCGGCCTGTTCGCGATCGGCGAGGTCGCCCGGACCGGGCTGCACGGGGCGAACCGGCTCGCGTCGAATTCGCTGCTCGAGGGTCTGGTGATGGGCGAACGCGCCGGCGCGGCGGTGGGTGCCGATCTGGAGATGTCCTCGGCGCACCCCGCTGAGCTGATCCCGACCCCCGTGCCCGGCTGTGACCCGGCACGCCGCACCGAACTGCAGGCGGCGATGAGCGCCAGCGCCGGCATCGGCCGCGACTCGGCCGGTCTGCGGACGGCGGCCGACGTCATCGACGGGGTGGCGGCGACGCTCGCGCCGTCGGCCGGTGCGAACCGGTGGTCTGTCGAGGTCGCGAATCTTGCGCTTGCGGCGTCCGCTTTGCTGGCCGCGGCGGACATTCGCACGGAGTCAAGAGGCTGCCATGTGCGTCATGATCACCGCGAGCGGCGGGCGTCGTGGGAGCGCTCGGTGGTGCTCCGGAGCAGTGACGACGGGCTGGACGCCACGGTCAGCGAACTCTGTTCGGCGGCCGCGTGATCTCTGGGGCCTTGCGCATCGCGTTGACCGACGCCGGCCTTGACCCCGATCAGGTCGCCGCGGTGATCGACAACGCGCTGGCCGAGGACCTGGGTGACGGACCCGACGTCACCACGGCGGCCACCGTCCCGGCCGAGCAGTGGAGCGTTGCGGCGATCACCCCGCGGCAACCGGGCATCCTGGCCGGTGGCCCGGTCGCGCTGGCCGTTTTCGAGACAGTGGGCGGCACCGGCATTGGTACGGCTTCTGTCGAGATCCTGGTCCCCGACGGCGGTGTGCTGACCGTGGGCGAGCCCGCACTGATGATCCGCGGCCGGACCGCAGCCGTGCTGACCGCGGAGCGCACCGCGCTGAACCTGCTCACGCATCTGTCGGGCATCGCAACAGCGACACGGTCCTGGGTCAACGCGGTGGCCGGTACCGGCACCCGGATCCGGGATACCCGCAAGACGCTGCCTGGACTGCGCACGCTGGAAAAATACGCAGTCCGGTGCGGTGGCGGGGTGAACCACCGGATGAGCCTGGGTGACGCGGCGTTGATCAAGGACAACCACGTCGCGGCCGCCGGATCTGTTCGCGCCGCCATCGCAGCGGTACGGTCACGGAATCCGTCGGTCGCGCTGGAGGTCGAGGTGGACACCTTGGATCAGTTCGAAGAGGCGCTGTCGGCCGGCGCCGACCTGCTGTTGCTCGACAATTTCAGCACCGCCGACACCGCAGAGGCCGTTCGGCGGGCGCGGCGGCAGGCTCACCGCGTCCAGCTGGAGGCATCGGGTGGGTTGACCCTGGCCCGCGCCCTCGAGGTGGCGGCGACCGGAGTCGATTTTCTCGCGGTGGGCGCGCTCACCCATTCCGCGCCGGCCCTGGATCTCGGGCTGGACCTGACGGCGCCCGCGGCGTGACTGCTCAGCGCGGCCCGATCGGCCGTCGTGGCCGATCGCCGCGGCCATCTCTCCGGGTGGCCGCGGTGCAGGACGGCGCGGTCGACGGGGATGTGCCGACCAACGTCGAACGGCACGTCGCATGGATCGAGCGCGCCGCCGATGACGGGGCGGCGCTGACGGTTTTTCCCGAATTGTCGGTGACGGGCTACGAGCCTGACCTGATCGATCTGCACCGGATGCGGGTGGATCCCACCGACCCGAGGCTCGACCCGATTCGCGCCGCCTGCCGGCGGCGGTGGGTGCACGCCCTGATCGGGGCGCCCGTCGGTCCCGGCGGGCCCGATGGCGCGGCCAGCAGCGGTGGACCGCCGTACATCGGGGTGCTGCACATCGCCCCGACCGGCGCCACCGCGGTGGCCTATTGCAAGCGCAACCTGGACACCGGAGAAATAGGGATCTTCGCGGCCGGACAGGTCGCCGGTCTGCTCGACATCGACGGGTGGCGCATCGGTCTCGCGGTGGGCCGGGACGCCGCTGTTCCCGGCCATGCCGAACAGCTGGCGGCCACGGGTGCGGATGTCTACGCGGTCGGGGCGCTGTACCGGTTGGGGTCCGACCAGCGAATGGCGGATCAGATGGCTGCGGCAGCCGCTCGTGGGTTGTGGGTGGTGCTCGCCCAGTACTGCGGCGGGACGGGCGGCGGACCGGCCTGCGGCCGCAGTGGTGTGTGGTCGCCGGGTGGCGCTGAGCTCATCCGGCTCGGAACCTCGTCCGGCCTTGCGGTCGTCGACCTGGCCGACGTCGCTGATGCCGAAGCCGGTGCGCGCGGTCACTAGGCTGTTGCCCATGCTGCAGCGGATCGATCTGCGCTCCGGGCTCGGCGACCTTCGGGGGGTGCTCCCCAGAGCCGCCATCGACGTGGGCGCCGCGACCGAGGCGGTCGCCCCGATCGTGCAGGACGTCCGGCGCCGCGGTGCGTCGGCGGTGCTGGAGGCCTCGGCGCGTTTCGACGGGATCGCGCCGCCGACCCTACGGGTACCGGCAGAGATCATCGCGGCCGCGGTCGACGCGCTGGCGCCCGCCGTGCAGGACGCGCTGACCGAGTCGATTGCCCGGGCCCGGGTCGGTCACGCCGCCCAGCTACCGGTGGAGCGGGTCACCGACATCGCCCCGGGCGGCAGCGTCACCCAGCGCTGGGTTCCGGTGCGGCGGGTCGGGCTGTACGTGCCGGGCGGGCTGGCCCTGTATCCGTCCAGCGTGGTGATGAACGTGGTCCCCGCCCAGGTGGCCGGCGTCGACGCCATTGCCGTCACCTCACCGCCGCAGAAGGACAACCTCGGCTGGCCGGACCCGAACGTGCTGGCCGCGTGCGCCCTGCTGGGAGTGGACGAGGTGTACGCGGCCGGCGGGGCCCAGGGAGTTGCGCTGCTCGCGTTGGGCGCGACCGACACCGACGGCACCCTGATCGAACCGGTCGACGTGATCACCGGACCGGGCAACGTGTTCGTCACCGCCGCCAAGCGCCTGCTGCGTGGCACCGTGGCGATCGATTCGGAGGCCGGCCCGACCGAGATCGCCGTGATTGCCGACGATTCCGCCGATCCGGTGCATGTCGCCGCCGACCTGATCTCGCAGGCTGAGCACGATCCGCTGGCCGCCTCGGTGTTGATCACCACCTCGGAGGACCTCGCAGACGCGGTCGATGATCTCCTGCTGCAACGTGTCTCGATGACCAAGCACCACGACAGGGTGCGAGTCGCGTTGTCCGGTTCGCAGTCGGGAACCGTGCTGGTCGGCTCCATCGACGACGCGGTCGCGGTCGCGGACGCCTACGCCGCGGAACACCTGGAGATCCAGGCCCGTGACGCTGCTGTGGTCGCGGGCCGGATCCGCAACGCCGGAGCGGTGTTCGTCGGAGCGTTTTCGCCGGTCTCGCTCGGGGACTACTGTGCAGGTTCGAACCATGTGCTGCCGACGTCCGGTTCCGCCCGGTTCTCGCCGGGGCTGAACACCACGACGTTCCTGCGGCAGATGCAGGTGATCGAGTACTCCCGTGACGCGCTGGCCGACGTCGCCGGACACGTGCTGGCGCTGTCGGACGCGGAGGACCTGCCCGCCCACGGCGAGGCTGTCAGCGCGCGGTTCCCCACATGATCGGCATCGACGTCACCCTGGCTGATCTTCCCCTGCGGGCGGACCTGGTGGGCAAGAATCCTTACGGCGCACCGCAATTGAGTGTGCCGGTGCAGATCAACACCAACGAGAATCCCTATCCGCCGTCGGATGCGCTGGTCGCCGATCTCGCGGAATCCGTTGCGCTGGAGGCTGTTCACCTCAACCGCTACCCGGACCGGGATGCGCTGGCGCTGCGCGACAAGCTGGCCGGCTACCTCGCGGACAGCACCGGAGTGCCGCTCCTGGCCTCGAACGTCTGGGCTGCCAACGGATCCAACGAGATACTGCTGCAACTGCTGCAGGCGTTCGGTGGTCCTGGACGATCCGCGCTCGGGTTCGAACCGTCGTATTCGATGCACCCGATCATCGCCTCCGGCACCAGGACCAGCTGGGTCGGCTGCCCCCGACGCGCCGACTTCACTGTCGACATGGAAGCTGCGGCAACCATTGTCGCGCAGCGGTCGCCCGACGTGGTGTTCCTCACCAGTCCCAACAACCCGACCGGCGGGTCGCTGCCGACCGACGACATCCGAACTCTGGTGGATTCGGCGCCGGGCATCGTGGTGGTGGACGAGGCCTATGCGGAGTTCTCGGACCGGCCCAGTGCGATCTCGCTGATCTCCGAGTTTCCCGCCAAGCTGGTGGTGGTGCGGACGATGTCGAAGGCGTTCGCGTTCGCCGGTGGGCGGTTGGGGTACCTGGCTGCGGCGCCCGCCGTCATCGACGCGTTGATGTTGGTGAGATTGCCGTATCACCTGTCCACGTTGACGCAGGCCGCCGCGCTGGCCGCGCTGCGGCATGCCGACGACACGCTGGCGTCGGTCGCCCGTTTGGTCGGCGAACGCACCCGGGTGCGGCACGCGTTGCTGGGAAAGGGATTTCGCGTCATCGACTCCGACGCGAACTTCCTGTTGTTCGGTACCTTCGCCGATGCCGGCTCGGCCTGGCGGCGATTCCTGGGGTCCGGAGTGTTGTTGCGGGACATGGGGATCGCCGGATATCTGCGTGCGACGATCGGCACGGAACAGGAGAACGACGTGTTTCTCGACGCGTGTTCGGAGATCGGCGCGGATGCCGGTCTTGATACTGACGGGGAGACGTCGTGACCCGGATTTCCGGCGAGCCACGGCGGGCCCGGATCTCCAGGACGACCAGTGAGTCCTCGGTGCTGGTGGACATCGACCTGGACGGTACCGGCGTCGTTGAGGTTTCCACCGGTGTCCGGTTCTACGACCACATGCTCACCGCGTTCGGGGTGCACGGCAGCTTCGACCTGAGCGTCAGGTCGACGGGCGATGTCGACATCGACGCCCACCACACGGTGGAGGACACCGCGATCGTGCTGGGCCAGGCCATCGGCCAGGCGTTGGGTGACAAGTCCGGCATCCGCCGATTCGGCGATGCGTTCGTTCCGATGGACGAGACCCTGGCGCACGCCGCGGTGGATGTGTCGGGGCGGCCGTTCTCGGTGCACACCGGCGAACCGGACGCGGTGCTGGGGTTCACGGTCGGCGGCAACTACCCGGTCGTGCTCAACCGGCACGTGTTCGACTCGCTGGCGTTGCACGCCCGGATCGCGCTGCACATCCGGGTGCTGTACGGGCGCGACCCGCACCACATCTGCGAGGCCCAGTACAAGGCGATCGCGCGTGCGCTGCGGGCGGCGGTGGAGCCGGATCCCCGCGCCAGGGGCATCCCGTCGACCAAGGGCGTCCTGTGAATTGGCTCCCGATCATCCTGATCGGCTTGGGCGGTTTCCTGATCGGCGGCGTGGTGTCGTTCTGGAACAAATCGCGGGCGGTGGCGGTGATGATGGCGGTGTTCTCCGCCGGGTGCATTGCCGGTGGACTGCTGTGGTTGATGGGCCAGCAATGACCACTGTTGTCGTGCTGGATTACGGGTCGGGCAATCTGGCGTCGGCCGAGCGGGCACTGCGGCGTACCGGAGCCCAGGTCGAGGTGAGCTCAGACTTCGAGACCGCCCTGAATGCAGACGGTCTCGTGGTTCCAGGGGTGGGTGCGTACGAGGCCTGCATGACTGGTTTGTCGTCGGTGCGGGGGCCAAGGATCATCGATCGGCGGCTGGCCGGCGGCCGTCCGGTGCTGGGGATCTGTGTCGGGATGCAGATTCTGTTCGAGCGGGGAGTGGAGCACGGGGTAGCGACCGACGGGGTCGGTGAATGGCCCGGGGTGGTGGAGCGCCTGCATGCGCCGATCATCCCGCACATGGGATGGAACACCGTTTCTCCCGGAGTCGGCTCGATTTTGTTCGAGGGCCTGGATCCGCGGACCAGGTTCTATTTCGTGCATTCCTATGCGGTGCGACGGTGGGAGTTGGAGGTCACCCGGCCGTTCACCCCGCCGGTGGTCACCTGGGCCGAGCACGGCGGGGATCGGTTCGTCGCCGCGGTGGAGAACGGCCCGCTCTCGGCGACGCAGTTCCATCCGGAGAAGTCCGGTGACGCCGGGGCCGAGGTCTTGCAGCGCTGGGTGGGGACGATCTAAGAGCAAGGCGTGTGGCGGCAGTTGATGTGACGGTCGCTCCTGACGGCCGTTGAGGATCACGGCTCTCGACAGCCGACAAGATCGGCACTATCCTCGAACAGGTGTTCGATGACAGCTTTCCTGATGGCGTGGCACCTGCGCGTCATGAGGTGATCGGCGAGCTCCGCCGTCGGGTGGCTGCAGTGACCGGCGAGGGGACGTCTCCCGTCGCGCGTTCCTTGCGACCGGTGTCGGGCGGGGATGTGGTTTCGGCCGGCTGGGCGGGTAACGCAGTGCCGGACGTCAACTGGTCTGGCTCCGGCGTGCTCCAGGTTCCGGCCCCCCTGGCGGCGGTGTTGCCGCGGCACGGTCTCGCACGTGGTTCGGTGGTCAGCCTGCAGGGTCAGGGGAGTTCGAGCTTGTTGTTCGCCCTGCTGTCCGGACCGCGGTCGTCGTGGTCGGCCTTGGTCGGGATGCCTGACATCGGGATGCTGGCGGCATCGGAGTTCGGCATCGATCTGGATCGAGTTGTGCTGGTTCCCGAACCGGGACCCGATGTCCTGCAGGTGCTGTCGATCCTGGTGGACGGCGTGGACATGGTTGCGGTCACCCTGCCGCCCCGCGCCCGGCCGGGCCCTGGTCGGCTTCGGGTGATCACCGGAAGGCTTCGGCAACGCGGCGCGGTGTTGCTGTCGGTGGGCTCGTGGCCGGGCGCCGACCTGGTGCTCACTTCACGGTGGCAAGGCTGGGCAGGGCTCGGGCAGGGTCATGGCCGACTGCGGGAGCGGGAACTCGTGGTGGACGTCAGCGGTAGGGGAGAGGCGGCCGGCCGTGTCCGGCACACGGCGCTGGTGTTGCACAGTCAGCGGACCGCGGTGCAGATCGCCCAGGGTGCTGTCCGTTCCGCGGATTATGCCGGTGTCGCTCCGAGCCTCCTCCCACCGGTGGCCGAGGTGGGTTGATTTCCGAGCCGTCGCCGCCGCATGTCACCAGGCCGTGCGGTGAAGCCGGCTTTCGAGCAGGAGTCGATGGCGAGTGTCGTACCCCTGTTCTAACCTCGAACATAAGTACAAAGCCGCTGGATGACAGTCGGGAAGGGGTTGGGAGCGGTGGACGAGTTGACGTTGATGTGGCAGAGCGCACCGGCACGCCGGAGTGAGGAGCCGGCCGGGCCGGAGAGCTGGTTCGGGCAGATGCCTGATCGGCCCGCGGGGTCCGGGAGTGATGCACAGGTTGTCCCTCCCGCGTTGCGGTCGAGATCGGTCCACGAGGAAGGTTTCACAGTGTCCTGGTCGGCCAACCCTGGTGATGGTCGCCCTGCTGGCGGGTGGGTGTTCCGACGACCCGACTCAGTGCTCGCGCCGTTCGGTGGAATGGACATCCATGTCCGGGAGGACGCCTCGGAAACCGACGAAGCGCCAAACGCCGGCGGTTCTCCTGACCGGCACGATCCGATGGATCCGGATCGGATCCGCCCCGGTTGGCGCGGGGAACGGTTCAGCCTGGCCGATTCCGTCGGCGTCCTGTGCAGGGCAGGCGGACAGGTGCAGGCATGAACGGGCGGACCCTGGTGGTGTGGTGCCCCGACTGGCCGGCCGTCGCCGCAGCCCGCCACGCCGGGTATCCGGTGTCAGATCCGGTCGCGGTCTTCCACGCCAACATGGTGCAGGCATGCACCACTGCCGCCCGAACCGAGGGGGTCCACCTCGGTCAACGCCGTCGGGATGCCCAATCACGGTGCCCGCACCTGCATGTCACACGCGCCGACCAGCACCGCGACGCGCGCCTGTTCGAACCGGTCGCGGCTGCGGTGGAAACCATCGCACCAGGAGTAGAGATACTGCGCCCGGGAGTCCTCGCATGCTCCGCCCGTGGTCCTGGACGGTACTTCGGTACCGAGATCGCTGCTGCAGAAAAGATTGTCGATACCGTCGAATCCCTGGACATCGAGTGCAAGGTCGGGGTCGCCGACGTGCTGGCGGTGGCTGTGCTGGCCGCCCGCAGCTCGACAATCGTTCCCCCGGACCGATCAGCAGAATTCTGTGCACCGCTGCCGATCACGGAACTGGCTCGTGATCCTGCCATCTCACCCCCGGAACGGGCCGCACTGACCGATCTGCTGGTACGTCTGGGAATCACCACGGTGGGGGCATTCGCTGCTCTGCCGGAGATCAAGGTGGCCACCCGTTTCGGGGCGGACGCGGTCCAGGCCCACCGGCTGGCTCGCGGGTTGGCCGAACGCGGCGTATCCCGCCGGCAGATCCCCGAGGACCTGACGGTGGAGCAGACCTGCGATCCGCCACTGAACCGGGTCGACACCGCTGCGTTCGCGGCACGTGCGCTTGCCGAACGCTTCCACACCCTGCTCGCCGATGCCGGTCTGGCGTGTACCCGCCTGGCGATCACCGCCGACACCGAGCGGGGCTCCCGGCTCTCCCGGATCTGGCGGTGCGCCAAGCCGCTGACTGCCGCCGCCACCGCAGACCGTTTGCGCTGGCAGCTCGACGGATGGCTCACGGCGGGTCGTACGTCCAGGCCTGGGGATCGCTCCGACGAGGGACAACCAGAAGGTCCGGGGGCGATCATCCGCCTGACGTTGGAGCCGATCGAGGCGATCGGAGCCGGGTTGATCCAGTACGGCTTGTGGGGATCTGACGGGCAGGACGATCAGCGCGCGGGATGGGCGTTCGCCCGGGTGCAGGGTTTGCTGGGTCCGGAATCGGTTCTCACACCGGTGCTTTCCGGTGGCCGTGGTCCCGCGGACAGGATCACCCTGGTGCCGTGGGGCGAAGAGAAAGCCGGCGCGCGGGATCCGTCCGCCCCATGGCCGGGAGCGCTGCCGGCGCCGTCACCGACCCGCCTGGCCATTTCCGAACCCGAGATCGTCACGGTGCTCGACTCTGCCGGACGGCCGGTCCTGTTCACCGGTCGTGGTTTACTGACCGGCTCGCCCGCCTGGATCGACCACCACGGCGAGCGACACGGTATCGACGCCTGGGCCGGGCCATGGGTACTGGACGAACGATGGTGGGCTGCGGATCGGAAGCCCGATACCGGTGGTCACCTGACGGTGTCACCCAAGAACCACGCGTGGACCGAGGCACGCCCCTACTCGGCAACCGCGTATGAAGCCGATCGGCGGCCGACCCCGGCGACGGCGGTCGCGGCGACGCCGCACACGTCCGGACCGGCACGGTATCGGGCACGCGTGCAGATCGTCACCGATGCCGGGGTGGCTCTGCTGATGCGATTCGGGACCGACGGCTGGCAGATCGAGGGGGTGTACGACTGATGGGCTGGTCCAACCCCAACGTGCCCTGGTCCGAACTCGAACGCGCCCTGTCCGGGCGCCCCCCGAAACCCGGGCGTGGACCGCTCGGACCGTTGCGACCGCTCGATCACGCGCGTCCGGTGGAGGTCGAGCCTTTCGAAGGGGTGCCCTACGCGGAGCTGCATTGCCACTCCGCATTCAGTTTCCTGGACGGCGCGTCGACACCGGAACACCTTGTTGCCGAGGCGCTCCGGTTGGGTCTTCAGGCGCTGGCCATCACCGACCACGACGGTTTGTACGGCATAGTGCGGTTCGCCGAGGCAGCCGCGGACACCCCCCTTCGGACCATGTACGGCGCGGAGTTGTCCCTGGACCTCCCCGAGCCCCAGATGGGGGTTCCGGATCCGGTCGGTGATCATCTGCTGGTGCTGGCCCGCGGTCAGTCGGGATACCAGCGGTTGTCCCAACAGATCAGCCGCGCCCAACTCGCCGGCGGCGAGAAGGGCCGCCCTGTCTACGATCTGGATGTGCTCGCCGATGCGGCGCAGGACGACTGGTTGATTCTCACCGGGTGCCGCAAGGGGCGGGTGCGGCGAGCGCTGGCCACCGGTGGTGCGGACCGCGCCCGCGCCGAGATCATCGCCCTGATGGACCGCTTCGGCCGGCACAACGTCGTCGTCGAACTCACCACCCAGCTGCTGCCCACCGACGACGAGGACAACGACACTCTCGCCGAGCTGGCTGCCGGACTCCGGCTGCCGGTGGTGGCCACCACCGGAGCGCATTACGCCACCCCACAGGCGAGCCGGCTGGGCGCTGCGATGGCGGCGGTCCGCGGCCGGCGCAGCCTCGACGAGGCCGATCCCTACCTGCCTCCCGGCCCGGGGGCACATCTACGATCGGGCGCGGAAATGGCGGCGCTGTTCGCCCGGTACCCCTGCGCGGTGCCGACCGCCGCCGCGCTGGGCCGGGACTGTTCTTTCGACCTGCATCTGGTGGCACCGCAACTGCCGCCCTACGACGTTCCGCCGGGACACGACGAGAATTCCCACCTGCGCCAGCTCACCAAGATCGGCGCTGCCCGCCGATACGGTTCACCGCGGGACAAACCGGATGCCTACGCTCAAATTGAGAAGGAATTGGGTATCATCGCCGAGCTGAACTTCCCCGGCTATTTCCTCATCGTCCACGACATCGTCGATTTCTGCCGTACATCCGAAATACTCTGCCAGGGCAGAGGGTCGGCCGCGAACTCGGCGGTCTGTTACGCGCTCGGCATCACCGCGGTCGACGCCGTGCGGTATCAGTTGCTGTTCGAACGCTTCCTGGCGCCCGAGCGGGACGGCCCACCCGACATCGACATCGACATCGAATCCGATCGGCGGGAGGAGGTCATCCAGTACGTCTACGACAAGTACGGTCGTGACTACGCCGCGCAAGTGGCCAACGTCAACACCTTCCGTCCAAGGATGGCCGTGCGGGACATGGCCAAGGCGCTCGGGCATTCACCCGGTCAACAGGACGCCTATTCCAAACAATTGGACGGCTGGGCGCCGCTGGCCGCGCAGTTGCAGGCGGCCAGTACCGGGACGGGGACGATCGAGCACCCCATCCCCGTCGATGTCCTCGAATTGGCCGGTCAGATCCAGGATTTCCCGCGGCATCTGGGTATTCATTCCGGCGGAATGGTGATCTGTGACCGCCCGGTTGCCCAGGTCTGCCCGGTCGAATGGGGCCGCATGGAGAACCGTTCTGTGCTGCAATGGGACAAGGACGACTGCGCCGCAATGGGTCTGGTCAAGTTCGACCTGCTCGGGCTGGGCATGCTGTCCGCCCTGCACTATGCGGTCGACCTGGTGCGGGAGCACGAGGGAATCGAGGTCGATTTCGCTTCCCTGGACCTGGAAGAACCCGCGGTCTACGAGATGCTGCGCCGCGCCGATTCGGTAGGTGTGTTCCAGGTGGAATCGCGCGCGCAGATGGCCACGTTGCCGCGGCTGAAGCCCCGGACGTTCTACGACCTGGTCGTCGAGGTTGCGCTGATCCGGCCCGGCCCGATCCAGGGCGGCTCGGTGCACCCGTACATCCGGCGTCGGAACGGGATGGAACCGGTCACCTACGACCACCCGGTGATGAAGCGATCGCTGTCCAAGACACTGGGGATCCCGTTGTTCCAGGAACAGCTGATGCAGCTGGCGGTGGACGTCGCCGGATTCGATGCGGGGGAGGCCGACCAGCTGCGCCGGGCAATGGGCGCGAAACGATCGACCATCAAGATGGAGAAACTGAAGGCCCGCCTGTACGAGGGCATGAAAACCCTGCACGGTATTACCGGCGAATCGGCCGACCGGATCTACGAAAGGCTCCTGGCATTCGCCAATTTCGGATTCGCCGAATCCCATGCACTGTCCTTCGCGGCCTTGGTCTTCTATTCGTCCTGGCTGAAACTGCACCATCCGGCGGCGTTCTGCGCCGCATTACTGCGCGCCCAGCCGATGGGCTTCTATTCCCCGCAGTCGCTGGTGGCCGACGCCCGCAGGCACGGGGTGACGGTGCGTCGGCCGGACATCAACGCCTCCGGGGCGCAGGCCACCCTCGAACCCGATCCGAACGGCAGACCGGCCGTTCGGCTGGGCCTGGCAGGTATCCGCACACTGGGCACCGAGATCGCCGAGAAGATCGTCGCCTCCCGGCCGGTCGACGGGTACGTCACGCTCGACGAACTGACCCGGGCGGTCACCATGACCACCGCTCAGGCCGAGGCGCTGGCCACCTCGGGTGCCCTGGACGTGCTGACCGTCCCACGGGAGAACGGCAGGTCGATCGAGGTCCTCGGCCGGGACCGGCGCCGGGCGTTGTGGGCCGCGGGTGCGGCGGCAGGTCCGCGGGACGGCACGTTGGCGGGCACCACGGTAGGTCTGGATGCGCCTGCCCTCCCCGGGATGAGCGACATCGAGCTGACGGTCGCGGACATCTGGGCGACCGGGATCTCCCCCGAGGCCTACCCCACCGAGTTCTCCCGTCAGACGCTCGACAATTGGGGGGTTCGGACCGCGGCCGACCTGCATGAGGTCGAGCACGGCAGCCGGGTGCTGGTCGCCGGGATGGTCACCCATCGGCAGCGCCCGGCGACTGCCTCCGGTGTCATCTTCATCAACCTGGAGGACGAGAGCGGGATGATCAACGTCGTCTGCTCGGTCGGCCTGTGGTCCCGCTACCGCAGGGTCGCGCGCGGGTCGCCGTCCCTGCTGATCCGCGGCGTGGTGGAGCGGGAGGGCGGGGCGATTTCCATCGTCGCTGATCGGATCGCAGCGGTGAACCTGGTGGTGGTCACGCCTTCCCGGGACTTCCGGTGATCGGGATCCGTCCGGCGGTCGGCAGCTTTGACCGGGTCTGGGAGGATCGGGAGCATGAGCGAAGTGTTCGAACAGGCGTCGGTGTCGTTGATACTGGCCGACTTCGCCGTCGCGGACCAGCTCGGCAAGCTGCAGATGGTCGGCGGAGGGTTGCAGATCATCGGCCGCAATCACACCACGGGTGTGTCGGCCGCGTTCGCGGTCGTGGTCGGCCTGGCATTTCCACCCGAGCTGTTCAACGAGCAATACGTCTTCGAGGTGGTTCTCGAGGACCAGGGGGGCAACCCGGTCGAGCTGTCCGATCCGGCCGCACCACCCGGATCCCGGATGATGCGATTCGGGCAGACCCTGCAGATCGAGGAGCCCAACTTCCGGGGCAGCGGTGTTCCGCGCCGGGCGCTGCCCACCCGCACCCATGTGGTGCTCTACTTCAACACCGGCCTGCCCCTTCCGCCCGGCCAGGTCCTCGTCTGGCGGGCCAGGATCGACGGCGAGTCCAGACCCGAGTGGACGGTGCCTTTCTTCGTGCCCGCCCCGCCACCCACTCCGGTATTGGGCTGATCCGATGCGCATCGCGACCTGGAACATCAACTCGATCCGAGCCCGCCTGGACCGGCTCACCGACTGGCTCGCCCGCAGCGACGTCGATGTGCTGGCCATCCAGGAGACCAAGATCGACGACGAGCGATTTCCCTCGGACGCCTTGGCCGGCATCGGTTATCAGGTCGTCCATCACGGCACGTCGCAGTGGAACGGGGTGGCGGTGATCTCCCGGGTCGGACTGGACGACGTGCGCGTCGGCATCCCCGGGCTGCCGTCCTTCGGCGACCCGGCCGTCAGCGAGGCCAGGGCGATCGGAGCGGTGTGCGCCGGAGTGCGGGTCTGGAGCCTGTACATCCCCAACGGCCGGGCCCTCGGCGATCCGCACTACCACTACAAGCTCGCCTGGCTGGCCGCCGTGCGCGACTACGGCGCGAAGTCACTGGCCGACGACCCGCAGGCGCAGATCGCGCTCTGCGGCGACTACAACATCGCCCCCACCGATGACGACATCTGGGACGTCGAGTTCTTCCGGGGGCAAACACAGGTGACGCCGCCGGAACGGGAGGCGTTCGCCGATCTGCTCGCGGCCGGGTTCGCCGACGTGGTCCGCCCGTACGCCCCCGGGCCCGGTGTCTACACTTACTGGGACTACAAGCAACTGAGCTTCCAGAAGCGCCGAGGCATGCGGATCGACTTCGCCCTGGCCAGCCCCGCTCTGGCGGCCCGGGTCACCGGTGCATCGATCGACCGGCAGGAACGCAAGGGCAAAGGGGCGTCCGATCATGCGCCGGTGATCGTGGAGTTGGGCGCATGACGCCCCGCACGGTCCGGATCCTGGTGTTGGAACACGACCCGACCGATCCGTTGCTCCGGCTGCGGGACTGGCTGGTCGAGGCCGGCGCCACCCTCACCGTGCTGCGGCCCTACGCAAGTGACGTGCCCGCTGTGCCGACTGAGCTGGCCGACGTCGACGCGCTGATCAGCCTGGGCGGGGAGATGGGCGCCCATGACGACCAGATCGCGCCATGGCTGCCGGCCACCCGCGAGCTGCTCGCGGCGGCGGTTGCCCAGGCCAAGCCGACGCTGGGCATCTGTTTGGGCGGGCAGCTTCTCGCGGCCGCCACCGGTGGCACCGTCCGGTGCGGCCCGGACGGACCGGAGATCGGTGCCTATCTGACCGCGAAACGCGATGCGGCCGACGATGATCCGCTGTTCGCCGACCTGCCCATGACGCCGGACGTCATGCACTACCACGATGACATCGTCGCCGTGTTGCCGCCTCGGGCGGTGCTGCTGCTGTCCTCCACCGGCTATCCGCACCAGGCGTTCCGGGTCGGCACCGCGGCGTGGGGCATGCAGTTTCACATCGAGCCGACCGCCGAGGATGTTCGTGCCTGGGCGCGCGCCGCGGGCGTTCCCGTCACGGGCCGGCTCGGCCCGCTGCTGGACGACGCAGAAAAGGCGATGGGACAGGTGTGGCGCGACTTCGCGCACCGCTTCGTCAAGCTCGCGGGAGAGCAGGCCCAGCAGTCAGCGGCGGGTCCGCGAGCACGCGGCGTCCGGTTGCCCATCGTGACGAGCAAGAAATGACGAGGCCCGCCGCTCGCACCCCCGCACGGTTCGGGCTTCCCGACACCGACCGGGTGCGCGGCGACCTCGCGGCGATCGGTCTGTTCACCGACGCCGGCCCGGCCACCGGGAGCGAGGAAATCCTGGGGGCGATCGCCCGATCGGGCCGCCCGGAGTACGCGGTGCAGGGGCTGGCTCGGCTGGTCGAGGCGTGCCCCGGCCAGACCGGCGCCGATCTACTGGAGGCGTTGCGCGGTCAACCGCGCTTCCGTGGCCGGCTCATCGCTGTGCTGGGCGGGTCGACCGTGCTGTCCGAACATCTGGCGGCATTCCCCGAGGACTGGAACCTGCTGCTGCCGGAGGCGCCGCACGAGGAGTTGATTGCCACCTCGCGAATGCATGCGTTGCTGGCCGAATCCGTCGGAATGGATCCGCAGCTGCCGAAATGCACCGGCACCGACGGCGGTCGGGCGTCGATCACGGGTGGCAAGGCGATCGCTGCGCTGCGCCGGGCCTACCGCTCCCAACTGCTGGTGATCGCCGCCCACGACCTCGCGCCGGCCGTCGAGCCCTCACTGCCGACCACGGCGCTGCCCGCGGTCTGTCAGGCGCTGTCAGCTCTGGCCGACACGATGCTGGAGACCGCCCTCGCGGTCGCAGCCGCCGAACTACCCGAGGACGCCGCACCGGCTCGGCTTTCGATCATCGCCATGGGCAAGTGCGGTGCCAAGGAACTCAACTACATCTCGGACGTCGACGTCATCTTCGCCGCCGATCATCCGCCTGCCGCCGAGGGCGCGGACGGACAGATCGCCGACGAGATGCAGATGCTCGACACCGCAACCAAGCTGGCCACCGGGGTGATGCGGATCTGTGGCGCGGCTGCCTGGGAGGTCGACGCGGCACTGCGACCGGAAGGCAAGTCCGGCGCGCTGGTCCGGACCCTGGCCAGCCACGCGTCGTACTACAAACGGTGGGCCCAGACGTGGGAGTTCCAGGCGCTGCTCAAGGCGCGACCAGCGGCGGGTGATCCCGACGTCGGCCGCCGGTTCATCGAGATCACCGCACCCGGAGTGTGGAACGCGGCCGGGCGGGATTCGTTCGTCGACGACGTGCAGGCGATGCGGCGCCGGGTCGAGGACAACATTCCGGGCAACCTGCGGGGCAGGGAACTCAAGCTGGGCGCCGGCGGGCTGCGCGACGTCGAATTCGCTGTCCAGCTGCTGCAGCTCGTGCACGGCCGGACCGACCCCGACCTCCGGCTGCCCGGGACGTTGATGGGGCTGCGCTCGCTCATCCGCGGCGGCTACGTGGGCCGGACCGACGGTGCCGAGATGGCCGCCGCCTACACCTTCCTGCGCCGCGCCGAACATCGGTTGCAGCTGCAACGGTTGCGCCGGACCCACCTGCTGCCCGATGACCGCTCTGACATGGAATGGCTGGCCCGCACCGACGGCTACACCGCCGCCGGTGCCGCCAGCGCGGCCGACGTGTTCGCATCCGAACGCGTGGAGCACGGCGCCACCGTCCGTCGATTGCACGAGAAGCTGTTCTACCGGCCGCTGCTGCACGCGGTCGCTGCGGTCGGCGAGAACGAGCTGCGGCTGTCCCCGGAGGCCGCGCGAGCCCGGCTGGCGGCGCTGGGTTTCCTCAAACCCGATGCGGCGCTGCGGCATCTGGCCGCATTGACCGTCGGCGTCAGCCGTCGCGCCGCGATCCAGCGCACCCTGCTGCCGGTGCTGCTGGACTACTTCTCCTCCAGTCCGGACCCGGACGCCGGACTGCTCTCCTACCGTCAGGTCTCCGAGGCGCTCGCCGACACGCCGTGGTACCTGCGCCTGCTCCGGGACGAGGCGTCCGTCGCGCAGCGGCTGGCCACCCTGCTGGGCGGGTCGCGGTTGATCGCGAATCTGCTGACCAGGGCGCCGGAGGTGTTGCGGCTGTTGACCGACGACGCGGCACTGCTCGCGCCCCAACCGGAGGCGGTGGCAGCTGCCCTGCTGGCCCGCTCAGGCCGGGCGGCCTCGGCCCGGGACGCGGTGGACGCCGCCCGCTCCGCGCGCCGCCAGGAGATGCTGCGGCTGGCGTGCGGCGATCTGCTCGGCCTGATCGAGGTGACGGACATCGCCCGTGGCCTGACGAGCATCGCCGAAACCACCATCACGGCCGCCTATGACGCGGCCGTCAAACAGGTCACCGCCGAACGTGGCGGTTTCCGGGCCCGGCTCGCGGTGATCGGGATGGGTCGGCTCGGCGGCGCCGAGTTCGGATACGCCTCCGACGCGGACGTGATGTACGTGGGGGAGACCGCTCCGGGCCAGGACGAGCAGGAGGCCAGGGCCGATGCCGCCGCGGTGGCCGACCTGATGGGACGCCTGCTGGGCCGGCCCAGCCCGGATCCGCCCTTGGAGATCGACGCGAACCTGCGTCCCGAGGGCCGCAACGGCCCGCTGGTCCGCACCTTGGACTCGTACCGGACGTACTGGGCACGGTTCGCCGCGCCCTGGGAACGGCAGGCGCTGCTGCGGGCCAGACCGGTGACCGGCGATGAGGCGCTGGGCGCCGACTTCCTGGCCGCGGCGGACGGGTTCCGTTACCCCGAAGGCGGGCTGTCCACCCGTGACGTGGTGGAGATCCGCCGGATCAAGGCCAGGGTGGACACCGAACGGATGCCCCGCGGCGCGGATCCGACCACGCACACCAAGCTCGGTCGCGGTGGCCTCGGCGACGTGGAATGGACGATCCAGCTGCTGCAGCTGCAGCATGCAGCGGAGATCCCCGCCATGCGGACGCCGCGGACGCTCCCGGCGATCGCGGCCGCCGCGGAGGCCGGCCTGCTCTCCGAGGCCGACGCCGCCGCGTTGCGGAATGGTTGGCTGGTCGCCTCCAGGACCAGGAACGCGATCATGCTGGTGCGCGGCAAGCCGGACGACCAGATCCCGCGCCAGGGTCGTGAGCTGGCCGCGGTGGCCCGCGCGCTCGGCTATCCGGCCGGCGGTGACCCCGGCGAGTTCGTCGACGACTACCGGCGCGCCACCCGCCGCGCCCGCAGGGTCGTGGACCGGGTTTTCGACGGCGGCTGATCTGTCAGGATTGGTCGGTGCCGATCTGGATCTGGATAGTCATCGTTGTTGTCGCCGTGCTGGCGGTCGTACTGGCCGTCGGGCTGGTGCTGGCCCGCCGGCGGCGGATCTCGCTGAAAGCCGCCCCGCCGGCGCCGGCCACGCCGGTCACAGAGGGGCCGCCGCCCAAGGGCGGGTACAAGGCCGGCGGCTCGATCTCCTTCTCCGCGGGAGGTGGCGGCTCGGGAACCGCGACCGTGCCCGAGAAGACTTCGCCGAGCACCCGGCCGCCGGTCACCAAACCGTTCCCGGTGGTGCCGCCTGCCGAGCCGCCGCCTGCCGAGCCGCCGCCTGCCGAGCCGCCGCCTGCCGAGCCGCCGCCTGCCGAGCCGCCGGTGCACCCGATCGCCGATCGCACCGAGGTCGATGGTCAACCGGGGGTCGGTGACGACGCGTCCGTCCCGCGGGATTCGGTGACCCGGCAGATCGTCGACGTGGCATTGCCGGAGGCACCTGCTGCTCCGGAGGCACCTGCTGCTCCGGTGACACCTCCTGCGGCGACCGCGCCGATGGAGATCGTGGTCGAGCCCGAGCCGGCGCCGGTGGTCGAAGCGGCACCCGTCGTCGTCGAGCCCGCACCCGCCGTGGTCGAGCCCGAGCCGGCGCCGGTGGTCGAAGCGGCACCCGCCCTCGTCGAGCCCGCACCCGCCGTGGTCGAGCCCGCACCCACCGTCGTCGAGCCCGAGCCGACGCCAGAACACTCATTGGCGGAGGAGATCGCCCCCTCCGCCGGGCGGCTCAACCGGCTGCGCGGCCGGCTCTCCCGTTCCCAGAACGTCTTCGGGCAGTCGCTGCTCGGCCTGCTCGGCGCCGCGACCCTGGACGAGGACTCCTGGGTGGACATCGAGGACACCCTGCTGATGGCGGATCTGGGCGCGGGCGCGGCCGCCGAGATCACCGAGCGGCTCCGCGCCGAGGTTGCCGCCCACGGGGTCGCCGACGCGGCGGGCGCCCGGGCCTTGCTGCGCCGAGTCCTGGTGGACGCGGTCGGGACCACCGCGGATCGGTCGATCAAGGCGCTCCCGCACGACGGGCGTCCATCGGTATTGCTGGTCGTCGGCGTCAACGGCACCGGGAAGACGACCACCACCGGCAAACTCGCCCGGGTGCTGGTCGCCGACGGCCGGCATGTGGTGCTCGGCGCCGCCGACACCTTCCGCGCCGCGGCCGCCGACCAGCTGGCCACCTGGGCCGAGCGGGTGGGTGCCGTGGTGGTGCGCGCCGATTCCGGCACCGATCCGGCCTCGGTCGCGTTCGACGCGGTCAAGCGGGGGATCGCCGACGGCGCTGATGCGGTGTTGATCGACACCGCGGGACGGCTGCATACCAAGACCGGCCTGATGGACGAGCTCGGCAAGGTCAAGCGGGTCGTTGAAAAGCTGGCGAAACTAGACGAAATTCTGCTGGTGCTGGATGCCACCACCGGGCAGAACGGACTGGTCCAGGCGACCGTGTTCGCCGACGTCGTGAACATCACCGGCATCGTGTTGACCAAGCTGGACGGGACCGCCAAGGGCGGCATCGTAGTGGCCGTGCAGCGGGCATTGGACGTCCCGGTAAAGCTCGTCGGCCTGGGCGAGGGCCCGGACGATCTGGCGCCGTTCGAACCGGAAGCGTTCGTCGACGCCCTACTGGGTGACGCCAGGGGCTGACCCCCTTTGGATTAGGCCGAAAGTGCAGGTCGGAGTCACCCAACCCGGCGACGCACATGATCGATGTGGCTCTGTGTGATCGGCTGTCACGTGTTGTCGACAAAAAGGAAACACGCCGGAAACGCATTTGGCTTCGAGTTCACACCTGCGAAACAGGTCGGAGCACCCGCCGAAACACTGACAGGCGAATCTCGCTGTGTCACCTGGGCCAATGCCTGCGCGCAGACGGTGGCGGCTGGCCTGATCACTTCCGAAGAGCCTGGAGGCTTGATGGACATCAATGCAGGCGATACCGCGTGGATGCTCGCGAGCAGTGCGCTCGTACTGCTCATGACCCCCGGACTCGCGTTCTTCTACGGCGGTCTGACCCGGGCCAAGAGCACGCTCAACATGATGATGATGTCGTTCGTCACGATCTGCATCATCAGCATCCTGTGGACGCTGTACGGGTTCAACGAGGCTTTCGGCGACGCCGGGTCCAACGGTCTATGGGGTCACCTCAACTGGAACGGCATGACAACCGCCGCCATGGCGACCTTCGGTAGCGGCACCGACAAGATTCCAATGATCGTCTTCGCGGCCTTCCAGTTGATGTTCGCGATCATCACGCCCGCCCTGATCTCCGGTTCGATCGCCGACCGCACGAAGTTCATGTCCTGGTCGATCTTCATCACGATCTGGGCCACGCTCGTGTACTTCCCGGTGGCGCACTGGGTGTTCGACTTCGGCACCGGTGCCCCGGACTTCGAAGGAGCCGGTTGGCTGGCAAAATGGGGCGTCGAGGACTTCGCCGGCGGCACCGCTGTGCACATCAACGCAGGCGCCGCCGCCCTTGCCCTCTGTCTGGTGCTGGGCAAGCGCGTGGGCTTCCGCAAGGACCCGATGCGCCCGCACAACGTGCCGTTCGTGCTGCTCGGCGCCGGCCTGCTGTGGTTCGGCTGGTTCGGCTTCAACGCCGGATCTGCGCTCACCGCGGGCAACCTGGCCGGCATCGCGTTCATGAACACCCAGGTCGCCACCGCGGCCGCGATGGGCGCCTGGCTGGTGGTGGAGAAGATCCGCGACGGCCGGCCCACCAGCGTCGGAGCGGCGTCGGGTGCGGTGGCCGGTCTGGTCGCCATCACCCCGG
>JADGOY010000054.1 GCA_017882715.1 Nakamurella sp. | reverse complement strand
ACCACGGCCATCCGGCGCCCGTCCGGGGGCACCGGCCCGAGGCGGTGCGCACCAGCGTCGGTTGGACATCAGCCGCCCAGGTTGATCACGCTGTCGGCATGACAATCGATCTGTCGTTCTGGAGCGCCTTCTGGACCGTGGTCTTCGTGCTCGGGGTCGGGGTCGTATCCGGCCGGATCCTGGGCATCCATCGCGGGTTTCGCCGGGCAACGGCGGCCGGGCTGCTGGGCAGCCTGGTCGGAGTCGTGGTTGCCGCGATCATCCTGAAAAACGACAACGAAGTCAGCGACGAGAACGTCATCGTCATCGCGTTCGGCTTCGCCCTGCTGGCCACCATGGTGGCCAGCATCGTCCTGGAGGTGCTGCTCCGTCCGCGCAGAATCCGGGGACGCTCGTCCTTCCGGACCCGGGTGCGCACATTCTTCACGGTCGGCGGTCGGCTGTTCGAGGTCTCGCGCATCGCCCGGCGACACGGCCTGGCCGGACCGCGACTGGCGTCACGAACAGCCTTGTCGACACCCGAAGGCGCCCTGCGGATCAAGCTGTTCCTCTCCGACTGCGGCGGGATGTTCGTCAAGTTCGGCCAGATCGCGTCCACCCGGTCGGATCTGCTGCCCGCCCCGCTCGTCGCCGAACTGGCCGAACTGCAGTCCAATGTCCGGCCCGTCCCGGTCGAGGAAATCCGCGAGATCATCGAGGAGGAGCTGAAGGCGCCGGTCGCGGAGATCTTCGCCTCGTTCTCCGACCAGCCGCTGGCCGCGGCGTCCATCGGTCAGACCCACCTCGCCGAACTGCACTCCGGGCAGCGAGTGGTCGTCAAGGTGCGCAGGCCCGATGTCGAGGTCGGCGTTGCCCGCGATTCGGCCGTGCTGCGCTGGGCCAGCCGGGCCGCGGTCCGGCGATCCGAGGCGGCCCGATCCCTCGGCCTGGTCGCGTTGTCCGCCGAGCTGATCCGTTCGGTCGAGCAGGAGCTGAGCTACGTCAATGAAGCCGCCAACGCCAAGGCCCTCGGCGCGGTGTCGCACGTCGCCGGGGTCGAGGTCCCGAAGGTCGTCACCTCGTTCACCACCGAGGCGGTGCTGGTGCAGGACAGGGTCAACGGTCGCCCGGTGGCAGACGCCGCGGCGATCGACGCGTGCGGCGTTCCGCGGCCGGAGCTGGCCGACCGGCTGCTGCGAGCCTTCCTCGGGCAGATCATGGACGCCGGGCTGTTCCACGCCGACCCACATCCGGGCAACATCCTCATCGACCCTGAAGGCACGTTGTGGCTCATCGATTTCGGCGCCGTGGGTGTTATCGATCCGGTCAGCCTGGAGGCGTTGCAGCTGATGGGGATCGGCCTGAGCACCCGGCAGCCGGCGCTGCTGGCCCGCGCCGTTCGCGCGATTTCGGGCTCGGCCGGCGACGCGATCGACGCGCAGGCGTTGGAGGTCGAACTGAGCCGGTTGCTGAGCGAGCAGTTGCACGGCGGCGGGTTCGATCCGCGCAGCATGCAGGACCTCATCGACGTCATGCGCCGTCACGACATCCCGGTGCCGCCGACGTTCACCGTGCTGGCCAGAGCGCTCGTCACGTTGGAAGGCACGCTGCGGGTCATCGATCCCCAGATCGATCTGGCCACCGCCGCCGCGGGACACCTGGGCGCATCGATCGACGTGTCGATCAAGGGCGCCCGGGATACGGTGCAGCAGGAGGTGCTCCGCACCATGCCGTCGCTGCGTGCACTGCCCGGGCTGGCCGAGGACGTCGCGTTGCAGGTCCGCTCGGGTCGCCTTCGGATGCAGATCGACGCCTTCGGCCCCGGCCAGGCGCACTTGACGAGATGGATCGACCAGACCTTGTTCACGGTCGTCGCAGCCGTCGGGCTGATGGCCTCGACGCTCATGCTGGTCGGCGCGTCGCTCGCGGGCTCGGAACGGGACACCGGGGTGCTGCTCGCGGTCGGCTATCTCGGCCTGGTGATCTCCTCGGTCATGCTGATGCGGGTGGTGGCCCAGGTGCTGCGCCGGGAATCCGAACTGGCGTGACAGTCCGCCTGACCCGCCGTCAGCCGCCGTCGGACCGCCGCACGTCGAAGGTGAACCCGTTGCGGCGCAACCGATCCGTCAACGCACCGTTCATGGCGGTGGCCGGCGTCAGCACGCCGTAGCGGTCCGGCAGCCGGTCGGTCGCCAGGCAGAGCGCGCTCTGCCCGAGCATGACCCTGGTCGCCCCGTGGCCGGGGTCACCAGGAGCGGCCACGGTCGCGACATAACGAGCGCCGGTGACGGCCCGGCCGCGGATCTCCAGCCGGAAATGCCCGTTCCGCCAAGTCTTCTCGCTGGGTCCCTCGCCGGGATCGGGCAGCACCCGGTCGAGCAACGGCCGGACCACCGGGGTCCGCAGCCCGGTGGCGAGCGCACCGGTCAGCAGCGCGACGGCACCGGCCGTCACCGGCGCCAGCGGTGACGTCCCGGTACGGACCACCTCCCGGTACCGAAGTTCACGGCCATAGGCGTAGTCCTGCAACGCATTGCTGCGCCGGACGATCCGGCTGTTGAACGACGCCATGACGAACGGCGCCACCCACGTGCCGTCGGGGAGTCGCTCGACGAAGAACGCGTCGGGTTGCCGGCCCAGGTCCGGTTCGGCACCCCGGTCGGGGCTGAGCAGGTACGGATCGCCGAGCTGCCGGGCCAATGAGGGATCGTCGCGGACGTCGTCGACCATGACCCGCATCGAGTCGATCGTGCCGCCGCTGACCCCGCCCTTCAAGGAGACGACCAGCAGCGTCGCCTCGGCGAGTTCGCCCTCGCCATCGACACGCACCCGGTCGGCGAGCACCTGCATCCCCAGATCCGAGGGCACCGAGTCGAACCCGCAGGCGTGCACGATCCTGGCCCCGGTGCTCACCGCCAGTTGGTGGGCCTCGTCGATGCTCTGCCGGACGAACAGCGGCTCCCCGGTGAGATCCGCGTATGACGTGCCCTCGCGCGCGCAGGCCAGCACCAGCGACAGACCGCGCGGGCCGTACGGTCCGACGGTGCTCACCACGACTCGAGTGGACCCGGCCAGTTCCGCGAGGGACTCCCGGTCCGTCGAATCGGCCAGGATCACCGGCCAGGGAACACCGAGCCTGTGTTGCAGCGCGGCCAGCTTCGCCGCCGACCGCCCGGCCAGGGCTACCCGCAGGTCACCGAGATCCTCCGCCGCCAGGTGTTCGGCCACCAGTTGCCCGACGAACCCGGTCGCCCCGAAGATCACCACATCGAACCGACGCTCAGTCATGGCTGCGCTCAGTCATGGCTGCCAAGGTACGGGCCGCCACAGCCTCCAGCGTTGTCGACCGCGTCGGCGGCGCATCCTGTGCACTGACCGGTCGGGCCACGGTCGGGCAGATCACGTCCAGGCGTCGTTGATCACCCGGCACCGCACCTCGTGGCACCTGCTGATCACCGCGCGGGCCGGCTACGGGCCCATCGACGATCGGGGCGTCATCGGTCACGCCTGGTCGGCCGACCTGACCAGCTGGCAAGAAGCTGATCCGGGACCGGACCGGTCAGTGTGTACTTCTCGCGTTCGAGAACGCCGGCCCGGACGGCAGTTTCGGCGGGGTGCTGACCGATCCCATGCCCGTGCGATGCGATGCGACCGGCTCGTGGTCGCCACGGCCGGTTCAGCCGCGGATGGGCCGGTTCCAGGGCTCACGGTCGAGCGGACTGCTCCCGGCACTACCGCGCAGCGAGCCGGTCCAGCAGCCCGGCGGCCTTGCGCAGCACGTCCTGCTCCTCGGGCTCGAAATCTTCCAACTGTTCGGTGAGCCACAGCTCCCGCTCCAGGACGTAGGCATCCATTCGCTTTTGACCCAGCGGGGTGATCCGTACGACCACCTGGCGGCCGTCGCGCGGGTTGTCTTCGCGTCCCACCAACCCCATCGACTCCAGGGCCCCCAACACCCGGGTGATCGACGGTGGCCTGACCTGCTCGCGGGTGGCGAGATCGCCTGCGCTCAGCGGGCCCTCGCGCCAGATGACAGCAAGCGCAGACGTCTGGGTCAGGGTGAGACCGTCCGTGGACGTCTGCTGCCGCAGTCGCCTGGTCAGCCGGTGCACGGCAAGCCGCAGCTCGCTGGCGAGCGGTGCGACGTCGGACACGGCGTCAGGTTATCCCATCCCGGTACCCCATCGGCGCTGATCCAAACCCTGGAAAAGGGCCCTCTCGTCGAACTCGCCGGGTGGTAGCCAACCGGGCGCAGAGCGAACATCGAACAGGGGGACCGGTTGTCGTGCACCGCGGTTAGGCTCGCCCAGTGACTTCCAGCGGCTTGCCCGTCACTCCTGACCGCTACCTGCCGCCCGCGCTGCCCCGGGTGCGCACGGGTTTGTGGCACATCGCGGTGCCGGTCACCGTCATCTGGCTGGTCGCCTTCGTGGTGCTGCTGTTCTTCATCCCGCAATTGCAGGCGGGCGATGCGATGGTCTGGCTGTGGACCTGCCTGGCGGGTTTCGTGCTGGGCATCATGGGGCTGTCGGTGTATGCGTGGCAACGCCGGGCCGCCCGGCGCGGCTCGCGGAGCGCCAATCAGATGGCGCTGGACGAGTCGATCTGAGTCGCGGGTCCGCCCATCAGCGCCGGTCAGCCGATCCCGTTCTCGGCGAGTTCGACCGCCGCGCCGCAGGCAGCCGCGATCGCGATATGCCGATCGGACCACCGACCCGCGATCCAGGCTGCCGCGCGGCCCGCCGCCTCGGCGGAGCCGTCCACCCAGAGCCGGTTACCGCTCCCCCACCACTGCACCCGCTCCGGTGCATCGTCGATGGTCACCCGGAGGCCGGCGACCTCGGTCGGCTCGCTGTCGGTGACGTCGACGCCCAACGCTCCGGCTGCCAGGCGCAGCCGGCGCGCACCGTCACGCGTGGGGGCGCCCTGGCCGGCGACTTCGGACGTAGCCGCACCGCCGATTTCCCTCACCCGGGCCCGATTCGAGGCCAACGGCAGATCGAACACCTCCGCGACCCGGGCCGGGTCCACCCCCCCGGGCACCAGCCGTTCGGCGGGGATCACCTGCGCCAGCCAGGGTTCGTCCAGCACCCACGCCCGTTCCGCTTCGACCACCTGTCCGGACAGCGCCCGCACACCCGCCGGCAGGTCGAGCTCCGCGGCGACGCTGACCGCGGCGACCACCTCGGCGGTGACGGCGGGCACCCGGCCGGCCGGGACCGAACGCTCCGGATCGGCGAGCCGGTCGATGAGGTCTTGCGGGTCGGCGCGCGCGGCGGCGGCCAGCCCTACCTGGACCCCGATCGCCCTGGCGAGCGCGTCGTCCAGCGGAATCGGCAGCACGTCGTACAACCCCCCGAGATCGTGCGCGCCGGGCAGCCGCCAGCAGCGCGGCGGCCGACCATCGATCAGGGCATTCCTGGACAGCCACCAACCCGAATACGACAGCCCCGGACCTGAGCCGGCCGAGCCGCTGCCGGTCAGACAATCCCGCGCCGCCCGATCGGCCGCGATCAGGGTCAGCGCCGCTGCCCATCTGTCCTCGTCCACCAGGTCCAGGTCGGCCAGCGCGGTGATCGGGTCGCCCGGGTTGTCGGCCTGGTCGAGCCACTCATCGAGGTCGGGCAGGTGGTCCTGGGGACCGAAGGGCCCCAACAGCGGGTCGGCCGCAGAGTCGGCCAGGGGATCGCGGACGTGCACCACGCCGAACCCGGATCGCACGCCGACCGCGGCCAGCACATCCGGGTGGTACCCATCGACCCATTCCTGCGCCACGATCGGGAGATCGGCGTCGGCGGCGAGCACGGAGGTCAGTGGCGCCCCGGGGGCGAGCAACTCCCCAGCAGGCCAGGGCCGGCCGTCGGCGTCGGTCAGCACCAGGTCGGCCAGCGGGGCGAGTTCGCCGCGGCCGCCGGCCGCGACCAGATCGAGGATGACGCCGGCCAGGTCCCGCAGTTCGGCCGGATCCGGGTCGGCGTCGTCGAGGTCGCTGCGCAGCCGTTGAACGGCTGCTGCCGTCGCCGGATCCGACAGCAAGGCGTCCGGGTCCGCGGGCCGGGCACCGAGCCGCTCGAGCAGCGGGTGGGCGGCGGCCGGGTCGACGATCCGCAGTCCCGGGATGACCCGGGCGGCTCGGGTGGCCAGGTCGACGTCAACCAGGTCGATCCCGGCACGGTCGAACTCGGCACGGTCGAACTCGGCACGGTCGAACTCGGCACGGTCGAACTCGGCACGGTCGAACTCGGCACGGTCGAACTGGGCACCGTCGAACTGGGCACCGTCGAACTGGGCACCGTCGAATTGGGCGCCCGAGCCGGGGCGAGAGCCGCTGCCGCCGTGATGACCGGAGGCAGGCAGCAGGCACCCGCGCGCGCCGAGCGACCGCCGCCCACCGGCCAGCGGGACGGGGATGTCGGCCAGGTCCTCCGGGTCCGGGGCCCGGTCCGCGGTGGCCAGCGTGGTGTAGATCTGCCACCAGAAGTCCGGTTCCCGATCGATGCCCGCCAGCGCCGCGCTGGCCTGCGACAAGGTCATGGTGGTCACGCCGATGGCGCGCAATGTCGTCAGGGCGGGCCCGCGCACCGGTGGCAACAACCCGGGGATGGCCTGCCCGAACAGTGCGGTGCCCTGCTCGGACAGGCCGGGGAGCAGGCAGGCCGCGCCGGGCGTCACCTCGTCACCCAGGGCGGTGACCAGTAGGGGCATCGCCGAGAAGCCCCGGAGAATCCCCGCGCGGAGTTCGCCGTCCACCTGCCCCAGGGGGAATCCGCCGGTCGGCAGCAGCTCCCACCGCTCGCCCGGTTCGGTCGCGGCCATCAGGTCCAGGTAGCACGCCACCGCCTGGCTCAGCAGGTAGTCACAAAGCGGCCCGGTCGCGAGCCGGCGCCGGGTGTCGTCGACCGGGAAGGTCCCGACCAGCCGGGCCGGCAACGACAGCGGTTCGTCGGTCGGGGTGGGCGCCCCCACTGTCGACGCCACCGGACGCGAATCGGGGACCAACGCGTCGAACGCGTCGCTGGGTTGTTGCTCGGATCGTGACGGACCGATCGGCAACGCCCAGGTGATCTGCCAATGTGCGCGCTGCCGCTCCTCGATCGGCCGGTCGGTCAGCAACGCCGCCGGAATCCGGCCGGCCCGTTCGGTGGTGCGAAACCGGCGAACCGCGTCGCCGTAGTCGATGACGGTCATGCCGTCCGGCTCGACCCATCTGCGGAATACCCGCCTGTCCAGTTCGATACAGGCCAGATCGGGCAGCGCCCAGAAGAGGTCCTCCGCCGTTCCGGTGTCTGCGAGCAGCCGCCGGACGTCGGGGACGGCGGCCGCGAGCAGCGGCAGCCGGACCTCGGTGGTGAAGCCGGCCGGGGGTGGTTCCTCGTCACGATCGGTCGGCCACGGCAGCCGCAGCACCGGCACCAGCCCCTCGCGAACGGTGACCTCACGATCCAGATCCGGCCGCCCCAGCGCGGCAATCGAGGCCTGGCTGCGGATGCGGTCGAACAGCACGCCACCGCTGGCGCTGACGACCCTCGGAGAGTCGGTCCAGGACAACACGGCGGTGAACCCGACACCGAAATGCCCGACAGTCGCTAGCGTGTCCCGCTTGGCAGAGGCCCGCAGTGACGACAACGCAGCCACCCCAGCCGGGGTGAGCGCCGCACCGGTGTTGGCGACTCGTAATTCGTTGCCGTGCAGACGAACTCGAACCTGAGCCGGCACACCCGCCTCACGGGCGGCGTCGGCCGCGTTGGCCGCGAGTTCCACCAGCACCCGGCCGGAGTACCCGCCGACGAACAACGCCTCCTCGGCGTTGGCGTCCTCCCGGAAGCGGGCCGGCGAGGCGATCCAGGCGTCGAGAACGATCTGGCGCAGGGCCGCCGTTCCGAAGGGGTCGGGGAGGTCGAGATCGGTCACGATCCGGACATCGGCATTCGGCGGCCGTCAGTACTCGTCGGTACTGGGCAGGGGGCGGTCTGCCGGGGCGTCGGAGTGCTCGGAGTGCTCGGAGTGGAGTTCGGTGACGGGAGCATCAGCCTCCGCGGATCCGGACTCCGGCACTTCACCGGCACTCTCGGGTGCAGGCACATTGCCCCAGTCGACGTCGATTTCCGCTTGTTCGTCGTCCTGTGCCTGCGGTGTGTGTTCAAACTGGATCGGTTCCGTCAGGTTGATCGGGGTGTCCGATGTCGCGACGACCTGCACGGGACGCGGGTGAACCTCGAGCACCAGTTCGTCGACGGGCGAAGGTGCGAAGGCGGAGATCGACGGCGCATCGATCTGAGCCTCCGAATGCGCACCGCAACCGAACGCCGCATCGACCACCCGCCCGTCCGCCGGGGAGAACTCGTTGGCGCAGACCCCGAGCGCGGTGCCCAGAATCCCGGCCAGCGGAACGTAGAACCCGCAGGTCACGCACTGTCCGGGCGCCATCTGCGCGACCGTCCCTTCGGGCCCGAACGGCCCGTCGTGCCAGCGCTGCGCGGCGTCGTCACGGCCTTCCCTGCTGAGCACCCGCACCCGGCCGATGCCCAATGCGTGCTCGAGGTCCTCGACGGCCGGGTCCTCGGACTCGACGTAGCCGGGCACCAGCCGAAGATCGTCGGGAGCGGTGGGCAGCAGACCACCGGGTCCCAGGTCATCGGGGCGGATTCGCTGTTCCCACGGCACCCAGGGCGGCGCCAACAGGGCTCCAGTGCCTGGCAGCAGGACTACTTCGCTGATGGTCGGATGGCCCGGCTCGACCAGCGCAAGGGTCACCGACCAGTGCCAGCCGAGGTACCCAGGGTCGAGGGCTTCGAACTCGGCCGTCACCGCGACGTCGTCCTCCGCCACCACGCCTCGGTACGTACCGACCAGGTCCGGCCGTCCTGCCTCGAGAATCGCCGCCTCCCGGGCGAGAGTGATCACATCCCCGGTCAGCTCGGGTTCATTCCGGACCGTCGGCGCGGTGACCGTTCCCGAGTGTTCGGCCACCGACTCCTCGGTCGCACGATCCGCCGTCACCTCATCGGTCCCGAGTGCGGGGTGGTCCTGATCGGGCTCGGGCGTATTGGCGGCAGCATCGACACTCACACCGGTCATGATGCCTCACCGGCGTGCCCCGCATGGCGCGCGCTGCGGGAAAGCAATGGTCACCGCGTGGATACGTTGGGGCAGGATGGGTCTGTGCACTCTTCGGACCACAATCCCGACCCCGAAGCGGGCGGTGACGAGGGTTCGCCGCGGCAAGGCAGCGACGATCGGGGTCGATGGGTGCCGGGCACAGCGCCGTCAGACGCGGGGAGGTGGGTCTGGTTGCCGCACGACCAGTCCACCCCCGACGCGGACCAGCCGGACCGTGGTCGCCGTGCTGCGGGGCAGTCGCCGCCCGGCGATCCCGTGCGCAACCAATCCGGCACCGGGTCCGGCGATCGCGGCTGGAGCGAAGGGGCCAGGAGAATCGGCCCCGAGGGGCCGGATGAGCAGCCGACGGCTCAGCTGCCTCGCCGTCCGGGCATCGGCGGCGGCGGTGGTCGGTACGACGGTCCGGCCCCGCCCGCGGCGGCTCCCCCGCATCACGGCGACGACGTCCGACGAGGTCATGACCCCGGGGACCGGACCGCGCCGTCCGAGCCGGATCCGGTCCCGAGCTATCCCTACGACGCCACGACCGACCGATATCCGGGTCGTCCGGATCAGGAGAGCCGGTACCCGGCCCGTCCCGGCGCTGCGGACCGCAGCCAGGACAGCGACGCTCCAACGGAGCCCTACCCGCGGGGATCTGCAGCGCGCCCGGCACCGACGCCAGGGACACATTTTCTGCCGGCGCCCCGGGGGAGCCACCTGCCGCCTTACAGCGAACCGTTGGCCGGGCCGGGAGCCGGCGCCACCCCGTCACCAGCGGCCGGCACCGCACCCGCCGCGGGGACCGCAGGGGCCACAGCCGCCGGCGGGAACGCCGGCACCGCGGCCGCCGCGGGGACCGGAAACTCGGCAGCTCATGCGGGACCGGCCGCCCCGATCGACCCATCCGCCGCGCCGACCACTCCGAGCGCCCGATCCGGCCCGCGCAAGCTGACGGTCGCCCGGGTCGCGGCCTTCCGCAGCCGTGAGCTGACCACCCGCGGTTTGCAGATCTTCCGTCAGGCCGCAGCGGCCGACGGTGCCGACCGTTCCGGGCTGACCAGCCTCACCTACGCCGTGATGGGCAACTACGCTGTCGACGCCGCGCTGTCCGTGGCCCTGGCCAACACGCTCTTCTTCGCGGCCGCCACCGCGGAATCATCGAGCAAGGTGCTGCTGTACCTGCTCATCACCGTGGCGCCGTTCGCGATCATCGCCCCGCTCATCGGGCCGGCACTGGACAAACTCCAGCACGGCCGGCGGATCGCGCTGGGCGCGTCCAGCTTCGCCCGCGCGGTGCTGGCGGTCGTCATGGCGTTGAACTTCGACTCCTGGACCCTGTACCCGTGCGCGCTGGGAATGCTGGTGCTGTCCAAGTCATTCGGGGTGCTCAAGGCGGCGGTCACCCCCCGGGTGGTGCCACCGGACATCACCCTGGTGAAGACCAACTCGCGGATGACGGTCTTCGGTCTGCTGGCCGGCGGTGTTGCCGGAGCCATTGCCGGCGCGCTGGCGTGGGTGTCCGGATCCACCGGCGTGCTGATCTTCACGGCGATCTGCGCAATCATCGGCGGGTGGCTCTGCCTGCGAATTCCCGCCTGGGTGGAGTCCACCGAGGGTGAAGTGCCGGTGGACGGCGTGGGTCCGCACGCCCGCCCTGGCCGCCGCTTCCCGCTGCCGGTGATGACCACGTTGTGGGCCAACGGCACCATTCGCGTCGAGACCGGATTCCTGGCCCTGTTCATCGCGTTCGTGATCAAGAGCGAGTATTCCCAGACAAGTGGATTCACCCAGCTCCTGCTGCTGGGTGTGGTCGGCGTGGCAGCGGGTATCGGCGGGTTCATCGGCAACGGCCTGGGCGCGCGGCTGCCGCTGACCGCCCCGGAGACCACGTCGATCCTCTCTCTCGCCGCGGTGCTGGTATCGACGGTGATCGCGATCCTGGCGCCTGGTCTTGCCACCGCGGCGATCGTCGGCCTGGTGGGTTCGACCTCGTCATCCCTGGCCAAGGTGTGTCTGGACTCGGTGATCCAGCACGAACTGCCGGAGGCGAGCCGGGCGTCCGCGTTCGGACGCAGCGAGACCGTGCTCCAGCTGTCCTGGGTGTTCGGCGGGGTCGTCGGGTTGCTGATCGGCGGGGTGTGGTCATTCGGGCACGATCAGGTCTACGTCATCGGCTTCGCGGTGATCACGGTGCTGTTGGCGATCGGCTTGGTGCAGAGCTGGTTGGTGCGTCGCGGACGTTCGCTGTTCCCGTGGCTCGACTACTCGCGCCTGACCCAACACCTGCGGCGCAGCCCGAAGGGCGCCGCGACGGATCAGGGGCCGGCGGCGACCACCCCGCGGCCGGCCGGGGCGCCATATCCGACCTGGCCGGCCGCGGCGCCAGGTCCGAGCGGGCCGACCTGGGCGCCAGGTCCGAGCGGGCCGACCGGCGCGCCCGGTTCGGCAGGGCCTGCCCCACCGTGGACGTACGGACCTGTCCCGCCCCCGACAACCGGCGGTGGGAAACCTTCCGCCGGCCGGCCTCCCGCCCACCGCCCAGCACGTGACGCGGGTTCTCGCCGGCCGAAGGAGCAGAGATGAGTGCGGGACGACGGTGGCGCTGGGTCGCCTCGGCGCTGGTGGCCGGGGTGCTGGTGGCCGGCTGTCAGGCACCCCGCCCCGAGGTGACGTTCTTCGGCAATCGCACGTCGGTCGACACGGGTCCCACGCAGTGGTGCCAGATCGACCAGGCCAGGCTGAGCTTCGACTGCACCGATACCACACCAGACGACATTCCGCGCTTGGCACTCAAGTCCGGCGACCACGTGCAGATCAACGTCCCGGCGGCGATCGGCGACACCCCTTGGTGGGTGTACTTCAGGTACCTCACGGCTGACGGCACGCTGGCGGACGGCCGCACGCCGCTCTTCTCCGACGGCCGACTGGCATACACGTTGTCACCACTCACGCCCCAGGACCAACTGACCTACGTGGAAGTCCAGAGCGATTTCGTCCCGGGGCTGGACGAGGAGGGCGCCGTCACGATCAGACCTACCCACCGCTGGTTGCTGCTGATCGACCCGCTCACCGGTGCGACTGCGCAACAGCAATAGCCGCCGTTCAGGAGCCGTTCATCGCGAAGGGGCCGGTCAGGCCTCCAGCTCGGATGCCACGGCGCGCAGGACCTGCGCCATCCGCGCCCCGATGGCCCGGTCGGGGTAGCGCCCCCGACGCAGATCCGGCAACGCCTTGGACTCCAACAGCTTGATCATGTCGTCGACCAGGCCGTGCAACTCCTCCGCGGGGCGGCGCGTCGCCGCCACGACGGACGGCGGGGCTTCGAGCAGGGTGACCTGCAACGCCTGCGGGCCACGCCGCCCGTCGGCGACCCCGAACTCGACCTTCTGGCCGGGCTTGAGCGTCGCCACCCCGGACGGCAGCGCTGAGGCGCGCACGTGGACGTCCTCGCCGCCATCCTGTGCGATGAAGCCGAATCCCTTGTCCGCGTCGAACCACTTGACCTTGCCGCTGGGCACCAGACTCACCTATCTCGATCCAGGGGCGGCACACACCGCCGAGTGCCTCCGTTCGAGTGCACCGGACGATCAGCCTACTGGCGTCACAGCACTGCTCCGCGCCATCCGAGCGGCGGCACCCCCCACGCCGAGCGAGGTCCTCGCGAGCGCGCCGGACCGGGTTGACAACGCGCGGTCCGGGCGGGCCGCCGCGCGGCTGCGGGTCGGGCCGCAGACGGCGCCGGCACTATCCTGACTACGTGCCCGAACTGTCCGATCCCACGTCGATCCCGGCCGAGCCGACCACTGCGGATCCGCTGCCCCCGGAGCCCGGCACCGCTCGAAAGCCCGCCCAAGCGCCGCCGACGAGCGGTGATGCGCGGCAGGCGAGCGGTGATGCGCGGCAGGCGAGCGGTGACGGGCGGCCGCGCGGGAGGGCTCCTGCGCAGTGGGCCTTCCCGCCACGGGCGTCGGTGACGGTTCGGATCGGGATGGCGTTGTTCGCCATCGGCGTGCTGGCCGTCGTGGTGGTCATGGGGTTGTTCGCCTCCGGATCCCACGACCTGCCGCTGTGGCTGAACCTCATGGCCATGCTCGCCCCGCTCGGCTTCGCGGTCGGACTGGCGGGGGTCGCCGTCGATGCGCGACGCTCGTCACGGGCGCTCGCCGCCGGCGATCGGGATCAGGAGCCGCACCCGTGACCGATGACGGGGTGTCGGGAGTCGTCCAGGTCGCGCAGCACGCCGACAATCTCGAGCGGGCCACCGCGTTCTACACCGAGACGCTCGGGCTGCCGTTGATCGCCCGGTTCGGGCCGTTGGTGTTCGTCGACCTGGGGGGCACCCGGCTGCTGCTGGAACAGGCGGCACCCCCGGCGATGATCTACCTGCGAGTCGGCGACCTGCATCAACGGGTGACCGAATTGCGCGATGCCGGCGTGGACGTGGTCGCCGAACCGCACGTGATCTTCACCGACACCGAAGGTGTTTTCGGACCGGCCGGGTGCGCCGAGTGGCAGGCCTTCGTCCGGGACAGCGAGGGGAACCTGGTGGGGCTGGTGGCACATCAGGACTCACCCCCGGCCTGACGCCTCAGGCTGCTCCGACGGGTCAGTGCACCGTCGCCAAGAGATATGACTCGAGCCAGCCCGGGAATTGGGTGAGGTCCGTGAGGACCACGTCCGCCCCGGCGGCCCGCAGATCCTCGGCGCTGATCGGACCGGTGGCCACGCCCACGGCGAACGCATCCGCCGCCCGCGCACCGGTGATGTCTCCCAGGTGATCACCGACGAAGACCTCGGCACCGAGTTCCTGCAGGGCAACGGCCTTGGCCGCGCTCCACAGATCCCCGACCACGGCCGACACCTCGATGCCGAGATGCTGAAGATGAGCCGTGGCGTTCGGCCCGTACTTCGTCGTCACCACGACCGCGCGACCGCCTCGATCGGTCACCGCGCGAACAGCTTCGACGGCGCCCGGCATCGCGATGGTCCGGGGAATCACCAGCTCAGGTGTCAATGCCCGGTACCTGTGAACGAGGTGGGCGACGGTCGCGTCATCCAGCCCGTAGCGCTCGAACTCGCGGCGCAACGGCGGGCCGAGCCTGGTGACGAATGCCCGGCCGTCCAACGGGATTCCGGTCTCCGCGGCGAGGACGTCGAAGACCTCGACGATCCCGGCGCGGGGATCGATCAGGGTCATGTCGAGGTCGAAGCCGACGGTGAAGCTCACCAGGGAAGCGTAAGGCGCGCACTCGGCAGGACCACCGGCCTGGAGCGTGCTGAGTCCGGACGGTGATCGAGATGTTACCCATTGTGTGATGACCGTCACCGACGACGTGAGTCCGAGGCTGCGGCGACGCGACGGCGATGCATCCGCCGCGACCAAGCGATGCAGCTCCCGCGGCCAATGGGTGCGATTTGCATCCGCAGGCCTTCTACCATGGACCGATGCCCGCTTCACGATCGAGGATGCCAACGCTGCGCGGCCTGCGCTGGGTGTCGGCCGGGCTCTTGCTGGCGTTTGTGATCATCGTGGCCGTCATCACCTTCACACCCGGGCCGCCGTACCCGAATGGGCAGCGTGATCTGATCGCATTCCTGGCCCGCGCCCACGCTCAGGGCCTGCCGGAATGGATCACCTACGGCAAGCTCGAGTTCGAGGCGAATGTCCTGATGTTCGTACCGATCGGGCTTTTCGGAGCGCTGACGCTGGCCCGCCGCCGTTGGCTCATCATCCCAGCCGCGGTCGGGGTTTCGGTGATCATCGAAATCGCGCAGGCCACCAGCCTGCCCGGCCGCTACGGCACGGGCCGCGACGTGATGGCCAACGGCACCGGAGCCTTCATCGGTTATCTACTGGCAGCCGTGGTGCTCGGCGAAGTGCACCGCCGCCTGTGGCTGCGGACGATCCCCAGGGCGCGGTCATCGGCCGACCGGCCCGCGGTCCCGGAGCCCGCGCGCGCAACGAACTGAACAGGCGATCCGGACGGACCGTCACAGGCGCGGGCACGGTGCGACAGTTCCAGCCCAATGGGGGCCCCGCCCGTATCATTCGAGGCGATGACCGGATTCTGTGGGACCGAGTCGGTGTGACGAGTCAGAGCGTCAACCCGTCCGTGGTGCCGTTGCGGGCACTGCTTGCCACCGTCGGTCTGATCGCCTCTGACCTGGATCTGGGCACCACGCTGCAGCGGATTGTGGACGCGGCGGCCCAACTGGTCGGTGCCAAGTACGGCGCCTTGGGTGTGCTCGACGACGGCGTTCCGGACCGCCGGGTACGCGAGTTCGTCACGCACGGGATCAGCGCCGACGAGCGGCTCCGGATCGGTGCGCCGCCCACCGGCCACGGCATCCTCGGCATACTGATCGACGACCCCAGACCGTTGCGCGTGGACAACCTGTCCGAGCACCCACTGTCCTACGGATTCCCGGCCAACCACCCGCCCATGACGAGTTTTCTGGGTGCGCCGATCCGGATCGGCAACCGGGTGTTCGGCAACCTGTACCTGACCGAGCGGCAGGGCGGCGGCCCGTTCACCGAGCACGACGTGGAATTGGTGGTTGCGCTGGCGGGCGCGGCAGGCGTCGTCATCGAGAACGCGCGGCTGTACGAGCGGATGTCCAGACATCGCAAATGGTTGGAAGCGGCGGCCTCGGTCAGCGCCATCCTGCTGAGCCCCGAACCACCCGAGCACCCCGCCGACGTGATCGCCGAGCACGCCCGGGCTGCCGGAGACGCCGACGGGGCGACCCTTTTTCTCAGCCCCCCCGGCAGCTCCAATCTGCGTGTCGCCGGATCTGCCGGAGTGACGATCACGACGATGGACGACCACGACCTGATGGCCGGAATCCGGTCTGACGGGACCGCGGCCAGCGGCGCCCGGGACGCCCACGTCCGGCTCACGACCCCGCAGGCGGTGCTGGCCACCGGAGTCAGCGTGTCACCCGGGCCCGGCGAGGATCTGTTGGTCCGCGTCGGGAACAGCGCGCGGGTAGCGGGTGTGCTGTGGCTGCGCTGGTCGCAGGATCACCTCGATCGGGTCCACGAGAGCACCGTCGGTTCCGCCGAGGCATTTGCCGCGCAGGTCTCGCTGGTCCTGGAGGTCGCCGAGTCTCAAGAGGACCGGGCCAGGCTGGCCGTGTTCGAGGATCGCGACCGGATCGGCCGCGATCTGCACGACCTGGTCATCCAGCGGCTCTTCGCCGTCGGGCTGACCCTGGAGAACACCTCGCGGCTGGCCGGCGATGGTCGGGTGGCCGATCGGATCAGCGCCGCGGTCGATCAACTGGACGTCACCATCAAGGACATCCGGCGCACCATCTTCGAGCTGGGCAATCCGCGCCGGGCAGCGGACCTGCGAGACGAGATCACCGAGATCGTCGCCGCCCTGGTGCCGTCACTCGGTTTCAAGCCGCAGGTACGGGCCATCGGCGCGGTGCACAGCGGGGTTTCCGACGAGATCCGGGCGCATTTGCTCGCGGTGCTGCACGAGGCCTTGTCGAATGTGGCACGACATGCGGCGGCCACGTCGGTGACGGTGGTCCTGGAGGTCAGCGACCAGGTGGTGCTCACGGTCGCCGACAACGGTCGCGGATTGCGCGGCACCCAGGTGGGCAACGGCCTGCGCAACATGCACGACCGGGCCGAGAAGCTCGGCGGGATTTGCGAACTCGGCCCGGCCGGGGACACCGGGACGCGCCTCGTGTGGCAGGTCCCGGCGGGCTGATCAATCCGGCACGTCGGGCATGTGCCGTGCGGCGAACAGCGCGGCCTGCGTGCGCCGCTGCAACCCGAGTTTGGCCAGCAGGCTGGAGACGTAGTTCTTCACCGTCTTCTCGGCCAGGAACATGGTCTCGGCGATCTGCCGATTCGTCATTCCCTCGCCGATCAGGGCGAGCACGCGCCGTTCCTGGTCGGTCAACGGGGCCAGCGCCGGGTCGAGTTCGGGCCCGCGGCGGACTCGTTCCAGCACCCGTGCGGTCACTGCCGGGTCGAGCAACGACTGTCCTGCAGCCACCCGGCGGACGGAGTCGATGAGGTCGGAACCCCGGATCTGCTTGAGCACATAGCCGGCAGCGCCGGCCATGATGGCCGCGAACAGCGCCTCGTCATCGTCGAAGGAGGTCAAGATCAGCGCCGCGATGTCGGGATCACGGGAGCGGATCTCCCGGCAGACATCGATCCCCGAACCGTCCGGCAACCTCCCGTCGAGCACCGCGACCTGCGGCTGGAGCGCCAGGATCTGCGCCTGGGCGTGGGCTACCGACCCCGACTCACCGACGACCTCGATGTCGCCCTCGCTCTCGAGCAGATCCTTCAGCCCGAGCCGGACGATCTCATGATCGTCCAGGAGGTAGACGGTGATCTTCTCGGTCGGCGCCTCGGCCATCGGAGTACTCACCCTTCCCATCGTTGTCGGCGCCGGAGCACCGAGTCCGGCGTCCCCTCCAGAATCCAGCGCGTCCGTCCATCCGGGACCGAGATCCCCGTTCGCCTGCCGCAGTGCCGTCGACCCCCCGGTCCACAGCATCTCGCTGTTGATCATGACCCTCCCCCTACCGTTTTCCGCGGGCCATCGCCGGTCATGGGTGTATTGCCATGACCAGCACGGCTTCCGCAGGACTTCCCGAGTCGACACTGTCGGCAGCTTTCAACGCGTCAGCGCAGCCAGGTGATGTGCCCGGTCACCTTTGCCCACCAGTTGCCCAGGCCGTACACGCGGCCGGCGCCGATCAGGGCCAGCACGATGATGGTCAGTGCGTAGATCAGGTGGACGTCCAGGAACGGGTTGCTCGATGAGGTCGGCTTACCGGCGGAGGTGAACTGGGCCAACGGCCACGCTGCGGTCCACATCAGCACCAGGAGCAGCGGGCCGGCCACCGCGATGATCTTCATGGCGACACCGAGGATGAGCCCGAGCCCGATGCCGAGCAGTCCGAGCATGAACAGCCCGTTTGCCCACCAGGTGCCGGCGATCGAGTGGTACACCGATTCGAACGGCCCGACCGCCACAGTGGACAAGAACCCGTTGGTCGGCGATCCGCCGTGGATCCATGCCTTCTCCGAGGGAGTCGAGTAGCCCAGGCCGAAGAACTTGTCCAGGAACGCCCACAGGAAGATGAAGCCCAGCGCGACCCGAAGCAGTGCGATCGCCACCTGTGCCCCCAGGCCGAACCGCGGCGTGTCAGGGACCTGTGGGTTCGATGCGGGGACAGCACCCGCGACGGCTGCGGTCGGTTGGTGGCCGGGATCCGGGCTGGGGCGATCGATGATCGGGCTGGCCATGTCGACTCCTTCGCGGGGCGCCGGAAACTCCGACCGCCCCATCGTCAACCGGGACAGGTCGGCACCACACGGGCCAAAGGTCCCCACTCGCCGGGTCCGACCTCACTTCCTGCGGCGCCCATTACGTTGGGCGGATGACGATGAGATTCGGTGTCTTCATCCCGCAGGGCTGGCGAATGGACCTGGTCGGCATCGACCCGGCCGAGCACTGGTCAACGATGTCGCGGCTGGCCCGGCGCGCCGACTTCGGTCCGTGGGAGTCGATCTGGGTCTACGACCACTTCCACACGGTCCCCACGCCGACCGACGATGCAACCCACGAGGCCTGGACCCTGATGGCGGCGTTCGCGGCGACCACGACGCGAGTGCGGCTCGGTCAGATGTGCACCTGCATCTCGTACAGGAATCCGGCCTATCTGGCCAAGGTTGCCGCAACGGTCGACATCGTGTCCGGCGGCCGGACCGAAATGGGCATCGGCGGCGGGTGGTACGAGCATGAGTGGCGCGCCTACGGTTACGGCTTTCCTGCGGCCGGCGAGCGGCTGCGGGCACTCGACGAAGGTGTGCAGATCATGCGTCAGGCCTGGACGACCGGCTCCGCAACCCTGCAGGGCAAGACCTATCAAGTCGACGGCGCCATCGTCCGTCCGCTCCCGCTGCAGCCGGGCGGCATTCCACTGTGGCTCGCCGGCGGCGGCGAGAAGGTCACCCTCAAGATCGCGGCGAAATACGCGCGGTACACCAACTTCGACGGCACGCTTGACAACTTCCGCCGCAAGTCGGAGGTGCTGGCCGAGCATTGTCGTTCAGTGGGAACGGATTTCGGCGCGATCACCCGATCGGCCAACTACAACGTGGCGATCGGGTCCACCGAGAAGGAAGTCAGCGACCGGCTTTCCTGGATCAGGGAGCACCTGACGACATCGGTCGGGCCGGAGAAAGCCGAGGCCCAGTTGTCCGGTTTCCTGAATCTCCCAGGGGTGGGCACCCCCGAGCAGATCGTCGAGAAGCTGTCCGCGCTCGAGGCGGCAGGTTTGACCTATGCGATCACCTACTTCCCGGAGGCTGCCTACGACACGTCGGGAATGGAGTTGTTCGAGAAGGAGGTCATCCCAGCGCTGCAGTGACCGCTGGCGTGACCGGCTTTCGCGGGCAGCAGCTCCGGGCGGCGGTGACGGTCGATCACATATCACATGGTCACCAGGGAAATGACGGCGACGAGCGCCCCCAGGGCTGCCAGCGCCACGACCGGGATGGCGATCAGGAGCAGCAGGACCCACGGGTCCAGTTCGTCGCGCCGCGGGCGCCTGGCGGTAGGGAAGGTCGCCACCGCGAGGACCGCCAGCGTCACCCCGAGCCCCGCTGCCATCGCCCCGAACGCGATGACGCCATGCCGGACCGAGGCCACGAAAAGCAGGAAATAGCCGATCACCACCCCGAGTCCGGTTCGCTGCCAGGCCAGTGCGGTGCGCTCCGTGGCGGCGCTGTAGACCTGCACCGGCTCGGGCGTGGATGGCTCGTCCGTCATCGGGGCGCCTGGGTGACGGCGTACACGGCGACCCCGGCTGCCGCGATGACGACGAGGGCAACCAGCAACGCCAGGGCTCTGGGCGCAGGCAGCGGTTCACCCTTGCGCAGCGCTCTTTCGACGTGCCGCCAGGACACCAGCGCGTTGACGGCGATGGCGCCGCCGAACAGGCAGGCCAGCACGGCGACGACGTCGAGAAAGCCCGGCAGCCCCGTCAGGCTGGCGACCGAGGTCAGCGCGATACCACCGGCGATGAGGGCCAGACCGGTGCGCACCCAGGCCAGCGCGGTGCGCTCGTTGGCCAGCGAGAACCGCGGATCGGGCTCGCTGCCCACCCCGTAGACGCTGCGTGGGCGGCGGTGATCAGATCGGTCGGGCCGGTCGGGCCGGTCGGGCCGGTCAACGTCGCCGTCAGTCACCGGGTCAGCGTAGATCGGCCGAGCCCGACCACGGACGGCGATGCCGACCCGGCCAACCGCGATGTCACACGCCGAGCAGCTTGTTCTTTGCCGCGGTGAATTCGTCCTCGCTGAGCAGCCCCTGCTCCTTCAACGACGCCAGCTTCTGGATCTCGTCGACCAGGCTGGAAGAACCGCCCGCTGCCGGGGCCGCTGCCTGGGCCGGTTCGGGCGCCGGAGGTGGCGGTGCCTGTTGGTACTGCGGCGGTGCCTGCTGGTACTGCTGCTGCGGCTCCTGCTCGTTGGCCTGCGAGTCCGCCTGTTGCTGCCACTTGTTGGCCTGCCGCCGCGAAACCCGGTTGGACACCGCGGTGGCGGTGCCCGCGACCACGGCGGTGCGGGCCACCATGCCGAACAACCCCATGACCGAACCTCAGCTCTCCAGTGACGCGAGGGCCGACAACACGGTCTCCCTGGGGATCCTTGCCTGATCCAGCAGCACAGCGCCGGAGTTTTCCAGCGCGCTCAGGAACGGCGCCGCCCACGTGTTCTCCCAGGCGATCAGCGCGATCGAAGAATTCGGCTCGAGATCCTCGCCCAGCGCCTCGACGTCCTCGGCGTCCAGCAGGCCGCCCGGGACATCACCGTCCACGCTGGCAAACAGCGGCCCGAACCGCTCGGTGATCCCGGCCAGCTCCACCGAACCGACCTCGCCGTCCGCGGTCTTGTAGGCAAACAGCAGGTCGAGCACCCGTACGGTGCCGGAGGCGATCAGTTGCTCCAGCGCGGGCAGGATCTCCCCGTTGAACTCGTTGCCGGGAAAGGCAACCTCCAGCACGTCAACCGGTCCGATCTCCATCGGTACTCCTCTTGTTCTCAGGGCCATCGCAGGGTTGTGCCGAGCCGCCGGAGCGGCCGACGGGTCGATTCGATTCCATCCGCCCCCGCCGGGCGAAGCATCGACCTATCGGGATGAAGATAGCGAATCGGACTTCGACCTGCGCAGCCCGGCGATCGCCCCGGCACCAAGTGGCCCCTGATCACAATGTGCAACGGCGAGAACCTGCGAAGGTGCCCGAGACCTCCTCCCGATCGGATGATG
>JADGOY010000196.1 GCA_017882715.1 Nakamurella sp. | reverse complement strand
GGTGGTGCTGGGCCTGCGGGTGGTGCTGGGCCTGCGGGTGGTGCTGGCTGCGCGTAGTGCCGGGGACATCTCTTCGGCGTTCGGTTTGCCCAACTTGGCGATCACCGCGTAGATGCCGAGCGCCATGCCGAGGATGAGGCCGATCGGGGTCATCAGGCGGGTACCCCACCAGTGATCCAGTAACCAGCCGACTCCACCCCAAACGAGGAAGCCGCCGATCAGGGTGGTCATCACGGCCCAACCCTCGTTCGCCGCTGGCGAGGGCGGACGGGCTTGGACTCGCATCTTCATGGCGTGACGGACACTATCAGCTGACCCTGGGCGTCGCCGCACCTGGCGTAGCGCACCTGGTACCCGACAGGGACCTGACGAAGATCAGCCCGGGTCGACGTAGAAGATCTTGAGTGTCCACACGTAGCGCATGTGCGCGCCGAGCCAGCAGAACAGCCCGAGGCCGATGGCGCCGGCCATCCAGCGGGTGTTGACGAGCCCGTCGGTCGGCATCGCCACCAGCACGATGCCGAGCGCGACCACCTTGATCACGTAGGTGAAAAGTGCTGCCAGCATGACGGTTTTGGGGTTGGTCGCACCCACGTGCGCGATCACCACGGCCGAGACGGTGAAGAAGATCCCGACGATGGCGGTGCCCATGACGACGCCGAGCACAGCCCCGAGCCCGGAGGAGACGGCGGCTATGACGCCGAGCACCAGACCGCCGGCCAGCAGGGCCGCCCAGCAGATCTTCAGGTGACCCAGCGACCAGATGCCCGCCGACCGGCTCCGGTCGGCGATCAGCTGGGTGGCTCGAGCCTGCGCGGTGAGATCGACCAGGGGCGGCTTGCCGGGGGGCGTCGATGCAGCGCGCACGTCACGCTCTTCGCTCGTCACGCAGCCACCTCCGTTTCCACCGTCTGCTGATCGATTCCCTTTGCATGTGCCAATCGGCGGGCACGAACCCGCGGCCACACCGAGAATGCGATCGCAACGGCGACCAACACGGTGATGGCCACCCCGACCGCGATCATCGCCCCGTCACGGGTGACGAAAGCGAGTGAGACCGCGCCTCCGGCGAGCACGAACGCCCACAGATAGAAGATCAGCACGGCCTGGCGGTGAGTGTGCCCGATGGCCAGCATCCGGTGGTGCAGGTGTTGCTTGTCCGCACTGAACGGGTGCCGTCCGTCCTTGGTACGCCGGATGACGGCCATCAGGAAGTCCAGCACCGGGATGAACACCACCGCCAGGGCCACGATCAGCGGGGCCAGCAGCGCGATGGTCGATCGCGGTCCGAAGGTCGACGGGTCGAGCTTCCCGCCAGCGCTGACGGTGGCGCCGGCCATCGCCAGCCCGATGAACATGGCCCCCGAGTCGCCCATGAAGATCCGTGCCGGGGAGAAGTTGTGCGGCAGGAAACCGATGCACGCCCCAACCAGCGCTGCGGTGATCAACGGCGGCTGGGACGCCGAACTGGTGTCGCCGGACAGCGCCAACTGCCGGGCGGAGAACACGAACAGCGCGGTTCCGGAGATCGCGGCCACCCCGGCCAGCAGCCCGTCCAATCCGTCGATGAAGTTCATCGCGTTGGTGAGCACGACGGTCAGCAGTACCGTCAGGACCATGCCTTGGGTCTGATCCAGGCTGACCAGGCTGCCGCCGGTCGGGCCGCTGCCGGGCAACCACAACACCTGCCACTGCACCCCGAACAGCACCATCACGCCGGCGGCCAGGATCTGCCCGGCCAGCTTGGCCACAGCATCCAGATCGAAGCGGTCGTCCAGCACCCCGATCGCGCAGATCAGTGCGCCCGCGGCGAGCACGCCGACGATCTCCGACGAGGACACGAAGGCCGAGCCGAGCGCGGGGAGCTGCAGTGCCATCAGCACCGCGGCGGCGAAACCGGCATACACCGCAACCCCGCCCATCCGCGGGGTCGGCAGCGAGTGCACATCCCGATCCCGGATCGGCGTCACCACGCCTGCCTTGACGGCCATCAACCGGACCAGGCCGGTCAGCAAGAACGTCACCACGACGGCAGTGCCGAATACCAGCGCGTACTCCCGCGCCGGGATCGTGTAGTCCGTCACCTGCACAGGGTAGTGCCGGCAGGTCGTCCCACCTGCCCAGGTGGCTTCCGGGCTCGCAGGCTAGCGAAAGGCGCGCCGAGTGTCATCCCACAACGACGATCACGCCGGGAATAGCGTCGAGCCACGCGAGATTCCCGGCGAAATCGCGCAACCGAGGTTCACCTGCACCGTCGTACTGGTGTAGCTCCGATTCAACCTCACCGGCAGGGCCCGATGCCCGGACCATGTCAACCGGCGAGAACACCGAATCAGAACTGAGCCCCAAGCCGGGAGCTGCCCGCAGGCCCGATCCCGATATGCCGTCGGATCGGGCCTTCGGGCTTGGTGGGTCACGCCATACTCTCCACCTGGCCGATGACCTCGCGCAGCCGGTCCAGCGGGACGGCTCCCTGCCTGAGGATTCGCGGCACCTCCCCGGTGAGATCGACCACGGTAGAGGCGACCCCGATCGGCGCAGGTCCACCGTCGAGGTAGACCGTGATGTCCTCGCCGAACTGCTCGATGGCGGCCGCGGCGGTCGTCGCCGGCGGCATCCCGCTGCGGTTGGCGCTGGACACCGCCATCGGGCCGACCGTCCGGAGCAGGTCCAGTGCGACCGGGTGCAGCGGCATCCGGACCATGACGGTTCCGCGGCTGTCCCCCAGATCCCAGCTCAGCGACGGGGCATGTTCGATCACCAGCGACAACCCGCCCGGCCAGAAGGCCTCGATGAGAGTGCGCGCCACGGCAGGGACGGCCATCGTCAGGCCGTCGATGGTGGACCACGAGCCCACCAGCACGGGTACCGGCATGTCCGGACCGCGGCCTTTGGCGGCCAGCAGGTCCCGCACCGCAGCGGCGTTGAAGGCGTCGGCACCGATGCCGTAGACCGTGTCGGTCGGCATCACCACGAGGTTGCCGGCCTGGGCGGCGAAGGCGGCGGCCTCGAGCCCGGCGCGCCGGGCCACCGGGTCGGCGCAGTCGAAGGTCGTCACCACCCCAGTCTCGCAGGATGATCCGGTCGGCTCATCCGGTCGGCTCATCCGACTGCCAGACGCACCCGTCTTGCGGTGACGAATCGTGGCCGACCGGTCAGGTCGTCGTGCTCGCTGACGTCGGTCAGCACCCGGCGCGCGGCCAGCAGTGCGGGCACCGACCGCCCCTGGGTGCCGTCGTGCTCGATGGCCAGCACTCCCCCGACCTTCAGCAGCCCGGCGACCACCGAGATCAACGGCCTGATGACCGCCAGCCCGTCCGGTCCGGCGAACACCGCCTCCGGCGGGTCGTGGCATCCGACCTCGGGGTCGACCGGAGTTCCTTCGGGAACGTAGGGCGGATTGACCGTCACCAGGTCGGCGACGGCGTCCAGATCGGCCAGCATCCGTTGGTCGGCGAAGTCACCGCCGCGCACCTCGACGGGGCTCCCACCAGCCGCGATGTGGTCGCAGACGTTGCGCCTGGCCCAGGCCAACGCCGAGGGTGAGCGTTCCACCGCGATCACCCTGGCGTCGGGCCTGGCCAGCGAGAGCGCGAGGGCGATGGCCCCGCTCCCGGAGCACAGATCGATGATGACGGGCGCCGGAACCGTTCGGATGGCATCGATGGCCCAGGCGAGGATTGATTCCGTCTCGGGCCGCGGGATGAACACACCGGCGCCGACGCGGATCCGCGCCCGGCCGAACTGGACCTCGCCGATCAGGTGTTGCAGCGGTATCCGCTGCGCCCGGCGGGCCACCAGGTCGCGGTACTGCTGCACCCAACTCGACTCGACCAGCGGCGTCATACCCAGCCGGGTCCGCGGAACAGCCAGCAGGTAGGCGGCCAGTTCCTCCGCGTCGACCGTCGGACTGGGCACACCGGCCGCGTCGAGCGCCGCCGAGGCCGACAGGATGGTCGCCCGCAGCGATTCCCTGCTCATGTCCGGCCGGGGTCGCTGGCCGAGCCGATGCGTTCGGCGCGATCGGCGTTCTCCAACGCGTCCAGCACGGCGTCCAGATCGCCGTCGAGCACCGCGTCGAGGTTGTAGGCCTTGTATCCGACCCGATGGTCGGCGATCCGGTTCTCCGAGAAGTTGTAGGTGCGTACCCGCTCCGACCGGTCGACCGTGCGGACCTGTGATCGGCGGGCATCGGCCGCGGCGGCATCCGCGCTCGCCCTGGCCGCGGCGAGCAGCCGGGCCCGCAGGATGCGCATCGCCTGCTCCTTGTTCTGCAGCTGCGATTTCTCGTTCTGGCAGGACACCACGATCCCGGTCGGCAGGTGGGTGATCCGGACCGCGGAGTCAGTGGTGTTGACCGACTGACCGCCCGGCCCGGACGAGCGGAACACGTCCACCCGCAGATCGGAGTCGGCGATCGGGACGTCCACGGTGTCTTCGGGTTCGGGCACCACGAACACCCCGGCGGCGGACGTGTGCACCCTGCCCTGCGATTCGGTGACGGGCACCCGCTGCACCCGGTGCACGCCGCCCTCGAACTTCATCCGGGCCCACACCCCGTCCGCCGGGGCCGGCGATCCGGGTGCCTTGATCGCGATCGTGGCTTCCTTGTATCCGCCCAGGTCGGACTCGGTGGCCGAGAGCACCTCGGTCTTCCATCCGCGACGTTCGGCGTAGCGCAGGTACATCCGCATCAGATCGCCGGCGAACAGCGCGGATTCCTCGCCACCCTCGCCCGCCTTCACCTCGACCAGCACATCCTTGGCGTCGTCGGGGTCGCGCGGAGCGAGCAACTCCGCCAGCCGGGACTCGATCTGTTCCACCTGAGCCTGGATGACGATGGCCTCCTGGGCGAACGACGCGTCCTGGACGCCGAGTTCCCGGGCCGCATCCAGATCGCCGCGCGCAGTGGTCAGCTCCGCCGAGGTCGTCACGATCGGGGTCAATTCGGCATATCTGCGGCCCAGCCGGCGGGAAGCGGCCTGGTCGGAGTGCACCGCCGGGTCCGACAGCGCCCGCTGGATGTCGGCGTATTCGGCCAGCAGCTCGTCGATGACCAGCCGGGGCGCACCGGCCGCGGCCGAGGTGATCATGTCCGGAATCCTCTCGCACTGCGCCGAGCGGACTTGCTGCGCCCGGGAGCCCCGAGACGCCAAACGGCGCCCGCCGACCGTGAGGTCGTCCGGGCGCCGTCAGGAAGCTAACGAGTGCGCTTGCCGTAACGCGCCTCGAAGCGCGCCACGCGGCCACCGGTGTCCAGGATCTTCTGCTTGCCGGTGTAGAACGGGTGGCAGTTGGAGCACACCTCGACGTGGATCTTGCCGCTGCTCTCGGTGCTCCGGGTGGTGAACGTGTTACCGCAGCCGCAGGCGACCTCGGTCGTCACATAGGCAGGGTGGATGCCGGTCTTCATAGGTAGTACCTCTTTCATCTGAGCCGTGGGTTTCGGGCCGCCGGGTCGTCCACCACCATGTATTGGGGACGTGAACCGGAGCCGGGCTCGATCGACCAGTGTGCCAGAGGCACCCTGACATTGCCGAAACGCTGCGCCGCGGCCTGCTTATTCCCGCGGGCCTGTCTCCGCAGGCATTCCCTCAGGCGGCCAGGGTGATGCCGATGGCCGCACGGGGCCGACCGCCAAGCCGCGAGCGCCAGCGCGTCAGCCTCCCCGGCAGACCGTACTTCTGCGCGAGCGCGTCGAGCACCACGTCGGCCTCCGACGGGGGCAGCAGCCTCGCGACGGCATCGACCGAAGGTCCGCGCGGAGCGCCGCGCATGCCGCACGGTGCGATCTGCACCTTCCCGGATCGCCGGATCCGCTTTACCTTGCCGGACTCGGGCGCGGACCACACCCGCAACTCGTCGCCGTGCCGGACCACCCACACCGGGGTGGGTAACGCTGTACCGTCCTTCTTGAAGGTGGTCAGCAGCATGTAGTCCGCCTGACCGAGCACGTCCAGTGGTGTCGTCACAGGTCAGACGGTACGTGACGGGCGCACGCGTCAGTCGCTGCCGGGCGTGTTCTTCGCCACCTGCATGAGGAACTCGACGTTGTTGCGGGTCTTGCGCAACCGGTCGAGGACGAGTTCGAGCGCCTGCTGGGTGTCCAGCGCGGCCAGCACGCGGCGGAGCTTGACCGTCACCGCGAGCTCGTCGGGAGCCAGCAGCAGGTCCTCCTTGCGGGTGGACGACTGGTCCACGTCGATCGCCGGGAAGATCCGCTTGTCGGCGAGCCGGCGATCGAGCTTCAGCTCGGCGTTCCCGGTGCCCTTGAACTCCTCGAAGATCACCGTGTCACCGGCGGAGCCGGTCTCCACCAGCGCCGAGGCGAAGATCGTCAGCGAACCGCCGTTCTCGATGTTGCGCGCCGCGCCCAGGAATCGCTTGGGCGGGAACAACGCCGTCGAGTCGACGCCACCGGAAAGGATGCGACCCGATGCCGGTGCGGCCAGGTTGTACGCGCGGCCCAACCGGGTGATCGAGTCGAGCAGCACGACCACGTCGCGGCCCATCTCGACGAGTCGCTTGGCCCGCTCGATGGACAGCTCCGCGACCAGAGTGTGATCGGCCGGTGGCCGGTCGAAGGTGGAGGCGATGACCTCGCCCTTCACCGACCGCTGCATGTCGGTGACCTCTTCGGGCCGCTCGTCGACCAGCACCACCATCAGGTGGCACTCGGGGTTGTTGGTGGTGATGGCGTTGGCGATCGCCTGCATCACCATCGTCTTGCCCGCCTTCGGCGGCGACACGATGAGCGCGCGCTGACCCTTGCCGACCGGCATCACCAGGTCGATGACCCTGGTGGTCAGCAGGTGCGATTCGGTCTCCAGCCGGAGCCGCTCGTTCGGGTACAGCGGG
>JADGOY010000195.1 GCA_017882715.1 Nakamurella sp. | reverse complement strand
CATCCCACTCGATGGAGCCCAAGAGTTGGCTGAGCGCATCCAACGGCGACCGGCGGTGGATTACCCCGCTCAGAAGTTGGCCGGCCAGGTCACGACGGAGGGAATCCTCGATCAAGTCGTCGCGGGAGCGGCCTAACCGGCCAGCAGCCACATCGAGTTGCTGCAAAACAACGTCATCCAGCGCACGGCAGCTTCTACTTTGGCCATCGCTTCTCTCCTACGTCGTCCCATCATCGAGCTCTGCTGCCATTGTCACAGCTCGCGCTTTGGACCTTCCAACCTTCCCGCGGGAGCGTAGCCCTCGCGATGAGGTCACGTGACGAAACGCGGGCTACTGGGTTAGGCGGCTCCGCCCCCATCGGTCGGCCGCAGGGAAACCCGTTCCCGCCTCAGCACGGAATCCTCACCCCGACGACAGCCCGCAGAGCGGAGAACTCGTACTCGTCCGATGGCTCAAGTGCGGCGCAGATCCGCACCCGGTTCGGCGGGTGAATCAGCGCGTCGAACGTTGCCGTCGCAGCAGTCGACGCATCTCCGGATGCCGGGTGCGGATCGGATCACGTCACCTCAGGTGACGGGTCGGCCGGTCGATGTGCCGTTCGGCCGGCTGGCCGCCGATGATCATGAGCGGGTCAGGTAGCAGAACGCACCGGCGGCCACCAGACCCACGAGCCTGCACCCGCGAGAGCGGGTCCTGAACACGGTTGTTTGCCGGTTGCGGGTTGTTTGTCGGCCGTCACGACCGGGTAACTCACCCAAGACGCGACCAGGACCGTGACCTGCATACTGGCCGGCCCATTGAGACCCGGGCTGCCCTCCGAGTTCGCTGAGCCCCGCTGGCCGCCGTGTCCGGCGTGCTCTGCCGATGGGAAGACGGACCGGGGACCTTGTGGGTTGGCTCGGTCGCGTATGACGAGGTCGAGTCATCCGCTATGGCGTATCGGCTGGCTGGCGAGTTGCAGGCGACCGTTGTGGGCGGGGCGACGCAATCTGGCGGTGAGCGAGGATCTGGTGGCGGCGGCGATGTCGACCTGGTGATGTCGATGGCCAACCGCACCGTGTACGCCAGGCGCGCTGCCTATTTCTTCTCCCGGCCCCCGGCGGCACCGGCCGGTTCGGTGGACAGCGCCGCGATGAACGCCTCCTGCGGCACCTCGACCCGCCCGACCATCTTCATCCGCTTCTTGCCTTCCTTCTGCTTCTCCAGCAGCTTGCGCTTACGGGTGATGTCACCGCCGTAGCACTTGGCCAGCACGTCCTTGCGCATCGCGCGGATGGTCTCCCGGGCGATCACCCGCGAACCCACGGCCGCCTGGATGGGCACTTCGAACTGCTGCCGCGGGATCAACTCGCGGAGCTTGGCCGTCATCGACACGCCATACGAATACGCGGTGTCCCGATGGACGATCGCGGAAAAAGCGTCGACCGGTTCGCCCTGCAGCAGGATGTCGACCTTGACCAGGTCGGCTTCCTGCATCCCGATTTCCTCGTAATCCAGCGACGCGTATCCGCGGGTCCGGGATTTCAGCGCGTCGAAGAAATCGAAGATGATCTCGCCGAGCGGCATCGTGTACCGCAGCTCCACTCTGGACTCGGACAGATAGTCCATGCCGCCCAGCGATCCTCGCCGGGACTGGCAGAGTTCCATGATCGCGCCGATGTATTCGCTCGGGGTGATGATCGTGCATTTCACCACCGGCTCGCTGATCGACGAGATCTTGCCCGCGGGCCAGTCCGACGGATTGGTGACGACGTGTTCGGCACCGTCTTCCATGGTGATGCTGTAAACGACGTTGGGGGCGGTCGATATCAGGTCCAGCCCGAATTCACGTTCCAGGCGGTCGCGGGTGATCTCCAGATGCAGCAACCCGAGATAGCCGCAGCGGTAGCCGAAGCCGAGCGCCGCGGATGTCTCCGGCTCGTAGGTCAGAGCCGCGTCGTTCAGCCGCAGCTTGTCCAGCGCGTCCCGCAGCAACGGGTACTCCGAGCCGTCCAGCGGGTACAGGCCGGAGTACACCATCGGTTTCGGCTCGCGATACCCGCCGAGTGGGACGGTCGCGCCCTTGACCGCGGACGTCACCGTGTCGCCGACCTTGGACTGCCGGACGTCCTTCACGCCGGTGATCAGGTAGCCGACCTCGCCGACGCCCAGGCCGATGGTGGGAATCGGCTCCGGCGAGATCACCCCGACCTCTAGCAGTTCGTGCACCGCGCGCGTGGACATCATCTGGATCCGCTCGCGCGGGGTGATCTTGCCGTCGATCACCCGGATGTAGGTGATGACGCCGCGATAGATGTCGTACACCGAGTCGAAGATCATCGCTCTGGCAGGACTGTCCGCCCGTCCTACCGGGTGCGGGACCTCGGCGACGACCTTGTCCAGCAGCTCCTTGACGCCCACTCCGGTCTTGCCGGAGACCCGCAGGATGTCGTCGGGCGAGCCGCCGAGAATGTGCGCGATCTCCGCGGCATACCGCTCCGGCTGCGCCGCCGGCAGGTCGATCTTGTTCAGCACCGGGATGACGGTCAGGTCGTTCTCCAGCGCCAGGTACAGGTTGGCCAGGGTCTGCGCCTCGATGCCCTGCGCCGCGTCGACCAGCAGCACCGCGCCCTCACAGGCGGCCAGCGACCGGGAGACCTCGTAGGTGAAGTCCACGTGCCCCGGGGTGTCGATCAGATGCAGGATGTACTCGGTCTTGACCCCGTCGGGCCCGGTGACAGCCCAGGGCAGCCGCACGTTCTGGGACTTGATGGTGATGCCGCGTTCGCGTTCGATGTCCATCCGGTCCAGGTACTGGGCGCGCATCGCCCGGCCTTCGACGACCCCGGTGGCCTGCAGCATCCGGTCGGCCAGGGTCGACTTGCCGTGATCGATGTGCGCGATGATGCAGAAGTTCCGGATCAGCTCCGGTGGGGTGAACGTGCGGTGCGCGCGCGCGGCGGGGTTCCCTGAGGTCAACGAAGATCATTTCCGGCGAAGGGGCGAGGACGGCTCCCATCGTCCCACGCCGGGTGGGTCCCCCGGTCGCGCCAGCCGCCCCGCCCGGGTCGGGCGGGCCCGAATGCGAGCCCCAACGCAGTCCGAACGTCAGCCGGAAAGTCGGTGGCGCTGGTTCTCCGGCCGGTCGTGCCGTGCCGGGCATGACGATGTTCGTGATGGTGCGTCGTGTCCGGGCCAGCCCGGCGGCGGCTCGGTCGGCCATCGGCACCGCCGGGCCCCGCCCTGCCCAGACGTGTCTTCGTTCCCCCACCGCGGGTCGATTCCGTGCTGCCGCGGATCCGCCAGCGGTGATCTGCGGATGCCGTGGTGACCACTTCGCAGGGAAACGCGACGGCTACCGGACGGCGTCAGAGCCGGATGGCACAGTGATGGCCATGAGTTCGCTGGCCATCACCGGAGCACATGTCGTACCGATCGACGGCGACCCGTTCGACGGCACCGTGGTCGTGACCGACGGTCGGATCACCGCTCTCGGCCCCGCCGTCACGGGCCCCGCGGGGACCGAGGTGCTGGACGCGGGCGGTCGCTGGCTGCTGCCCGGCTTCGTCGATGCGCACACGCATCTCGGCGTACACGAGGAGGGCGAGGGCTGGGCGGGCAGTGACAGCAACGAGCGCACCGATCCGGTGACGGCCTCAGTCCGAGCGCTCGATGCCATCAACCCGGCCGATCTCGGCTTCGACGACGCGCTTGCCGGCGGGATCACCACGGCCAACGTCAACCCCGGGTCCGGCAACGCGATCGGCGGTCTCACGGTGGCGGTGCACACCCACGGCAGGATCGTCGACGAGATGGTGCTGCGGTCCCCGTCCGGGCTCAAGTCGGCGCTCGGCGAGAACCCGAAGCGCGTGTACGGCGACAAGAAGCAGACTCCCTCGACGCGCCTGGGCACCGCCGCGGTGATCCGCAAGGCCTTCGTCGACGCGCAGAACTACCTCGACAGGCACGCCGCCGCCGAGCCCGGAAAGCCCCCTCCGTCAAGGGATCTCACCCACGAGGCGCTCGGTTGGGTGCTGCAGGGTGAGATCCCGTGGCGACAACATTCGCACCGCGCCGACGACATCGCGACGGCCATCCGGATCGCGGACGAGTTCGGCTACCGGCTGGTGATCGATCACGGTACCGAGGCGCACCTGATCGCGGATCTGTTGGCCGCCAAGCGGATTCCGGTGCTGATCGGTCCGTTGTTCACCGCCCGCTCGAAGGTGGAGCTGCGCAATCGTTCGCTGGCGAACCCGGGCAAGCTGGCCGCCGCCGGGGTGGAGATCTCGATCATCACCGACCACCCGGTGGTGCCGATCAACTTCCTGGTCCACCAGGCGACGCTCTCGATCAAGGAGGGTCTGGATCGGGACACCGCGCTGCGGGCCATCACCATCAACCCGGCGCGGGTCATGGGAGTCGACGACCGCGTCGGCTCGATCGCCGTCGGCAAGGACGCCGACCTGGTGCTGTGGAGCGGCGATCCGCTGGATGTCCTGCAGCGTGCTCTGCGGGTGTTCATCGGAGGCACTCAGGTCTACTCCTGGGATCCGATTTCGCGGACGGGGCGATCGCGCTTCGCTGACCCCGCGGGTGGTGATTCGTCCTGGTCAGAACCGCCGGATCACTCCCGGTGAAGCACCGACCCGTCGGGTGAACGCACGTCCCTACCGGGCTTCCTGTCGTCAGACGGCGGCGCACCCGGCCTATCGTCCCGACCAGCTGGGGCGGAGCCGGTCGGGAGGCTGACCGGACGAACTCGCTGAGCGCAGTCCGGGGTAACGATGGCGACGACGCCACTGTCACCACCAGCGTCGTCCCGATCGGCGACCGACCCGGGGCACAGCTCGGACAGCGACGACGGCAGATCCGATTCCCCTGCCGACCCTGAGATCGACCTGCCCGTGGTGGTGGCCGTCCGCACCTCACAGACCCAACACCCCCCGGTGATCGCCGCCGACGTCATGGCGGCGCGGCGGGAAGATGCCGCGCAGATGGTCGACCACCTACATCGCTCGGTGGACGAGCTACATCGCTCGTTGGACGAGCACGAGGTGATTCGCGGCCGTGCCCAAGCCATCAGCCCGGAACCACCCGGTGCGTCGCCCGGACCGCAGCGCCATCGACACGTTGGCCGGAAAGACGCCCACGAACAGGGCGGCGCTGACGGGGCCGCCGGCTCGACGGGTGGGCCAGCAGCCCGGCGCAGAGGAGTTCCGCCGCTGCTCATCACCGTCGATGGCGCCCAGCGTCGCGGGATCCGGGCCCAGCGAGATGAGGCAAGATCCAGGCCGGTGAGCCACCGCGGGGGATTTGGGCGGCCGGCGCGGCTGCTGGTAACCTCGAAGATCGCGTGCCTCGCGGGCGCGGGCATCGCGACATCAGACCCGACATCACACCATGGTCAACACTGACCGACACCGAAGAAACGAAGGCAATCCGGCGTGGCCAATATCAAGTCCCAGATCAAGCGCATCCGGACCAACGAAGCTGCACGTCTGCGCAACAAGTCGGTCAAGTCTGCCCTGAAGACGGCTGTTCGCCGGGTGCGGACCGCCGTGGACGCCGGCGACAAGGCGACCGCGCAGGCCGAGCTGGTGACCGCCTCGCGAAGCCTGGACAAGGCCGTCTCCAAGGGCGTCATCCACGCCAACCAGGCCGCCAACCGCAAGTCGGCGCTGGCCCTCCAGGTCAACTCGCTCTGATCTGAGCCGGCAATCAGCCGGGGCTGAAGACTCCTCGCCGCCACACCAACACCCGGCTCTCCCACCAACACCCGGTCGGCACCCGCCGGCCGGGTTTCTTGCGCATCCAGGGCTCGTCGGGCCTATCGCCGTCGCCGGGCCGCCACCAGGTCCATCACCGCCTTCTCCAAGGCGTACCTGGGGTCGGCAGCCGCGCCCTTGACGGATGCGTTGAGGTCCGCCACCAGCGCCATCCCCACCGCCAGGCCCGCGGGCGTCCAGCCACGTGCCGCGGACCGGGCCTTGTCGATCTTCCACGGCGGCATCCCCAGCTCCGATGCCAAGGCATAGGAGTTCCCCGGTCGCGCGCCGAACACCTTGGCGACGGTCCGCACCCCATCCGCCAGCGCGTCCGCGATCAGCACCGGCGCAACGCCGACCCCAGCCGCCCACCGCAACGATTCCAACGCCGCAGGCAGATCGCCGGCGACCACCGCGTCCGCGATGGTGAAACCGGTGACCTCCGCACGCCCCCGGTAGTACCGGTGCACCGCGCTCTCGTCCACCATTCCGTTGGTGTCGGCCACCATCTGACTCGCCGCCGAGGCCAGCTCACGCAGATCCGAGCCCACCGCCTCGACCAGCGCCGCGACCGCGTCCGGGGTGGTGCTTGCACCTGCCCGCCTGATCTCCGACCGGACAAAGTCGATGCGCTCGGCCGGTTTGGTGATCTTGTTGCAGACCAGAACGGCCGCGCCCGCCTTCGTCAGCGCGTCGGCGAGCTGTTTGTTCCTGGCCCCACCCGCGTGATGAACCACGAGGGTGACGGCGTCGACAGGGTCTGCGGCATAGGCCACCAACGACGCCGCCAACTCCTTCGACGACTCCTGGGCACCCCGGATGACGACGACCCTGGGTTCGGCGAACAGGCTCGGAGCGACCAGGTCGTCGAACTCGCCAGGTGACAATCCGCCGGCAGGTGCCTCCCTGCGCTCGACCTCGGGATCGATGCGCCGGGCAGCTGCCGTGGTCCGATGCACCGCGCGGTCGACCAGCAGGGACTCGTCACCGGTGATCAGCACCAACGGCGGCGGGCCACCGGGCGCGGAAGCGCTCGACGCGGACGAACTCACCCGCTCATCGTGCCAGGTACGCCCGACAGTCATCGACCGTCGGCTGACCAAACCCTGCTGGCGGATCGCGCCCGGCGCCAGCACCGCGTG
>JADGOY010000053.1 GCA_017882715.1 Nakamurella sp. | reverse complement strand
CGTAAGTGGATCACCACCCTGGTCGCCGCCGAGGAGTCCTCCACCCAGGTCGAGGTCGCCTTCACCGCCGCCCTGGACAGCGAGGACCTGTCCGATGCCGCCGAGAACTGGGCCAGCCCCGAACTGCAGGCCGCGCTCGCCGCGCGGGACCACGACGCGCTGGCCGAACTCACCACCGCCGGGCAGATCCCGCTGCTGCTCGCCGTCAGCGACAACGGCCCGCAAATGCGGTCCTACACCACCCGCGAGTTCATGGCCGCCCTGGCGATCGCCCAACAGTTCGGCCGCCCGTCCACACCCACCGACCAGGCCTGGATCGAAACCCTGTTCGGTCACGTCAAGGGCGAGTGGCCACACCTGGAGAAGATCCGCGACGCCGGCGAACTCGAACTCGAGTTGGACCGAGTACGGCTTGAGTACAACTCGGTCAGGCTCCACGCGGCGATCGGATATGTCACCCCCGACGACGAACACGAAGGCCGCGGCGAAGCGATCCGCCAGGCCCGCCGCGACGGACTGGCCCAGGCCCGCCAAAACCGCATCGACTACCGTCGAACACAACAACGAGCCGCGACATGAAACCAAGATCACTGGTGGCTGGGTATTCCCACCCGGACTTTCTCACGAACTCAGATAGACCTCAACGTGCTCAGCAAGGACATCAGCCAGGCCCGACTACTTACCGGAATGCGTTCATGGTCCGATGTGCTCGTGCACCGTCCACGACCTAAACGTCGTGGCATCGGGTTGGTGTTGATTGTTGTGGGCGGTCTGAGCTATGTGGCTGTGCAGTGGCTGTCTGATCGAGCCACTTATGCTCTTGTGCTTGCTTCTCATTCCGAAGCAGCGGTTCCACGAGCCCACGCCGAACTTTCGGGCCCGGCGCCCAGTTCCGAAGGTGAGCGAATGGCGGGCCGGTCCCGGGAAGGTCGGTAGAGCCCCTTGATCGTCGTCGTCGGAAGCGCGCCTACAGGAGCGGAGGCACGGTCGGCGTGGCAGGAACGACGAGGACCGTGGGACCAGGGCGGACGAACGCGTCGGCGAGCGCCCGACCGACGGCGTCCTCGGTCTCCGCCTTCACGCCGTGGCAGCCGTACCCGTTCGCAATCGAGACGATGTCGAGCGCCGGGATGTCGAGACCTGGGACGCCCGGGGTCTGCTCGAGCACCGCGAACGACTTCAGGATCGCGTACTCGCCGTTGGCAGGTACGACGACCACGAGCGGGAGCTGCTGCTGAGCGGCGGTCCACAGCGCCTGGATCGAGTACTGCAGTGACCCGTCGCCGATGACGGCGAGGACGGGCCGGTTGCGTCCGCTGACCCGCTCGGCGAGGGCGATGCCGACGGCGGCCGGGAGGTTCCAGCCGAGGCTGCCCGACGCGAACGTGTAGAACGAGTCAGGCAGCTCCACCGGCCACGCGGCGTGCAGCTCCGCCAGGTTCGACGGTGACTCCTCGACCAGCACCGTGTCGGCCGGCGCCGCCTTGCGCAGGATCTGGAACAGCCGCAACGGAGACAGTGTGCCGTCCGGGGCAGCTGAGTCGGCCGCCTTCGCGACCGGATGCGGCGCCATGCGGTGCGGCTGGGGCGTGCCCGTCACGGCCCGACCTGGTCGCGCCATGACCTGCGCAGTGAGCGCCTCAAGTGTGAGGATCGCGTCGCCGAGCAGGCTGTCGCCCACTGGCGCCTTCGCAGTCTCGGCCGGGTCGTCGGAGACGTGGAGCAGCCGGAGGCCAACGGGGAGGTAGTCGCCCGCGACGTAGGGGTAGTAGCGGAATACGGGTGCGCCGATGACGATCGCGAGGTCGTGTCCCGCGAGCCTCTGCGACAGGGGCCCGATCGCGAAGGGGAGGCCGCCTGCGTAGAGCGGGTGATTCTCCGGGAAGGGCGGTCGCTCCGATGCCGGAGCGGCCCAGACCTTGGCGCCGAGCTTCTCAGCGAGCGCGACCGCCTGGTCCCAGCCCTGGCCGCGGGCGATCGCGGCGCCGTAGACCAGTGCGGGGTTGGTCGCGTTCGAGAGCGTCTTCGCGAACTCCGCGAGCCGCTCAGGGTCGGGCGCGATGCGCGTCGCGATCGAGCGGACGACGGGCACGCCGTCCGCCGGCTGGTCCCAGTCGTCGAGCGGGATCGACAGGAACACGGGACCCTGCGGGGGCTGCAGCGCGATGGCGACCGCGCGCATGAACGCGGCAGGAACGTCGCCCGCGCGCACGGGCTCGTAGCTCCACTTGACCCAGGGACGGGGTAGCACTGTCGGCTCGATGTTGGTTAGCCATGGCTCCATCAAGAGCATGTCGCGTGTCTGGTTGCCGGCCGTGACGATCAGCGGGGTCCTGTTCATCGACGCGGTGAGGATGTTCGACATCGCGTTGCTCAGGCCCGCTGACGTGTGCACGTTGACGATCGCCGGGACGCGGTTCGCCTGTGCGAAGCCGTCGGCGGCGCCGACGGCCGACGACTCCGCCAGTGTCTGGATGTAGGTGAAGTCCGACGGGAATTCCTTGAGGAACGTCTCCTCCGTGGATCCCGGGTTCCCGAAGACCGTCGTGAACCCCAGCTCCCGAAGCAGCTGGAACGTCGCCTCCCGGACCGTGACGGGCATGGTCATCCACCCCTCAGCTCGCCCTCCCCCGGCGGTGCCGGCGGATGATCCGAGTCTGCCAAACCGGTCCACCGGTCGCCGGGCGACGTCGACAGAATGTGACCGAGGAGACGCGCGGTCGTGTCTGGGCACCGTCTGAGCGCTCCCTGTCTTTCGTTCGCATCTAAAGGTCCAGGGCTCGATTCCCCGCAGTTCCACCATTTCGGCCGCGGCTAACCCTTGGGCATGCGCGATGCGTCCTCGCAGGTCGGAAATAGCCATTCAAACGGCACTCCTCGGGGTGCCGTTTCGCCTCATCCGACGTCGCGTCGCTCGCCCAGGGCAGCCTTTCGCCATGTCGAGTCGTGCCTGCGTAAGGTGGAACGGCTCAAAGATTATAATCGCCCTAAGATTCGGGTAGACTCAATCTATGGCACGTCTCCGTCTCCGACGTCGCCCGGGCTGCCGAGGTTTCCGAGCAAACCATTTACAATCGACCGCGCCGATGAGATCCGTTCGCAGTTGGTGCGTCTCGTCGCCGAGCGGCCCGTCGAGCGAAGCCCCGCCGAGGCCCTGCGCCCTGCTGCACACCAGTACGGCGAGCGAGTGCGGCGCACGTCGCACGAGCCCGCCGGGTAGATGCGGTGTAGACCCACTGTCCGGTGTCCGGATCCATGTGCCGCTGTTTGTATGTCTTGCGGCGGATCCGTACTCGTCGCGTTCGTACCGGATGGTCTGCATGAGCAGCTGCTGCTGCTCATCGACCCAGTCGTCGCTGCGGACTTGGACCCATTCGGTGGTCACCGGCTCCGGGCCGGGTAGGAGCCGTTTGGCAACGGCCCGAGCCGGTTCCCCGCGGGGGCAGCGCTCGGTCGCCGCGGGGATGAGCGTCGCGACCGGCCGGATGGTTGCGGTCGGTCCATCAGCCACGGTGCGCGCAACCGTCGTGACTGGCTCCGGTCCTGGGATCAGTCGGCCAACAGGCCAACCACTGCCACAGGACAGTGACATACCGCACCGGCCACACCGTCACGGGTGATCCTGCCCGACGGAAGCCCCCAACAACCTCCCGGAAACCGGCACGCCTCGTCGGGCCGGGGCGAGGCCCGTTAGCTTTAGACTCCGGGCATGATTCGCTCGAAGGCGGAGTATGCCGCCTACCTAGAGGCGGACCGCGTCGCTCTCGAGCGCCGCCGCACACTCTCTGCCCTTCTCATGGATGACGTATGGAAGTTTCAGAGGAGTCTTCGGAGGCTGGAGTATCTTATCAACTGCGACGGCAACGCATTCCTCATTCTGATCGTTAAGGCATATTTGTCTCGGCTTGGTGCCCGGCTGGGGTTCAGCATCCCGCCCAACGTATTTGGTCCGGGCCTGTCGATAGCGCATTACGGGACGATCGTCGTCAACCAGGGGGCTCGAGTCGGCGCGAACTGCCGCATTCACGCCGGCGTGAACGTCGGTACTGCGGCTGGTCACAGCGACGCCGCTCCTACCGTAGGGGACAACTGCTACATCGCGCCGGGTGCCAAGGTCTTCGGTGCGATCACAATCGGACCGGGAACTGTTATTGGCGCCAACGCGGTGGTTAACAAGAGCTTCCCTCAAGGAGGCGTGACGCTTGGCGGGATCCCTGCGCGCGTCATCTCTGAGAAAGGGTCTAAGAACCTCCTCCCTGGCATGGGTGCAAACTGACTGCGATTTCAACTCCTCAGGTAGTCGCCGACCATCTGGGCCAATCCCGCGGTCATCGCGTCTCTCCGGCATCCGGCCATGGCCGTGCCGACAGCGCAAGCCTTTTCTCGTTGATCTCGGCGTCGCCGAAAGTGGTGGCAGGGCTGGCGTGGCGCATCAGCTGGGCAACCTCGTCAAGAATGGCCCCGGCGTTGGTGACGCTCACCTGAATCTCCCCAGACCTGCTCACTGAAACTCCCCACATGCGTGGCTCCCGCATCCACAGCGGGGCCCCTTCGATGCTGGCGGTCTCTGACCACTCACCAGCTGACAGTGGGCCTTTCCCCGCGCCGCTCACCACCCCGGCTCTCGACCGACGTAGCTTGCGGTGGTTTGGGTGCTCCGCCTGCACGGCGCACCCGGAAGGCAGCATCAGGGACTCGTGCCGTTCAGCACCACCTGTCGGTACGGATGGGCATCGTCGCGGTAGACGTTGACGACCAGGCGATCAAGGACGCCGCCGTCACGCTGCGCCTGCACCGGAGTCGACCACGAGGCCCCGTTCGGGACTGTCACGACCTGCACCGTGGATGGCAGGTCGCCGACCTGGATGCTGACCCGGTAAGTAGTCTGGTTGCCCTCGTCATTGCGCAGGTGCACCGTTTGTACGGACCCTTCGTTTGGGGCGACCCACAACTGCGTCAGGGGCTGGCTGCGGTTCGCGGCGCTTTGGCTGCTGACTGCTACCACGAGTGTGACCAGGACGAGGGCGAGGCATGCGACGGCCTTGGTGACTGTCGCGGGCTGCAGCCGCCCGCGAAGGGTGTGGTTCCGGGTTACGCGCTGACCTCGTAGCGCGGTCGCGACTGTCGCGGCGCCGGTGACGACGAGCAGTCCTACAGCCCAGGCGATGGGCGAGAGGCCCGAAGGTAACTGGTTCAGCAGCAGACCGCCGACGATCAGCGTTCCCATGCTGGTGGCAGCTATCAGGGCAGCCCCCGGGAGTCCGCGCAACTGCTGCGGTGCGAATAGGTCGAGCAGCGCGACGCCGGGCGAGACCAGGGCGGCTACCAGCCCGAGGGGCAGGGTCAGCCACATCGGGGTAGCACCTGTTGCGAGGAGAACCACCAGAACCGCCGCGGGCAGGGTAAGCAATAGTCGGCGCATCGTCATCCCCCCCAGGTGCGCGAGGTGGCGTATATCTGGATATTGCCATTGTCGTAGATGCGGTCCAGGAGGGGATCTGCGTCGAACTTGTCGAGGAGCGCTGCCGCGAGCGGGGTGAGGTGTTGACCCTCTTGAACGTCCCGAAGGAAGTAGGTTCCTGTCATGGGCGTCTGGCTCGTCAATCGGCGATCCACGACGAGGTAGCTCAGGCCGAGGCGTTCCATGAGCGAGTCTGCCTCGGCGGCGTTGGCCGCGTAGTAAACGCCTGAGGCGCTCGTGGATAGCTCGGCTCGCCCGTAGGCCCCGAGCATTGAGCAGCTGCTGAAGTCACACGCAACCCCCTGGTTGGGACTTAGCGTCTGCTGCGCCCAGGGCCCGAGCGCGGCGACTGACTCGTCGAGGCCGCTCTCGAAGGCGGCGACATGGAACGTGCCGGGCAGACGCTCCCAAGAAGGGGGCAGCCCGGCGGTGACGCTGCCGGCGACCAGCACCGTCACCGCGAGGAACGGCAGGAGCCTTGCCGGCAGCCGAGGCGCAACGTCGTACAACTTCACCAGGCCGATGGCCGCCGGGAGCGCGGCCACCAACTCCACGTAGGTCAGACCGCGGGTAGCAATCTCCGCTCCGCCCGGCGCCAGCACGCGGATGACCAACACCAGCGGGTACGCCAGTCCCAGCGCAGCCGACGCCACCAACAGTCGGGGAGCACGGCTGCGCCAAAGGACGGCGAAGCCGAGGGCGACAAGTGACCCGGTGAGCGCCGCAGCCCCCAGCGTGATGCCGGTTTCCCACGTAGGTGCCGTGGCAACGACCGGAGTGCGGCCGACCGCGGTGGTTGCCTGCTCTGTCCCGACGAGACTCGCAAACGGGCCTCCGAGGTAGCCGAAGGTGGTCGGCGCGTACCACCAGGTCCACAGCGCCGCGGCCGCACATGCACCGAGCAGCGCAATGAAGAGCCGGAGAATCAAGCGTCGGTCAACTCGGGCAATCAGTGCCGCCGCCAGGAACGCGCCCCACAGGCCTAGCGCGGCCAGCGCTGTCAGGTGATGGGTGATGAGGACAGCCAGGAAGGGCGGGACCAGCAGCGCCAGCCGGGCGCCGTGCAGGGCGCGGACGACTCCTCGCAGGGTGAGGACGAGGAACGGCAGGGCTAACGCGGCGTAGATGAAGAGTGTGTTGAAGAAACCGTTGTGGGGGCAGGTTGTATAGATCACGGCTCCTACTGCGGCCAGCCGTTCGTCCTTCGACAGCTCCCACAAGAGCAGGTACACCGCTACCGGCAGGATGGTATGGGCCAATGACACGGTCAGCACACCGGCGTGGAACAGGGATAGCCCAGTCAGTTGGGAGACCGCCGTGGCGACCTCCTCCAGCCCCGGAAAGCCGGGGCTGACCGCAAGGTAGGAGTTGGGCGTGAACAGGTGTCCGGTTTGCAGGATGTCCTCCGCGGTCCGGACGTGCTGTAGTTCGTCGGGGAAGCGAAAGCGGTCGGGGCTGTAGCAGAAGACGACGAGGGCCTGCGCTGCGGCCCCGCCGGCCAACAGCACCAGTCGCTCGGTGGTCTCGGTAGAGCTTTCAAGAACTCGCCAGGCGACGGGGAGCAGGAGCAGCGCCTGTCCGACCCAGAACAAGGCTGTCCCACCCGGCGAATGGGACCGGCCGAGGGCGTACCCGACGGAGATCAGCAATGCTCCGAGCAGCACTAGCAGCAGCACGTCCAGTGCTTTGGTGCCCATGGACCCGCGGTTGGTCCTTGAGCCTGCAAGAGCAGCCTGGTCAGTCACCGGCGGGCCAGTGAGCCGCACGCGCGTCCTTTCCTCCCACAGCCCGGGCTGCACCAACCACCGGGGGGAGGAAGACGCACGCCTCTACCGACAATGCGAGAAGGACCCCAAGCGCCAGGCCGGTAAGACCCCCCCAGACTAGACCGAGCGTACCCAGCAGCAGTTCGAGCGCGCTGCCCGCGGTCGTCCAGGCCGCCGCCGCCCCCAGCCGCCCCTGCACGCGACGGACGGCGACGAAGACGCTTTTCACCGAGCTTGGGGCCGTGGCGATCGCGAGCAACGTCAGTGCACCACTCGCCACGGTGTATTCGGGGCCGAAGACACGCAGTACGGGGGTGGCGAGAAACAGCCCCCCGACGGCCGCAGCGACGGCGACCACCGCACAGATCCGCAGACTGGTACGCAGCTCAACGCGTAGGGCGTCGATGTCGCTGCGGGGCACGGAGAACAGGGCCGTGGACAGTTGGCTGCTCGCCATCCAGGCGAAACTCGACAGCAGCACCGCCGCATAGAAGGCCGCGTTGAGCGCCGGCCCGAGCCACGCTGCCACCAGTACGGGCAAAATCAGAAGCGGAGCGTGTGAACTCACGTTCATGAGGTGGTGTGCAAGGGCAGCACGGCCTAGACCACGCAGTGGCTGGCTACCTCGCCATGTCCATCGCCGCTCGAGCCGCCGACTTTTTCTCAGCAGCAGCAGGCAGGACACCAGGTTCCCCGCCAACCACGCAGAGTAGAGAGTAATTGCGCTCAGGCCGATCGTGACCGCGGCGAGGGGAAGCAGCGCGAGCTTGGCAATGGCGAACAGAGTGTTGCGCTGAAGCTGCCATCCACCGCGAGCGAGACCGATGAGGGCCTGATCCAGGACGGTGGTGGCGCTTGTCACCGCCGTGCCCGCGGCGAACAAGCACAGTAAACCTGGCGAGGTCAGTAGAGCGTTCGGATCCGTCGACAACCGGGTCAGCACCAGCCCGACGATCGCAGCCAGCAGGGCGCCCCCCGCGCTGGCGACAACCACTCCCTTCAACACGAGCGGGAACGCAGGAGTGCGCCGGGCCGCCAACTCGCCGATGAGCAGAGTCCCAAGCCCCAATGTTCCGAGGCTTCCCAGCAATTGCATCAGCGAGATTGCGGCCGACGCGCTACCTACAGCTGCGACCGGTGCCAAGCGCGCGGCGACGGCCCAGAACACGAAGCCAAGCGCCGACGTCACGATGGTTGCGCCAAACAGCGACGAGGCACTCAGGACAACGGTGCTCGAGCGCAGAGTGCGCCTACTGCGGAGCCGGCGACTCACTCAGGTGCTCCGACGTCAGGACCGAAGGAGCCGCCCGGCGAAGGGGAACGCACCGATGGCTCGCGGAGCCGAGCGGGCGCGATCAGTGAGCCGAGGCACGCCAGGAGGGCTGCCCGGCCCGGGCGGCCTGCCCTCAACGCCTTCATGACAACATGGAGAGCGGCAAGGTGGCCCTCGGTCCGCAAGGCGAGCGGCACGGTGTGGGCGAGAAGGAAGTCGGAGCGCTGCCGCGCGTCCAGGCAGTCATAGCGGCTCTCCACCCAGGCCGCGCTGGCAAACCACGAACCGGCGGCCGATAGGGACCGCTGACTGGCGCGGACTCCGGTGAGAATGTCGCCTGTCATGGCAAACCGCGTCCCGGGCACCTGCGCTGCCGACAAAACCCAGTCCCAATCCTGGTGACGCACGAGTCCTTCCTTCCAAGGAGTGGTGTCCACAACCTGCCGGTCGCACAACAAAGTGCTGGTATGCAGCAAAGCTTCGCCGTAGCGCACCTCACGCCGCCGGAAAAGGTACTCCGCCACGTTCTCTTCGGGCCGCAAGAGCCTTCGCGGGTACTGAACGCCAGTGGCAAGGCCATCTGGTGTGAGAAGCTCGAACCGACAGCTCACCACGCGGCGGCTTCCAGGCATCGCATCCAACAGCCGCAATTGCACGCGCAACTTTCCCGGGTGCCAGACATCGTCATCGTCAAGAAACGCGACGACCGGCTCCATACCCGACCGAACCCCGAGCATCCGAGCGGCATTGCCGCCGGTGGACAACGGATCGGTGGCAAGAACCTCTATGCAACCGTCATTGGGCAAGCTCCGCCGCACTTGTGACGCATTGCCCCCGTCTACGACGACCACCACCCGGCTCGGTGGTTGAGTCTGCGCCAGAGCGCTTTCTACGGCGAATGTGAGTTCGGGACGGCCTGTTGTTGGCACGACAACTAACACACCAGGGATTACGTCCGTCATCCAGGAATTATGTCCGTCATTGAGCCGCTCCACGCACTTCCGCCCAATTGGCCTACCGCTGCGTAGCGAGCACTCATGAGCGCGGCTCGGTGGTCATTCAGCCAACGGTCTACGCCGGGCCGTCGGCGGAATCGGAGCGGCCGCGGAAATCCGCCGGCGGGCGTCATTCCGCGATCGGATATAGGCGAAGGGTCCTTTCAGCATGTCCAAGATGCGGCGGATGGGACTGACCGAAGTCGTGCCGGTCTGCACTGCCGGCAACGCCGAAGGGCGGCGCCGACCGCGCAGCGAGCCGACCACGGCCCTGCCGACCATCGAACCGGCCAGACGAGTCATGGGAACAATCCGGCGCGGGCTTCGCACCAGCAACGACGTGTAAAAGGCGCCCAAACCCAATGTGTAACCGGTGAGCTGCTCGTGCAGCGCCTTGTCGTCCTCACGGTGGTAGTGCCAAGTCAGAGCCGCCGGGGTGTACGTCATGGTGTGGCCTCTCAGCAGGACCTCGGCGAAGGCGAGAGTGTCCTCGGCGCCCTTGGTCCTGGTCCCGGCACCCAGCGCCACGTCAAAGCCGCCGATTCCTTTCAGAGCGCGCATGTCGAACGCCATGTTCGCGCCGACTCCGAACGCCGGCTTGGGGAAGAACGGTGATTGCTTCTTCTGTAGATAGGTGGCGTCGAAGATGACCCGCCGGAATCCGCGGCCCTTGGAATGTCCGCCGAACTGCTCGAACCTCACCTGCGGCATGCCCGACAAGTCGGCCGGGAGCACTAGGCCGCTGACAGCACCCACAGTGGGATCTGCGACGAACTCCGCCGCGATGGCGGTCAGCCAATGCGGGTCGGCACGCTCGTCGTCATCCAGGAATGCCACCAAGTCGTATTTCGCCAGGGCCAATCCGCGGTTGCGGGCCACGGAAAGGCCGGGAACCGGCTCGCGCACATAATCGATCGGTGTGCTCGACGACAAGTCCCGGCAGACCGATTCGCTCCGGTCGTCCGACGGTGCGTTGTCAACTACCAGAATCTGCACGTTCCGATACTGGACCTGCCCGATGCTTTCCAAGGCCCGCCGGAGTTCCGCCGGCCGGTTCCGGGTACAGAGCACAACGGTGATTCCCGGTCCAGTAGCTGCGAGCTGGCGTTGCGCGTGCCGGACCGGACAGTCGGAGTGGACCAGGCCGCCCGACATCAGTGGCATAGGAGGGATGACCAGGTGAAGTGCCGCCTCGCGAGCCAGCAGGTCGCCCAACGCTCCCTCGATCGACCGCACCAGACCTTCGGGGGTGGCCGGTGTAGGCACCATGACCATCCCTACCGGCCGGCCGCAGAGCGAAACCACGACCAGCACGTCATTCGGCTCGCCATCCGACGATGCGGCCAAGGGCGGCACCGGCGCGGACACGTCGACCTCGATGATGCGCGCGGGGCGTTTGATCACCGGAACGCCCGGCCCGCGCTCGACAGCATCCGCCCGGGCCAGAGCCGGATCCGCGGAGTCGTCGTCAGCGCTGGTCGAGGTCCGGGTGATCTTGCCTGGGGCGGCCTTGTCGGCGGCGATTTCACGCACGAACCCCAGGACGGCCGCTGCGAGGCCAGCGACGATGGCCAAGGAGCGCAGCGCCCCGGAGCCACGGCCGGTGAGCAGCTGCCCGAATCCGCGGACTACGCCGAGTGGCAGAGTCCGGGTGGCATAGGATCGTTCGCTGGCCAGGCCCTCGGCCCTCCCTGCCACGTCGGCGAGCTTTGCCTTTCCGGCACCCTCGGCGACGCATCGACGCAGGAAGAACCGTACCGTGGCACGCTTGGGCGGAACGTGGTGCTGGATCCGCGCGGCCGGTGCGAACCACCACCGGGTGCCCGGGTGCTGCGCGGCCATACGCAGGCACAGCTCGGTGTCTTCTGGCCGGGAAGAATTGCCCTTCTTACCGAAACCCTCAAGGAACCCGCCTGCGCGGAAGAAATCGGCCTTCCGGACGGCCATGTTCCCGCTCCAGACGTTTCGAATCGCGCCGGGCGTCGACGGCAGACCCACGTAACTCGCGCCCACGACCCAACCGAATTCCATCGGGAACCAGGACGGCTGGGATACCGCCCAGGAGGGAGTGACCCAGCCGCCGACTCCGATCACGCTTGGGTCTGTGCGCAACGGCACCGCCAGGTTCTCCAACCAACCGGGCATCGCCTCGGCATCGTCGTCCAGGAAGGCCAGGATCTGGCCTCTTGCCGCCCTAGATCCGGTGTTCCTTGTCGCCGATGCGCCCCGTTCGCGCTCGTTGAGCACGACGGTGATCCGCGGGTAGCGCTTGCGCGCAACCCCGAACAGGTCGCGGTTGTTGTCAACGGCCAAGACCACCTCAACATCCGGCCCTTGCGCCAGGGCGGAATTGATTGCCCGTTCCAGCAACGACAACCTGTCCAGGTCGTAGGCGGCTATAACAACCGAGCAATGACCGGCCGCGGCGCCGGAAAAGGAGTCGCCGACATCAGGGCGGTCATTCGGACCATCGTGCGCCGGTGCTGCCGTCTCCATGCTGATTATTTTGCACTCCCAACCGAGGTAGCTCAAAATTCGGGCACTCCTGACATATCTATGGGTCGGGAGTGGTGTGGTATGGCCGGCTGATCAGGGGCGCTGGGTTGGTGGGGCGCACGGGTGCCTCGTAGGTTCGGGAGCTTCCTACGGCGGAGTCCATCAACGGCCTTTACGAGACGGGATTTGATCGCGGCGATCTTGTCGTCCCAGCTCTCCGGCATGTACAGCCGCCAGTCCAACCGTGCAAACGCGCCATCGGTGACGGCGTGCACGCCGACCGCGACCTGCCATTTCCAGATCCCGCTCAGGGTCCCGGAATACTGCCTGGCCAGCCACGCCGACGCGGTCCCCTCCTTCGCCTGCCGGTGTCGTAGATCACCTATGCCTGCGGATCGATCACCCCGATCGCCAACCGCGCCAACGTTTTCCGGACCGGAACCACATCGCACGGCGAGCTGGTGACGAACTGCTGCAACCTCTGGTGATCCACCCCGAGCCGCAGCGCCATCCGCTGCATCGACTTGCGCCGATCGTCCAACATCAGCCCACCCAGGGCAAACAGCCGGTGGCCCGCTGATCAGACCGCGCAAGAACGAGAACACCTGCCCCGCGATGGCATCCAGCCTCACACCGACCGCGGCGAAACCACCAAGCAGTATCCACCCCCCAAATTCAACCCGAAAGCCGTTGCAAGACAATGGAGAAACGCCGACATGACAAAGTACCATTAGACGGCGCTCATTTCAACGCTGGCGCTTGAAGGGTCACGCGACTGCAAAGCAGCCGCGGGTACAGGCCACCAAGCACGCACGCGGTTAGTCCGACGAGCCCGGATCCATTCCGTGGACATCGTCTTCAATACGCGCAAACCGTCCCTGGCAACGTTGAGGTTGCTCGTACCGAACAGGCGTAGCAACTCAACACTGGGAACCTCGGTCACTTGCAACTTGGACACCGCGGCACGGCAATTGATGAGCGTTTCAATTTCAAATCCATCTCCCCATTGCAGGTCGCCCGACGCCGGAAATGGCGAGGGTAGATCTAGATGCGGCAGGATGTCGGCCCAAAATGCATTATATCCGTAGCACAAGTCTGTGTACCTCGTGCCGAACACGATGTTGGTGAGCCCCGTTAGAGTCTTGTTTCCAAGTTGCCGCAGCCGAGTGATATCGCTGCTTCCACCACCAAGAAGGCCTCGACTACCCTTGGCGAAATCTGCGCCGGCCACCAGCGCAGCTACGAATCGGTCGATCTCCGCTGGATCAGCCGAACCATCGGCATCGAACATCACAATGATGTCGCCCTGGGCCGCAGCAAAACCCACGGCCAGAGCATTGCCCTTTCCGCGCCGTGTCTGCTGCACAAACCGCGCGTCCGGTCGAACCCGGGCCACCACTGCCGCACTGTCATCCACCGAATGACCGTCTACAACGATGACCTCCGCATTAGTTGGAAGCAAGGGAAGCACTACTTCCAGATTACGCGCCTCGTCTCGGGCAGGCACGACAATGCTCACCCCGGGACACCTTTCAGGGCGAGGTTGTACAGCATGCATAAGCCGCTCCAGGGAAATGGTGTGACGACAGTGACCGTTGTTCCAGGTATTAGACGGCATCAACGCTGGCTCGACTTTGGCTTTCGGCGAGGCGCTTTGTGACCTTTCCTGAGATTGAGCCATTCGATTACCACCGGCAAACTCAATTCATCACCATTTGTTCGGTGCGCCTGTCGGGTTCGGTGCGCCTGTCGGGTATTTGATGGAATGGGGCGGAACATTGGCGGAGCCTGCAAGACCGCCAATGAAGAAGTGCTCCACCAATGCCCGCCGAAGGCTGCACAACCGATTGGTTGTCGTCGTTGATGTCCCGTTTCGGGCATTGTTTCCGCGGGCCGGGGTTCGGCGTGTGCACCGCGATGTTCCACCACCTGGCCCCGCCGGCCACCGGGAAACGTGGCCGGCCCCGACTCCGCGGCAACCGGATCGGCATCGCCGCCGACATCGCCCAACACGTCACCGAACACGACAAATGGGTGGATACCCGGATCGACCGGTACGGCACCACCGTCACCGCACGAACCACCGAAATCACTGGACTGTGGCACGGCATCCGGCGCACCGATCCCGTCCGGGTCATCCAGATCCGCGTCTCCCGCCACAACGGCACCGGCCCCGCCGGGGAACACATAGCCATCGTCACCGCGGACCTGGCCACGACCGCCGGCCAGGTCGTCGCCCGGTACGCCAGCCGATGGTCCATCGAGGTCCCCTTCCACGACACGAAGAACATCACCGACGTCGGCGAAACCAAAAACCTCGTCCAAACCGCCGTCCAAACCGCCGTCCAAACCGCTGTCCAACGCACCCTCCCGTTCACTTTCATCGCTCAAGTCATCACCACCTTCTGGTACGCCCTGCACATCCCTCGGAAACACGGATCGCCGAACGCGGCAAACAACCACCCTGAAACCGCACCAAAACCGACCCCTCCACCCAGGACATGCTCGTCACCCTCCGCGAGCACTCCACCCGAGCCAAATAGACCCCAGAACCCGGCTGACGCCTCATCCCGACAACAATCCAGACCCGCAGGTCAACCCTGAACGAGCGGCCTACAGACCGCGAGAGTCGAGACGACAGGTACGGTCCCGGTCAAGGCAGAGTCGCACTCACTAACGTCCCCCCTCGCTTTGGTCGAACGATCTTGATCGTGATCTTGCCAGGTTCCTTCCTCCATGCCAGGAGATTCGCTACTGACGGTGACCGACAAACCTCACCCATACTCCCCTAAGGGTGAGCGACTGATGGTTATACCAACCGAATGGCTATACCAACCGAATGGTTATACCAACCGAAAGTGACGGCATTTCCTGGACCTCGGTCTCGATTCCGCTGACGGCGATTATGGTACTACAAACGCCGATCGTGACCTTTGGGCGTGCGCATTAATCAGCTGTGTATATCTGCTTGTTTTGCGTAGCTTTGTGGTATGGCCCAGGTATGGCCCTGCTCGATGTGGACACCGATCTGATGGCGAGTCGGTTGTCGCTGATCAAACGGCATTTGGATGAGCGCGGGGGGGCGGAGGCGAAAGCGTCGGGCAGGGGTGGGATCTCGGTGGTCGCGAAGGTATCCGGGTTCACAGCCGGATACGGTCGCGCTTGGGGTGCGTGAGTTGGACTATCCGAAGCCGATCCCGGGGTCGGGTGCGTCGCCCCGGCGTGGGGCGTCGTCCGGTGGCGATGTGTCACCTCCCTGTTCCACTGCGCACGAACGAGTGAAAGGAATGTATTCGCCGTCACTGATCGTCGCCGGTCTCGATAGGGATCGACCTCCCACCACGACCGAAGTGTGGCGGCCGTAGCAGGCCGCGGGTCCGGGAGACCGACAGGCCAGGTGTCAATCGTCTGGGGGAGCGACCAAGCGGATGCGACACCGAAGGCGCTCACCAGGGCGAGAAGGTCGTCGGCGGTCACCAACGAGCAGTCGCAGATCTCTGCGGCCGCGACGTATGCGGCGTCTTACCCGGAGAGGTTCTCGCGAAGGTCCACATCCGCGGCAGCAGCGGGATAACGCTGAGCTGCTCTTGATCGCTGATGCCAAGGCGTCGAGCGCATCTCGGGAGCGACGCTCGGTGATCTTCCTACCGGGAGACCGGCCCGCACCACCGAGAACGTCCCCACGACAAGATGTTCAGGCGGCCCAGTGCGAGTCCCGGGCCGAGTTCGGCTCGACTCGCCTGACCGAGTGGGCCGTCGTCGGTGAGCGCGTTGGCAAGTGCCGACGCATCGACAATGATCAAGCGGCACCGGGGGTCGAGGAAGGCGGGCAGCTGAACTGGCCGTCTCGCTCGGCGCGGGCATCGTCCAGCGCATCAAGGGCCTGCGCAGGGTCAGTCGGGAGCCATCGCCGCGCGTCGTGAAGCGCTCCAGTAGGGCGATGTTTCGTCGAGCGGCGCGCCTCGCTCTCCACCAGCGACAGCAGGAACGCCTGCATCGACTGTCCGGGCGCGCGCCAGCTCCGCCAGTCTGTCCCGCACCTCGTCAGGAACGTCCCGGATCTGCAAGAGGAACCCATGCATGCAGTACATGCACAATTGAGTCGCTGACTCGCAATCCTTTGCAGTCCTATCGAGGACGTCGCCCTGGGGTCCCGGGGAGCCCGGTCTGACCGCGGAAGGTCGCCCGAGGGTGGCATTGGACCGAATTCAGGCCGCAGCCGTCTCCTAAATGGAATTCGTAGATCGGCTGGTTGCGCAATGGCGCCGGCGCGCTGGTCGTCGTGGGTCAACGGGACCTGCGGACCACTCGCCGCCCGGCGGGCCTCACTTGTCGACGAGGTCCTGCGGGATCACGGTCACCGCAAGGGGGTCGGTCACCGAAACGGGCGCACGCCCGGCACCCGCGGCGACCAGGACGAACGCCCCTCCACAAAACTGAACGCCTGGACAATTGAACACCTGGACAGAGGGAACTCGCGGGTCGACGATCCAATACTGGCCGATGCCGCCCCTCGGCGTACCGCGAGAACTTGATCACGCGGTCGATCCGCGCGGTGCCCGGCGATAGCACCTCGACCACCACCGTCCGAACCGAACTCAGAATGCGCGTCGAGCGCGCACGTCAGCGAGCGGCGCCGCGATCAAACAAACTGGCGGGGGCTCAAGACCAAACACCATCTCGCCGCGAGGATCACCCGGTCCGCTGCCAGGGCGAATGGCTTCCGCCCATGGCGGGCAGCGAGTCCGTCCAACAGCTGCGGAAGGCGTCGTCTGAGGGTTCCAGCCGAGCAAGACGAACCTGTCCACAAGCTGTCGCTGCATCGGTTCGTCAAGGGTGCCCCCGTCGATCTCGACATGCATTCGAACATGCCCGAGCCGAACCCGGCAGCCGGCCGGGGATGAAAGTTCGGCTCACCTGGTAGCGGGGAAGCGACTTCTGCAGACCCTCACCCGATCCATCACCGATCACCCGCCCGCCCTGTCTGCGACAATCAAGCCTTCATCGACTCGCTGCCTCAGCCACACCGAATGCCTTCACCCGAACCGCGACGCCAACCGCCGTCGCGTGCGCTGCGACAGCTTCGCGACCCTGAACCGGTGCTGTAGGCCGGGCGGGCACCAGCAATCACCCTCCGCCGACCCGCGGCGGTCGAGGGCGCGTCGCGGCTGGAAAACCGCTCGCGCAACGGTTCGTTGAGGTGCTGGGCTGACGTCATGGACATTTCCTGGATCGATCCGGCCCACTCGGACGTCGCCGATGTGGCGAGCGCGGTCGCCGTGGTGGAGGCGGCGCGGATCATCGACTGCCCGCACCAGCTGAACTCGACGGTCAGCGACTTCGTCGCGGGCCTGCGGCACGGGCGGGACGGCGACCCCGCCCCTACGGCCGTCGCACGGAATGCGAGCGGCACCGTGGTCGCGGTCTTCGGAGTCTCGATGCCGACGCGCGACAACACCCACCTCGGCGATGTCTTCGTCACAGTCGATCCGGCGTCGCGACGCAAAGGTGTTGGCGAGCAGCTGTTCGCGGCCGGGGTCGATCGCATTCGCGCCGACGGCCGCACCTTGGTGGTGGCGGGCTGCTGGAGCGGCTCGGCCGGAGTTCCGTTTGCCAAGTCGGTCGGCTTGGATCGCGCCAGCGAAGATGTCATGCGGCGACAGGACCTCACGGCCGTCGACCACAATCGGATCGCCGACCTCGTCGCGGACGCCCGGCAGCATGCGCGGGAGTATGAGTTGCTGCGCCTTCGCGGCGCGGTGCCGAGTCAGCTTCTCGACGCCGTCGCCCGGATGACCGAGGCCATCAACGACGCGCCGACCGACGATCTCGACCTCGAGGACGAGGCGTTCAGCCCGGACCGCATCCGCGCGTTCGAGGCGGCCCAGGAAGCGTACGAGCGGCGGAACTATCGGCTCGTCGCACGGCATCGGGCGACCGGAGAATTGGCTGGTCACACGATGGTCGGCATCGCCGCGCAGCAACCCTGGCAGGCGTGGCAGCTGGACACCAGCGTGGTCCGCAGCCATCGTGGCAATCGGCTCGGTCTGCTCCTCAAGGCCGAGATGCTCGGCTGGCTAAGAGATTCCGAGCCGCAGCTGCACAGGCTCGACACCTGGAACGCCGCGTCCAACGCCCACATGATCCAGATCAACGAAACGCTGGGCTACCGGGTCATTGCCGGCAAGATCGGGTGGCAGCGGCGCCTGTAACCGGTCGGATCCCGGGCTGGAGATTACCTTCCGTGCCCTGACTCGGCCCGCCTAACCCGCTGCTACCCTGGCCGCCGCGAACATAGCCAACGGCATGGCCTGCTCGAGCCGCTAGGTGATCGCGATCGGTCGATCACCGGTGTGGCTGAGTTAGGTGGCCGGCCCGCGGAACATGTAGGGCTCGGTACCCATTTCGTTCGTCTTCTGGTAACGAACGAACAGCAGCATGGCCGATCCCGACTGCTCATGATTCAGATGGCGCTGCCCGGTGGGTGAATCCACCGACGTCGTCGATTGGGATTCCCAGTGGAAGAGCTGGGACTGATCGCGTGGTCGCGGTACACGGTGGTCGGCGAGAAGTCGTGACGGATTTCTTCACAGTGATAAGGAATGCGTCGGCGTCCCAATCATCGGAGCGCAGCACACCCTCGCGGAAGGTGGCCGGCACCCTGGTGAGCGGTCTAGCCTAGTTCCCTCACGACCGCGGTTGACTCGATGTGACCTACGGCCCGCGGTCATGGGATTCGATCACGTGGCAGGGATTGCCAGTCGGACGGCGCACCTTAGGCCGCTCACCCGCGCGAGGCGGGCGTCGCTGGTGAGCAGGGGGCAATCGAGGCTTTCAGCCGCCGCAACGTACGCGGCGTCGTACCCGCTGACGTTCGCGCGCAGTTCCCACATCCTGGGCAGCAGAGCGATCGTGCTCACCAGCTCGATGGTCGCCGAGCCCAAGGCGTCGAGCGCATCCACACAGCGAGACTCCGTGATTCTGCTGCCCAGGTATCGGCCCCGGATGGCCGAGAACGTCTCGACGATCAGGTGTTCCGGTGCCGCCCAGTGCACGTCGCGGGCAAGCTCGGCTCGACTGATCTGCCCGACCGGACCGTCATCCGTCAGGGCATTCGCCAGTGCGGACGCGTCAATGATGATCACGTCTGGCGGTTGCTGGCTCGGAAGCGCTCGGCGAGTTGAGCGTCTCGCTCGGATCTGGCCTCCTCCAGCGTTTTGACAATCTCAGCCGGCGACAGGCGTGACCCATCCGTTCGTTCCGAGAAGCGCTCCAGCAGAGCAGCGTTGGCCGAGCGTCGCGCCTCATCGATCACCAACGACAGCAGAAACGCTTGCATCGATTGCCCGCGCACGCGGGCTAGTTCGGCGAGCTTGTCCCGTACCTCGTCGGGGACGTCACGGATCTGTAGGGCAACCATGCATGCATTTTACATGCAGGCTCCATTTGCGCCTATTTGGGCGGCAAACGACTTGGCGTAGGTGACACCGAGGCGGATCCAATGCGCCAACTCGTCGTCGGGCACCGATGCGTCGGCGTCGATGTGCAGCCAGCCGTTCATCTCGCGTCCGCGCATCTCGAACGGTCGCGCCCGCGGCTCCCGCCGCAGACGCTCGGTGTCAGCCGGGTCGACCCGCAATAGCAGGCCTCCCTTACTACTGGCGCTCACCGCAATATTGCCGTTTGATCAAGAAGGCGAGGCCGCGGAACATCCGCTTTTCGGTGAGCCCTTCTCCTGTTCGACGTGTTCGCGGACCCGATCCGCCAGCTCCTGGTCATAGGCCATGCCTGCAATGTTCCGCAGCCCGACCCATCGGCACCAGAGCGAGCCCCCAGGAGCGGATGCGCGATGATCACGAAGTTCCACGATTGCCGGACGCGGAAGTCGCTGCGTTATATACGAGACATACTGGCGGCATGGCCCGGGCGATTCTCTGCGGCATCGCGAAAGCAGCTGGACATCACGCAGGCTGAACTCGCCAGATCGCGCTCCTCGCGCAGCATCGAGCACCGGGCGTTCGGGTCTTCGGATCGGTGGCACGCGGAGAGGACACTTTCGACAGCGACATCGACCTGTTGGTCGACTTCGCTGACGGCGCCTCACTGTTCGACGTTGGGGGGCTGCTGGAAGATCTCGAAGAGCTGCTGGCCCCGCATCACGTCGGTGGCTTGCTACGCGGGACGACCACATCCGCGCCGAGGCGCGTCCTCTTTGATCGAGACAGGAGCAAAGGACGAATCCGGCGGTCACATTGAGCACGAAGACGCCGACATTGACCGGGAACGACTTGCCAGAACGCTGCGGGACCTGGCCGATTTCATCGACATGGCAGGGGAAGTCACGTCGAGAACCCGCGCGGCCTTTGACGCGGACATCACCCTCAGGCTCGCCGGGGAAGCGATCGTATCCAGGGTCGGTGAGGCTGTCAGCCGTCTCCCCGAGAGCTTCAGGCAGGCGCATCCTCAGCTGCCCTGGCGAAGCATCAGAGGTGCCAGGAACCTGACCTCACAGGAGTACCACCGGATTGATCACCACATCCTCTGGCAGACGCTGGATCGTGATCTCCCCGAGATTGGTCGGCACCTCGGTTTGTGGAGCGCACCCACACCGATTTTCGCCATTCTTCCGGCTCACGTCTCCTGCCGACTACGCCGGCGGTGCCAACACCACGCCCCTGGGCTTCCGCTCCGGCTCGCAGTCGCTGATCCCAGACCGCAAACAGCACGTCAGCGGCGCCGACGGCGAGCAGGCTGGCGAGGTGCACCGCCTCGGCTCCGCGCAGCGCCAGCTGACCTGCCAAGTCGCCAGCATGGGCATAATCGCATCGGTCAACGCGACGGCGCGTGTTGCGGCCCGATACCCTCCCGGGACTCCTCGGCCCGCAGCCGATCCTCGGGGCGAAGCCGGTCGGCACGTTCGCCAGCGGCCAGCGCATTGCGTACCTCGGGATAAGCCAAACGGCTGGACAATGCGGCATCGCAGCCGTCCCAAAGGGCAGCCGCGAGTCGCGTCCGTCCTCCTCGACCACCAATTTGACGAACGCGCTGCTTTCGAAATACACGATGGCCATTGGTGTCAGCGACGCTGCTCGCCCACCAGATCCGAGACTGACCCACTGGCACGGACCCGAACGGCACCACGCGCGGCCGGTCGCTCGCCGCGCGGCTCGCTCAGCACGCCAGGCTGTGTCAGTTGGTCCAGCGACGGCGCCGTGTCAATAGGGAGCAGCCGAGCGACCGCGATGCCACGGGCGTGATGACGATCTCTTCCCCGGCGCGGGCACGATCGATCCAGCTCGACAACTCCGCCAGCAAGGTGCTGACCGAAACGTCCATGTGTCAAATTTACAGGGGCCAGGTTCCCGCACCAACCGGGGCCGGGCCGCGGTTCGACGTCAGTCCTCGGGATCACGGAGGTCGGCCACCATTCGGGGAATGTCGACGGTCGCCATCGTCCACACTTGTTCGGGGTCCACACGATGGTAATGATGAGCAAGCACAATCCGCAGGCGCCGGATGTCAGTCCAAGCGACATCCGCATGGTTTGCGCGGAATTCCTCACTCAACGATCCGGCTGCCTCGCCAATGATCTCCAACAGACGCTCCATTGCGGGCTTGAGCGCTGGATCCTCGCCAAACGCCTCAAAGCCACGCAAGGAGAGTTGCTCAATGAGACGAGCCGCTTCGAGGATGTCACCCAACCGAAGTTCGTCGGAGCGACTCACAATGGAATCGCTTCGGACCGAATGTCCTGGTCGCGATCCTTCAGCGCACCCATCGAAACAACATCAACGGGCGAACCCAATAGCGCCTCGAGATCATCCTTGACGTGGAGGAGATCAAAGAGCGAACTCGATGCCTCGAATTCGACCAAGAAGTCAATGTCACTGCCTGGTCGCTCCTCA
>JADGOY010000052.1 GCA_017882715.1 Nakamurella sp. | reverse complement strand
GGAGGGCAACCTCACCGCGTTGCGGGAGTTGGCGCTGCTCTGGGTCGCCGACCGGGTCGAGGAGGGGCTGGACCGGTACCGCGCCCAGCACGGCATCAAGGGCACCTGGGCTGCCCGGGACCGGATCGTGGTGGCGTTGACCGGTCGACCGGAGGGCGCGATGCTGCTGCGCCGGGGGGCCAGGGTCGCAGGGCGGGTCGCCGGTCGGTCGTTGATCGCGGTGCATGTGGTGAGGGCAGATGGCACGGCAGTGACGTCTGCGTCAGAGATCGAACGGCAACGTCTGCTGGCCGAGAACCTCGGCGGCAGTTTGCACCTGGTGGTCGGTGACGACGTCGCCGCGACCGTGCTGGAATTCGCCCGGTCGGTGAATGCCACCCAGATCATCGTCGGTGCGTCCCGGCACGGCCACCTGGGGCAATTGTTCCGGCCCAGCACGGCGAACGAGATCGTCAAGGCCTCGGGCGATATCGATGTGCACGTTGTCACCCAGCAGCGGACTGCGCGAGCCCACCGGCGGCGGCTGCGTCCCGAGGCCGGCCCCAACGGGTGGTGGTCCTGGGTCGCCGCCGTGCTGCTGCCCGGCGCCTTGGCGGCGGCCCTGCTGCCGTTCCGCGGCGCCATGACGCTGAGCACCGTGTTGCTGATCCTGCTGCTGGGGGTGCTCGGCAACGCGCTGATCGGCGGGGTGGCGCAGGCCGCACTCGGCGCAGTGATCGCCGGCCTGTTGGCCAACCTGCTGTTCACCCCGCCGATCGGGTCGATCAGCATCGCTCAACCCGAGAATGCCTTCGCCATAGCGGTTTTCGTCGTCGTCGGGGTGACTGTAGCGTCCATCGTCGACCGCAGTGCGATTCGCGCCAGACAGGCCACCCAAGGACGGGCCGAGGCGCAGCTGATCGCGGCGGTGGCCACCGGTGTGCTCAACTCGGCCGACCCGGTGCATGCCGTCCTCGAACAGGCCAGGGTGGGTTTCCAGATGAGATCGGTCATGCTGCTGTCAAGAGCCGAGACGTCGGCCGGTGGGTACCGGATCGTCGGCAACGCGGGGGCGGAGGTCGAGTCGGTGGCATCTGACGGGTCGCCTTCTGCCGATGGCCCCCCTTCTTCGATGGTCAATCCGGACCTGGCCGATGTCGCGGTGCCGACAGGCGGAGAAGAATCCGGGTGGATGCTGGCGATGTACGGCCGCCCACTGCCGCCATCGGATCGTCGGTTGGTCGAGGTGTTCGCCGCGCAGGCCGTGCTGGCGGTCGAACGAGATCGCCTCACCCGTGAGGCAGAACAGGGTGAACGACTGCGGCAGGCGGACAGGGTGCGGACAGCGGTGTTGGCGGCGTTGTCACACGACCTGCGGAACCCGTTGGCCACCATCAAGTTCTCCGTCTCCAGCCTGCGTGATCGCAGCATCAGCTGGACCGAGGCCGATCAGGCCGAGCTGCTGGCGGCAACCGACGCGGCCGCGGATCAGTTGGACGGGCTGCTGGCGAACCTGTTGGACCTGTCGCGGCTGCAGACCGGCGTGGTGACGCCGGTGCGCCGGCCGTGTTCGGTGGACGAGGTCGTGCACCAGGCGCTGATCGGCATTCCAGGCGAACGCGTCCGTGACGACATCCGCGACGATCTGCCGCTCATCGACACCGACGCGGGCCTGCTGGAACGGGTGATCGCCAACATCACCGCGAACGCGGTTCGGCACTCCCCGGAGGGCGCGAATGTGCGTCTGCTGGCGGGCGAGATCTCCGACGAGCAGGGTCGGCGAGTGCAGATCCGCGTGGTGGACCACGGCCCCGGGGTTCCCGTCGACGAGCGGGACGTGATGTTCGCCCCGTTCCAGCGGCTGGGTGACGTCCCGCAAGGCGCGGGCGTCGGCCTGGGGCTGGCGGTCGCCCGCGGATTGGCCGAGGCGGTGGGAGCGACGGTCGAGGTGGACGACACACCCAGCGGGGGACTGACGATGATCGTCACGGTGCCGGTCGCCGAAACTGCGGGCCCGGGTGCGGGCTCGTCGACGTCGGATCCCGACGGAGGCGTCGGATGAGTCGGGTGTTGGTCGTGGACGACGATCGGCCGCTGGCCCGTGCGCTGGCGATCAACCTGCGGGCGCACGGGTACGAGGTCCAGTTGGCGCACGACGGCCGGACCGCGCTGACCGAGGTGGCCCGCACCCACCCGGCCGTCGTGGTGCTGGACCTGGGGCTACCCGATCTGGACGGGATCGAGGTGCTGGCCGGAATCCGCGGGTGGTCCGCCGTCCCGGTGATCGTGCTGTCGGCGAGGTCGACATCCGGTGAGAAGGTGGACGCGTTGGACGCCGGCGCCGACGACTACGTCACCAAACCGTTCGGGATGGACGAGCTGCTGGCCCGGGTCCGCGCCGCCGTGCGCCGGGGCGCGCCGCCCGCGTCGGAGGACGTGAACCAGGTCGTCACCGACGATTTCACGGTGGATCTGGGCGCGCATCGGGTGCTGCGCGACGGCGAGACCGTGCGGCTGACTCCGACTGAATGGTCGCTGCTGGAGCTCCTCGTGCGACACAGCGGAAAGCTGGTGCCGCAGAAACAGATGCTCACCGAGGTCTGGGGCCCGGTCTACGAGACCGAAACCCATTACCTTCGAGTATATCTCGCACAGCTGCGACGCAAGCTGGAGCCGGACCCGGCGCACCCGCGGTACCTGATCACCGAGCCGGGGGTGGGGTACCGGTTCGAGCCGTGAGCTCACGGGACGCGGATCGACCTGGTCAGACCGCCGCGTCCACCACGAATGGATATCGGTTGGCGAGCGACACCCGATCGGCCGTGAGCAGGTCGAACCGCTCCTGCGATGCCTGTGCCACGAGCAGGCGATCGAAAGGATCCTGGCGCAGGAGCTCGGGGAAATCGGCAATTCGGGCGGCGTGCTCGGTTCTGACGGACAGATAGGTGATTCCCTGGCCGCCGAGGAGGGCCCTCGAATCCGTCGGGAAGGTCGAGCTTGCCGAGCATTTTCTTGATCGTCAGCTCCCACATCGTCGCCGCGGAAACGTAGACCGCCTGGGCGTTTTCGATTCGCCGTCGCGCCAGGGGACCCAGACGCGGATTATCGTCGAGCAGCCAAATGGCGACCTGGCTGTCAAGAAGCAGCATCGGAGCCGTAGAACATCGCGGCCATCTCGGGGTCGGCGCTGTCCCAGTCGGCGTCGGAATAGCGGATCTGGTCTCTTAGACCACCGATGACGACGGGCTGCTGACGGTGCGGCACCAATTCGGCGATGGGGTGCCGGCCTTGGAGATCACCACCCGCTCACCCGCGACCTGTTCGAGCAGGCGCGACAGGGCGAGTATCTGCTGGGTGTCGTGTTCGAACCTGGTGATGAGTCCTCGCATCATGGATGTTTCACGAAGACCGTCATGCAACCCACCCCAGTTGGTCCAACTCAGTCTCGTCAACATTGATTGGGGTATCCGATGTCGAGACCTCCCGTGCGGGTCAGGGTGCGGCATTTCGCGCCGAGACCCGCAGCGGCACAGCACCACTCGGTCGCAGGGTGACGCGGTATTGGGCCTTCGGAGTCAGGCCGGCGGGTGTCTGGACGTCCCACCCGGAGGCGATCACCGCCAGCACCGTCACCGCCTCGGCCCAGGCGAACTGCTCGCCGACGCAGGCGCGGGGGCCGGTGCCGAAGGGAAGGTAGGCGTGCCGCGGTACCGAGTTCCGCCGGTCGTCGAGCCACCGATCCGGATCAAACGTCCGGGGGTCGGCAAACCACCGCGAATCATGGTGCAGCAGCAGCGGACTGACCCCGACCAGGGTGCCGGCCGGTGCCCGCCAGCCGGCGAAGTCCAGCGGAGTGACCAGGGTGCGGCCCAGCACCCAAGCCGGCGGATACAGACGCATGGCCTCGCTGATCACCGCCCGGGTGAACGGCAGTCGGGTTAGTTGCGTGAATGTCGGTCCGTCCGCGGGCAGCCGGTCGACCTCGGCGTGCAGCCGAGCCTGCACGTCGGGGCGCCGGCCGAGCAGGAACAGCGCCCAGGTCAAGGCGTTTGCGGTGGTCTCGTGGCCGGCCATGATCAGTGTGATGACGTGGTCGTGGATCTCCTGATCGGACATTCCCGCCCGGACCTGACCGTCGGACAGCAGCGCGGACACCACGTCCCGGCGATCGTCGGACTGGCCGCGGCGTCGATGTTCGTCGATCACCTGATCCACCACCCGGTGCACGTCTGCCTCGGCCGTCCGCGGGCTGTCGGCCGCGTTCTTCCCTCGCTGGTTGCCGCGGCCGCCGAGTCCGCGCCGACGACCCACCCCACCGATCAGCAGCGAGCCGCCGCCCACGTCGCCGAATCGCTGCAGCGCCGCCTCCAGCGAACCGCGGATCGCCGGAGCGCGGTCCACCAGATCGATTCCCAGCAGCGTCCGGCCAACGATATCCAAGGTGATACATGCCATCTCGTCATGGATATCGAGGGTCTCGCCGTCACGCCAGCCCGTCGTGCGGGCGCGGGCGCGTCCGGCGAACGCCTCGGTGTAGCCGGCGAGCCGACGCGGGGAGAACGCCGGCGCGATCAGCTTCCGGGCGCGGTCGTGAGGCTTGCCCTCGCTGGTCAGCAGCCCGTTGCCGAGCATCTGCCGGGTCAGTTGAACCCCGGGCCCCTTGGTGGTCATCGGGGCGTGCTCGACCAGAAGTTCTCCGACGAGCGCGGGGTCGAGCAGCAGCAGGATGCGCTGGCGACCGACCCGGATCCCGACGGCGGTGTCCGCGCCGCGCGCGACGCTGCGTACGATGCCGCCGACGTCACCCGCCCGGCGGGCTCTCCTGGTACGCCACGCCACCCACGCCGGTCCCCGCCAACGGCTGGTGCGACGTGCGGTCACCGAATCCTCCTGGTGCTGTCAGGACGGCGTGAGGTGCCTCCAGTGTGCCTGTGGCCGGCGCGGTCGGTTCGCGTTGTGCCGTCCGGTCCCGACCCGTTGATCGTCGTGGACGTGCCCATTCGCCGCGGACCGGCGGCAACCCACAACGCATCGTGGCCCGGGCATTTTCGTGGTGGCCAGGCCGGTCGTCGACCTCGAATCGTCCCGCGTCGATCCGGCGAGGTTCTGCTCGCCGTCGTTTGCGCACGCGCGGATCAACTCGCGGGTTTTGGGAATGGTGTGACGCGAGTCAACCAGTTCATCCGCGCCCGCGAAGTTGATCCGCGCGGGCAAGGGGAGGATGCGCGGGGCGGGGGGAGGGGGCGTCGAAGGCGGCGAGGATGGCGTCGGCGGCGGAAGCGGCGGGCAGCCGGCCGGTGAGCACATCGTCCCGCAGCGCGTCGGCGGCTTGGGACACCTCGACCGACCGGCGCAGCCGCTGGTCCAGTTCGTCCCGGACCAGCGCCCAGGTCAGCTCCCATTGCTGCGCGGATCGCTTGTCCGCCAAGCCATCTTCGCCGAGATACGCGCGGTGCCGACCGACGGTCTGCCACACCTGGGCGACGCCGTCGCCGGTCAGCGCCGAGCAGGTCAGCACCGGAGGGACCCAGCCCGCGCCCGCGGAGTGCACCAGCCGGAGCGCGCCGGCCAGTTCGCGGGCCGCCGCCTTCGCCGCGGTCGCGTGCTCTCCGTCGGCCTTGTTGATCGCGACGACATCCGCGATCTCCAGGACCCCTTTCTTGATGCCCTGCAATTGATCGCCGGCCCGCGCCAAACCCAACAACACAAAGGTGTCGACCATACCGGCGACAGTGGTCTCGGACTGGCCGACTCCGACGGTCTCGACCAGCACGACGTCGAAGCCGCCGGCCTCGAGCAGCGTGATGGTCTGCGCGGTGGCACGGGCGACGCCGCCGAGGGTGCCGGCGGTGGGGGAGGGCCTGATGTAGGCCTGCGGATCGGCGGCCAGGGTCGGCATCCGGGTCTTGTCGCCCAGCACGGACCCGCCGGTCCGCACGCTGGACGGGTCCACCGCCAGCACCCCGACGCGGTGACCGTCCCGCGTCAACGAGGTGCCCAGCGACTCGATGAAGGTGGATTTCCCGACGCCGGGAGTTCCGGAGATCCCGACTCTGACCGCTCCGCCGGCGCGGCACCCGGCCGCGGCCAGCAGCTCCCGGGCCGCGAGCCGGTGATCGGCGCGGGTCGATTCCACCAGGGTGATCGCCCGGGACAGCGCGGTACGCGAGCCGGCGAGCACGTCGGCGGCCAGCTGCGTCATGCGTGGTGCAGCGCCGCGGCGAGCCGGTCGAGAACGTCCAGGGCAGCCTCGGCGATCACCGTGCCGGGCCCGAACACCGCGACCGCCCCCGATTCCTGCAACGCCGGGATGTCTGCCGGCGGGATGACGCCGCCGACCACGATCAGGATGTCGGGCCGGCCGAGGTCGGCCAGCGCGTCCCGCAGCGCAGGCACCAGGGTCAGGTGCCCGGCGGCCAGTGAATTGACTCCGACGACGTGAACGTCGTTGTCCACCGCCTGCCCCGCCACCTCGGCGGGCGTGGAGAACAACGGCCCGACGTCGACGTCGAAGCCGAGGTCGGCAAAGGCGGTGACGACGACCTTCTGTCCGCGGTCGTGCCCGTCCTGACCCATCTTGGCGATCAGGATGCGCGGCCGGCGCCCCTCCGCTTCGGCGAAGGCGGCGGTGGCGGCGAGCACGGCGTCGACGGATTCCGTCGCACGAGCCGCGCCTGCCTTGTTCACCTCGGACCGGTACACCCCGGAAATCGTACGGACCACCGCGGTGTGCCGGCCGTACACCTTCTCCAGCGCGTCGGAGATCTCCCCCACGGTGGCCTTGGCCCTCGCCGCGTCGATCGCCAGCGCCAGCAGATTGCCCGACAGGTCGCCGGGGTCCGGAGCGCGATCGGCCGAGCCGGACCCGGAGTGCGCGGCCGCCTGCGACAACGCATCCAGCGCTCGCAGCACCTGCGCGGGGTCGCGCTCGGCCCGCAACCGCTCCAGCTTGGCGATCTGCGCGCCGCGGACGGCGGTGTTGTCGACCGCGCGAACGTCCAGCGGTTCCTCGTCCGTCAGCGAGAAGGTGTTGATACCGATGACGACCTGGGCGCCGGCGTCGATCCGGGCCTGGGTGCGGGCGGCGGCTTCCTCGATCCGCATCTTCGGGATACCCGCCTCGATCGCGCGGGCCATCCCGCCGGCCTGTTCGACCTCGGTGATGTGCTCCCAGGCGCGCCGGGCCAGATCGTGGGTGAGCCGCTCGACGTAATACGAACCGCCCCACGGATCGATGATGGCCGTGGTGCCGGACTCCTGCTGCAACAACAGTTGGGTGTTGCGGGCGATCCGCGCGGAGAAATCGGTCGGCAACGCGATCGCCTCGTCCAAGGCGTTGGTGTGCAACGACTGTGTGTGTCCCTGGGTTGCGGCCATCGCCTCGATGCAGGTCCGCGCGACGTTGTTGAATGGGTCCTGGGCGGTCAGCGACCAACCAGAGGTCTGGCAATGTGCGCGCAGGGACAGCGATTTCGGGTTCTCGGGACGGAAATCACCGACGAGCCGACACCACAACGCCCGCGCCGCACGCAGTTTCGCGACCTCCATGAAGAAGTTCATGCCGATCGCCCAGAAGAAGCTCAGCCGGGGCGCGAATTGGTCGATCGACAGGCCGGCACCCAGTCCGGCGCGCAGGTAGTCCACCCCGTCGGCCAGCGTGTACGCCAGCTCGAGGTCGGCGGTCGCCCCGGCTTCCTGCATGTGGTAACCGGAAATCGAGATCGAGTTGAAGGACGGCATTTTCGCCGCGGTGTAGGCGAAGATGTCGGACACGATCCGCAGCGAGGGCTCGGGCGGGTAGATGTAGGTGTTGCGGACCATGAACTCCTTGAGGATGTCGTTCTGGATGGTCCCGGCCAGTTTCTCCGGCGGCACCCCCTGCTCCTCGGCGGCCACCACGTACAGCGCCAGCACCGGCAGCACCGCACCGTTCATCGTCATGGACACGCTGATCTGACCGAGCGGGATGCGATCGAACAACTCGCGCATGTCGTAGATCGAGTCGATCGCCACGCCGGCCATCCCGACGTCACCGGCCACCCTGGGGTGATCGGAGTCGTAGCCGCGGTGGGTGGCCAGGTCGAACGCCACCGACAGGCCCTTCTGCCCCGCCGCCAGGTTGCGCCGGTAGAACGCGTTGGACTCCGATGCCGTCGAGAACCCGGCGTACTGCCGGATCGTCCACGGCTGGGTGGTGTACATCGTCGGGTACGGGCCGCGCAGGAACGGCGGCAGACCGGGGTAAGTATCGAGGGAGTCCAGGGCGGCGATGTCAGCGGCGGTGTACACCCGTTGCACCGCAAGGCCTTCCGGCGAGAGCCACGGCTCGGTGCGGGAAGCGGGCGCAGGGTGCGGTGCCGGTTCTGTTGCCCCGTGCAGCGGCAGGTCGGCGAAGTTCTCGGGGATGCTCATCGTGCCGCTCCGGCCGGTTCGAGGTGTGTGCGGGTGCGCCGCAGGAAGCCCAGCACGTCGTCGCCCATCGCGACGTGATCATCGATCAGATCCGCCAGGTCCGCGGCGCTTCCGGTTGGCCGCCCGGCCAGCACCACCCACCGCGCGCCTGCCGCGCGCAGACCGGCGATCACCGCAGGGCCGAGATCGCCGTAGGCAGAATCGGTTCCGGCCAGGCAGGCAACCGCGGCCTGGGTGGGCCGATAGGCCGCGACGACGTCGGCGACCGTGATCGTGGCGCCTGCGGTGATGGTGTCCACGCCGCCGGCGGTGAACAGGTTGGCCGCGAACGACGCCCGCGCGGTGTGTGCGGCCAGCGGGCCCAGCGTCGCCAGGAACACCGGCGCGGGGGCGGGACGATCGCGCAATTCCTCGAACTCCGCGGCCCAGCGCCTGGCCTTGCCGAGCGGCGAGGGTGACCTGCGGACCGGGAGCACCTCGTCCCGGTGCGGGAACTCGCTCACCCCGGTGATCGGGATTCGCCGGTGCGCGATGCGAACCCGCCGCTCGTGCGCCGCCTCCGCCCAGCGGGCCGTCAGCGATCCATCCCCCACCACCTGCAGGATTCCGCCGCTGTCCTCGATGCGCCCGAACTCCGCCCACGCAGCCTCCGCGATGCGACCCGTCAACATCTCGACCGCATAGGCACCACCTGCCGGATCGGCGACCTCGGCGATGTGCGCCTCCGAGATCAGCAGCGACGAGATGTTCCTGGCCAGCCGGCGACCGAGCGCCTCCGGCACGCCGATCGCCGCATCGAACGGCAGCACGGTCACCGCATCGGCCCCCCCGATTCCGGCGGAGAAGGCCGCCACGGTGGTGCGCATCAGATTCACCCAGGGGTCGTATCGCGTCATCATCGGACCGGACGTCACTGCGTGCTGTACCTGCGTCCGATCGATCGGGTCCGCGCCGGACAGTTCCGCCACCCGACGCCACAGCGTCCGGGCAGCCCGGAACTTGGCGATGGTGACGAACTGCTCGTCGGTCGCCGCATACCGGAACTCGATGAGCCGCAATGCATCTCGCACGCTCAGCCCGGCGTCGGTGAGCAGTCGCAGATAGCCGACGCCGGCCGCCAGGCTGTAACCGAGTTCGGCGACGTCGCCGGCTCCGGCGTTGTGTGCCGCGGTCCCGTCGACGACCATCGCTCGGACGCCCAGATCTGTTGCCAGCGAGGCGATGTCGATCACCTCGGCGGTCAGGTCGGTGCCCCGGCCGGCGCGCGGAATCGGGTCGGCGCCCAGGTTGGTGCCCGGTGCCGGTGCGATCCCGCGGGCGCGCAGCACAGCCTCGAACGATCGGGCGACAGTGAGATCGCCGAGGTCGCCGCGCGACTGGAGCACCACCGCTGCCATCTCCAGGTAGACCCCGTCCAGCACGGACGCCAGGTCGCCGGGATCCAATCCTTCATCACCCACCGGCAGCCACAGCGAGGTCGCGCCGTTCTCCAGATCGGCGACCGCCGAGGCCGCCGCCGAAGCCGGATCGGTGTCGGTGACCAAGGCGCGAATCACCCAGCCTGCTCCGGTTGCCGCCGGAACAGGCTCGGCCGTGTGCGCGGGCACGGCGGATGCGGTGCCCAACGGGGGGATGGCGATGCCTTCCAGCGTTTTCCGGGTCAGTTTCGCCGGCGCGTCCGCGTCCGGGGCGTCCGCGACCAGCCGCCCGGACCGGCGCAGCACGGCCGCCGCGGCATGCAGCCAGTCGTCCTCGGTGGCGGGCCCGGCCCATCCCGCCTCGCCGGCCGATCCCGATCCGGGGGGCTCAGCACCGCCGAGCAGGAACGGCGCATCTTCATCGAGGGCAGCCATCTCTCGACCGTATAGCTCTGGTTCCACGGCGACCAGACGGGACGAATGTGACGGACGACGTCACTCGCGACCGTTCGCGGTCGACGTAGCAGACTCAGCCGAGCGGGAACTCGCTGATCCTCTGCCAGGAATCGGGCTCGGCGGAGCCGCAGATCAGCCTGGCGTGCGTCACCCGCCCACGGATCGGCAGGTCAGCGGAGATGGCCCGCTCGGCCTCTTGCAGGTCGGTCAACGGCGCGCCGTCTCCGATGGTCAGGTGTGGGATCACCTCGGAGTGAGCGCCGTCATACGGCGGGCACTGCGGGAAGCGTTGCCACACGTGGGTGGTCAAGGTGCGAAACGGCTCAGTCGGTCGTGGGGCGAGCCACACGACCTTGTCCCCGAACCAGGCGGTGTGCTCCAGGCCGACGTCGAAGGCGGGGACTTCGGCGATGGCGCAGGCGAGCCGCCCGAGCACGGCGGCGTCGATCGCGTCCGGCCGGACAAACGGGTAGAGCAGCGTGACGTGGGCCGGGACGCCCCGTGCGGCGGACGGGTCCAGCCGCAGTCGCCACCTCGACACCGCAGCCTCTGCCTCGGGGATGGCCACGATCACGGCGCTCTCTGTCGGTTGCATGGTCAGTCCGGCACGTCCCAGGTGTGCACCGGCTCGTTGGAATGCATACCCACCGAGTACAGCTTGAGCATCTCGGTGAGCGCGTCGTCCCTGGACAGTCCGCGGTTCTCGAACGCGGCCACCGTCTCTGTCTGCCACCACGACCCGTTGCGCCGGGTCTTGCACCGGCCGGCGACGATGCCCAGCAACCGGTCGCGCACCGGCGCTGCCACATCCCAGGCGGCCAGGCCCTCGTCGGCGAGCGGCAGCAGATGCCGCAGCAGCAATTCGTCCCAGGGGACCTCGCCGAAGCCGGGCCAGTAGAACATCGCGTCCACGCCGTGCCGGGCACCGGAGACGAAGTTGGTGTGCGCCGCGTCGAACGACATCTTCGTCCACACCGGGCGCTCCTCGGCGGACAGCCTGGTCAGCGCGCCGTAGTAGAAGGCGGCGTTGGCCAGCACGTCGACCACCGTCGGTCCGGCCGGCAGCACCCGGTTCTCCACCCGCAGGTGCGGGCGGCCGCCGACCACGTCGTACACCGGCCGGTTCCACCGGTAGACCGTGCCGTTGTGCAGCCGCAACTCCTGCAGCCGGGGCGCACGCCCCGACGCCAGCACCTCCTCGGGGTTCTCCTGCGTCGTCTCCGGCAGCAGCGCCGGGAAGTAGCGCACGTTCTCCTCGAACAGGTCGAAGATCGAGGTGATCCAGCGCTCCCCGAAGAACACCGGCGGCCGGACACCCTGGTTCCGCAACTCCGCCGATCGGGTGTCGGTGGCCTGCAGGAACAGCTCGGTCCGGGTTTCGGCCCACAGTTGCCGGCCGAACAGGAACGGTGAATTCGCGCCCAGCGCCAGTTGCGGTCCGGCCAGGGCCTGGGCCGCATTCCAGCTGGCCGCGAAGTCGGCGGGGGAGACCTGCAGGTGCAGTTGCACCGATGTGCACGCCGACTCCGGGGCAATCGTGTCGGCGTACATCCGCAGCGATTCCGCACCCGCGCCCGACCCGTGGATGTCCAGCTCCAGATCCTCGCGGCGGGCAGCGAAGACCGCCTCGTCCAATGCCCGGTAGCGCGGGTTCGCGCTCATCCATTCGGTCTCGAAATGCTCGGTCCGCAACGTGGGCAGGATCCCGATCATGATGATCTCGGACCCGATCTCGTTCGCCTTGGACTCCGCGTGGTCCAGGGAGTCGCGCAGTGTCTGCTCCAGCTCGATCATCGAGTCGTGGGCCAGCGGGCGTGGCCGGACGTTGAACTCGATGTTGTACCGGCCCAGTTCGGTCTGGAAGTCGGGATCCGCGATCGCCTCGAGCACCTCGGCGTTGGCCATCGCCGGCTGCCACTTGTCGTTGACGAGGTTCAGCTCGATCTCCAGCCCGGTCATCGGCTGGTCGAAGTCGAACGAGTGCTCCACCAGCATCCGCTCGAAGACGTCCAGGCAGCGGCGGACCTTGGCCCGGTACGCCTGCCGCTGCTCGCGCGTATAGACCGCGGCTGCGATGTCGTCGCCCATGAGTACCTCCTGCGCACGGAGAACACGTGTGTCCCGCGTCGATGCGAGGAACCCGGTTCCCATCTCGGCCGACCGACCGCGCCCTCACCCAATCACATGATCACCGACCAGCAGGTTCGTGCGGTTTGACAAACCGGCGGATTCTTCGGGGTTTCACCGATGTGGCGCCCTGCTGTCGTGTTTACATCATTCTCGACAAATCACCCGATTGGTCGCGGTTGTTGGCTTGCCGGCGGGTGAGTGATGTCGCATTGACGAAAGAGCAATGCAGTTCCGGGGAGAGTGGGTGACCGATATGCCACAAACGCGATCGCAGCCGGATGAATCCGCGAGGGTGAGTTCCGGACAGAGTGCGACGCGGGGTCGCCGAGGCCGGTTACGCCGCGGTATGGCGGCTGGGGCGGTCAGCGCGATGATCGCGGCCCTTGTCTGGGCCGGGCCGCTCCCCACCGCCGCGGCCGATGTGCCCCCGCCCACCAACACCACCGCAGTGATCACCGTGGCGACCGGCGGGGATCGGCCGACCCAAAGCGAGGTGGGCCGACTGGCCGGGGTCACCCTGCAGCTGTACGGTGGTTCGTCCGCGCCCAATCCAACGCCGCTGCCCGACGGCTGGGCCACCTGTGTGTCCGATGCCGCAGGCGACTGCTCGTTCGTGGTCCCCAACACCCAGTCCGGCGGCGCCAACCGCGACCAACGGTTCTGGGTCAAGCAGACCGGCGCACCCGCTGGATGGTTCGTCAACCCCAGCCTGGTCACCGGACCTTCCAACAGCCTCGCCTCCACGGCCTATCAGTTCCGCACCGGCACCCAGTTGCGCGCCGGCAACACCTACAGTTCCAGCGGTCCGGGCGCCAGCTTCATGCTGGCCGGCGGCAACACCAACCGGCAGGCCTCCGGTGGCATCTGGCAGACCTCGCGCACCGATCCGGTGCTGTCGGCCCGATGCGGCCTGCGAGTGGCGCTGGTGCTGGACGTCTCCGGTTCCGTCGGCAGCGATCTGCCCAATCTCAAGGCGGCTGCGAAAACCTTCACCAACTCGCTCGTCGGCACGCCGTCGGAGCTGGCGTTGTTCACCTTCAGCTCCACTGCCCCGGCCAACACCACCAACAACAAGAACCGGCCGCTGACCCCGGTGTCTACCCAGGATGGCGCCGATCAGGTCAACGGCTGGATCGATGGCCTCACCTCGGGCGGCGGAACCAACTGGGATCGCGGGTTCTTCCAGGTGGCCCAAGATCCGGCGACCTTCGATGTGGCGGTGGTGATCACCGACGGCAACCCGACCTTCTACGGCAACCAAGAGGGCCCTGGCAATTTCACGCGATTCCACGAGGTGGAGGACGGGATCTTCTCGGCCAACTCGATCAAGGCGCGGAACACCAGGGTGATCGCGGTCGGGGTGGGTGACGGCGTCAGCGGCAGCCCGGACAACCTGGTGGCGATCTCCGGGCCGGTCAAGAACGGCGATTACTACCAGACCACCAACTATCAGGAGGCGGGAGATGCGTTACGCGCGCTCGCGCTCGGCAACTGCGTCGGCTCGATCACGGTGGTCAAACAGGTAGTCCCCAACACCGCTCCGCCGGGCAGCATCGAAGGTGCCACTCCGGCCGGGGGATGGGACATCGCCGCGTCGAGCCGTACGCCCGGTGTGGTCATCAATCCCACGAGCGGTCAGACCGAGGTGGGTACGGGTGCGCTCAATTTCGATCTCGACTTCCCTGCCGGCACCAGCACCGCATCGGTGGAGATCGCGGAGACCCAACAGCCGGGCTTCGCTCTGGTCCCGGTCGGCGGCCGGAACGCGGTTTGCCAGCGCTTGGACACCGGGGATTCGGTGAGCGTCGACGACGTCGGCGCCACCGGATTCACGGTCGTCGGCGAGGACAACCACCCGATCAGTTGTGTGGTCTACAACCGAGCACCGGACCCGCTGGCGTCGGTGGTCGTCGACAAGTCATGGATTGTCAACGGCGAGACCTTTCCGGACGGTTCGCAGCCCGAGTATCTGGCTGCCGGGTTGGTGTTGGACGGGACCGAGCAGCCCTGGGGTGAGGAACGGGTGGATCTCCAGGCGGGGTCGATCATGAACATCACCGAGCACGTCGACGTCATCCACGGGGTCAGCGGTCTGCGGCAGTGCTCGTTGGACAGCGCCCGGGTCACCGAGGCGAATGGGCAGGTGGTGTCGGCGCCGGTTGATCCGGCCTACCCCGCCGAGCTACAACCCGGTGCCAATACCTACACCATCACCAACGTGGTCACCTGCCAAACCAAGTTGACGTTGGTAAAAGCGGTCCACTTCGGTGACGCAAACCCCACTTCGTGGACGCTGACCGCGACCGGGGGTGAGGGCACACTGCCCGGCCCTTCCGGATCCAGTGGGGTGACCGCGGACGTCACGCCGGACGCGTCGTACTCGCTCAGCGAATCCGGAGGCGACCCGAATTATCAGCAGCAGACGTTGCCCGGAGCGGACCTCAGTCCGGGCTCGACGGGTAGCTGGATCTGTGTGGAGGTGGATCGGGACGGCATCACCGACGTGCCGGGTCTGACCGACGGCCTGAACGGAACAGTCACCGTGCCGCTGGGGACCTGGGTGAGCTGCGTCGCCGTCAACGCGACGGCATCGTTGACGATGATCAAGGACGTGGTCGACGAGCACGGCGGGACCGCGGCGCCGGCCGACTGGGAGCTGACCGCCACCCCGGTCGATCCCAACCCGGGGGGTGCGCCGACCCAGTCCGTCGCCGGCTCGACGGCCGGAGCGACCGTCAACGTCCGGCCGGACCAGGCGTACGACCTGACCGAATCCGCCGGACCGGCGGGGTATGCGCTGGACTCCCTCGTGTGCGAGGTCGAGGGCGTCGAGCGTGACGTCAACGGCCCGTTGACCTTGCAGCCGGGCGACTCCGCGGTGTGCACGTTCACCAACGTCGACCGGCCCGCGAAGCTCACGCTGGTGAAGGCGGTCGACAACGGGAACACCGGCGGAACCGCCGGGCCCAGGGACTGGACGCTGAGTGCGGACGGTCCGACGAAACTGCAAGGCGCCTCCGGTGATCCCTCGATCACCGCCGCCGAAGTGCTGCCCGGCTCCTATCAACTCGCCGAGGCGAAAGGCCCGGGCGGGTACAACGAAAGTGGTTGGGCCTGCGCCGGGGCAACGGTGACCGGCGGGATCGTCAACGTGCCGCTCGGTGGCGACGTCACCTGCACGATCACCAACACCGCCATCCCGCCGACGCTCACCCTGGTCAAACAGGTTCACAACACCTCGGGCGGCACGGCAGTGCCCACGGACTGGTTCCTCACCGCGGCGGACGACGTCACGATCACCGGCCATTCAGGCGATCAGTCGATCACCGGTGCCGTCGTCCCGGTGGGCTCCTACAACCTGAGCGAATCCGGTGGCCCCGGTGGATACGACGGATCGGCGTGGTCGTGCACCGGTGCATCAGGCTCGGATCGGACGAGCGTGCAACTGCACGTCGGTGACGCGGCTACCTGCACGATGACCAACACCGACAAGCCAGCCACGTTGACCCTCCAGAAGGTCGTCGACCCGGCCGCGGCCGGATCGGGCAAGGTGCCCGCCGACTGGACGCTGACCGCGGTACCCAACGGGATCTCCGGCCAGGACCCGGTGTCCGGCAACGGTGATCCGGACTCGCAGGGCGGCGTCCGACAGGTGAGCGTTTTCGCCGGGTCCTACGACCTCACCGAGGCGGGACCGTCCGGGTTCGATCCGGGGCGGTGGGTCTGCGAGGGCGGCGTCGTCACCGACGCCACCGTCCAGGTGCCGTCGGGTGGCGCGGTGATCTGCAAGATCACCAACACGGCCGTCTCACCGAAGTTGACCCTGGTCAAGACCGTCGACAACGGGAACTCCGGGGGCACTGCCACCCCGACGGAGTGGACGCTGAGCGCCGACGGGCCGACGCCGATCAGCGGTGCGACCGGTGACCCGAGCGTGACCGCCGCCGCCGTCCAGGTCGGCGCGTACACGCTGGACGAGTCCGGCCCGCCCGGCTACGCCGCGGGTGACTGGACGTGTGTCGGCGGCGAGCAGGCCGACGGCACCATCACCCTGGCCGAGGGACAGAACGCCACCTGCACGATCATCAACACGGCGATCCCGCCGACCCTGACGATGGTCAAGGTGGTCGACAACGGCGACTCCGGAGCCAGCGCCGCGCCCACCGACTGGACGTTGACCGCGGCCGGTCCGACGCCGCTCAGCGGGCCGTCGGGAGATCCGTCGGTCACCGCCGTGCCCGTGCTCACCGGGGTGTACGCCCTGGGCGAGGAGGCGGGGCCGGGCGGCTACATCGCAGGGGGCTGGAGCTGCATCGGGGCTCAGCCGGCAGGGAACACGGTGCCGGTGGCGGGTGCCGGCGCAAGGGTGACCTGCACCATCACCAACACCGCGGTGCCGCCGACGCTGACGCTGGTCAAGCTGGTCGACAACGGGACCACCGGCGTCACCACCGCGCCGAGCGACTGGACGTTGACCGCGGACGGCCCGACGCCGATCAGCGGCTCGACCGGTGATCCGTCGGTGACCGGCGCGGTCGTCCGGGTCGGGAACTACTCCCTGGGCGAGTCCGGTCCGTCGGGTTACTCGGCCGGAGAGTGGAGCTGTGACGGCGGGCAGCAGGCAGCCGGCACGCTCACCCTCGGCGCGGGCGAGAACGCGACGTGCACGATCACCAACACGGCCATCCCGGGGACCTGGTTGCTCACCAAGTCGGCCGATCCGCCGTCCGGCGAGGTGGTGCCACCCGGGACGACCATCACCTATCAGCTCACCGCCACCCACCAGGCCGGCGTTGCGGTGATCGGTGCAATCGTCACCGACGACCTCAGCAAGGTGCTGAGCTACTCCACGCTCACCGAACCGCTGGCCGATGGGCTCAGCCTGTCCGGCACGGACCTGACCTGGGCGGTCCCCGAGATCCCGGTCGGCGGCGCGGTCGACGTCAGTTATCAGGCAACCGTTCGGCCGGATCTGGACGGCGTGGTCATCGTCAACGGTGCCGATCCTGCGTCCCCGGGCGGCGAATGCGGGGTGTGCACGGTTGACCACCAGGTCGCCGTGCCGGTGCCATCGCCGACGCCGCCAGTTCCGCCGGCGCCGCCGGGATCGCCGGGGTCGTCAGCCACGCCGACACCGTTGCCGGACACCGGTGTGCCGGTCGGGGAGTACGTCGCCTGGGCCTTCGGCCTGATGGCGGCGGGCACCCTGGTGCTGCTGGCGGTCCGGCGCCGAGCCACCCGACGGTAGAGCGCGACGGCGAGCAGCCGCCCGCGAGCGCCCGTCTAGGCTGGTCGGGCGCCCGCCCACCCGAGGCGCACCGGAAGCGGCGCCGAACGGAGGCGGACGAGCGCGGATGGCGATGAGCGTGCCCGAGTCGAGTTGGCCGGTCGTTCCGCAGGCCGACCAGGTCACGGATCCCGGTGACGGGCAGGGCCCGCTGTGGTTGGACCAGGCGCTGCGCTCGGACCTGGGCGAGTTGATCGAACTGCGCCGCCGGGTGCACGCCCATCCCGAGCTCGGACGCAACGAGTCGGCCACCAGCGCGCTCATCCTGCGCATCCTGCGTGCCGACGGCATCGACGCCAGGTTGATGCCGGGCGGCACGGGGGTGATCGGAGAGATCGGGTCGGGAGGGCAGTTGATCGGCCTGCGAGCCGACATCGACGGGCTGCCGATCGCGGAGGCGACCGGATTGCCGTACTCGTCGACGCTGCCGAACGTCTCGCACGCCTGCGGGCACGACGTGCACCTGACGGTGCTGCTCGGGGCGGCGCGGGCGCTGCACCGTGCGGGGGAGCGTCTCGGCGGCCGGGTGCGGTTGATCTTCCAGCCGGCGGAGGAGGTGTTTCCCGGTGGCTCGCATGACGTCATCGCGGCCGGCGGGCTGGACGGGCTCACCCGATTGTTCGCGGTGCACTGCGATCCGCGGCTCGAGGCCGGCCTGGTCGGGCTGAAGGACGGAGCCATCACGTCGACCTCGGACGTGGTCGAGCTGCGGATCTCCGGGCCCGGCGGCCACACCTCCCGCCCGCACCTGACCACCGACCTGGTGTACGCGATCGGCACGGTGATCATCGGGCTGCCCGCCCTGCTCAGCCGACGGCTGGATCCGCGGGCTGCCGCCGTGATGGTCTGGGGTGCGGTGCGTTCCGGTGAGGCGGCGAATGCGATCCCCCGCGACGGCGCGTTGCGCGGCACGCTACGGATGATGGACCGCCGGTCCTGGGACCTCGCCGAGCCGCTGGTGCGCGATCTGGTCGCCGAACTGCTGGCCCCCACCCGGGCGAGGTTCGAGCTGACCTACCGGCGCGGGGTGCCCCCGGTGGACAACGAGATCCAGTCCACCGAGTTGATGCGTACGGCCGCGCATCGCGCGCTGGGTGCGGATGCGGTACGGCTGGCCGAGCAGTCCACCGGAGCCGAGGACTTCGCGGTGTTCCTGGAGCGGGTGCCCGGATCGCTGGCCCGGCTGGGTGTGTGGGACGGGGTGAGTCCGCGGGTCGACCTGCACTCCTCGCACTTCGTGGTCGACGAGCGCGCGGTGGCTGCGGGTGTCCGGTTGCTGGCACACACCGCGGTCGCGGCACTCCAGCAATGAGCCGGGGCGTCACCCGATCGGGTGCTCGAGGTCAACGCCGGCTTACTGGTAGCGGATCGCGGACCGCGGTCGAGATCACCGAGGCCGACGAGTAGGCGAACGCGACACCCTGCTGGTCTGCAAGGATGATCCGGTCGTGGCGACGGTGCACGCCGGTCACCGTGCGCGGGTGTTCGCCCTCCACCGGTCGCCACAGATCGCCGGGACCGAGGTGACCGATGTGGTGTCGGGTCCGGGTGTAGCCGCGGGTCGGTGGTGCCGGGTTCAGGTGATCCAGCACCGCTGCGGCGTTGGCCAACGTCAGACACATGGCAGGTTCCTTTCCCTCACGCGTGACCGAGCTCGATCAGTTCGCCGTCGATGTCGTCAAGCGCGGTCTCCGAGCCGACCGGGACGAATGACACCGTGTGGTCCAGGAAACTCGCGACATCGGGGAGATAGGCCAGCAGAACAGCTTTCCCGGCGACCGAACGGAGCTCGATGATCATCGTGTCGTGGGTGGGACAGAGCCGTACGTCGCCGACGCCGCTGGGCCGCCGCAGGCCCGTCATCAGCAAATCCCTGCTGAAGACCCAAAGGACGGTCGGGCTCCGGCCGATCGACAGCCGCAGCTGGACCGCGAGCGGGTCCTTGCGGTAGTAGCGAAGCTCGGCGTGCACCGGCGAAACACGGTCGCCGCCGAGCAGGACCATGTCGGTGATCATCCGGTGACCCACCGCGGCGTGATGTTTCATTGCTGGCTCCGTATTTCGCCGACCCCTGACCCGTAGATCCTCATGATCAATCAAAGCCGGTACCGAGGTGACGTGGCACGGGCCTTGGTCGCAAGTGGGGTGCCATTGGTCCCGACAAACCTCGGCACAGGCCAGGGTTCGTTGTCGTTACGGCGCCACGCCGTGGCGCCATTCAGGGCAACCAGACACCAATGCCGGTGATCGCGACGACACAACGCGAACTACTACGTTCCGTGGCAGTAGTATTGCGGAAGGTGAACATGCCGGCACCGGGCCCGCTGGCCGGGTTCACCGCCGAGTGACCGCGCGCGGCGGCGGCCCATGGGGGGAGCGCACGATGGCCGACATCTTTCACGTCCTGGTGGTGGAGGACGACCCCGATGTGGCCGAGTACCTGCGTCTGGTGCTGGTCAAGAAGGCGGGCATGCGGGTCGACGTGGTCGCCGATGCCGACCTGGCGTCCGACATCCTGCGCCGCGTCGAGATCGACGTGCTGCTCACCGATATCGAACTCCCGGGATCGTCCGGCCTGGAATTGGCGGCCCGTGCGCGGGAGGTGACGCCGCTGCTCCCGGTCGTCGTCATGACGGCTCACGCCTCGGTCGACTACGCGGTGAGCGCGCTGCGCTCTCAGGCAGACGAGTTCCTGGTCAAGCCCATCGCAGCGGCCAAACTGGTTTCCGCCATCACCGAACTGGCACAGCGCGGGCGCGACCGGCGTACGGCGGCGGCCGGCGGCACGATACTGGCCATCGGGGCGCACCCGGACGACGTGGAGATCGGGGTCGGCGGTCTGCTCGCCGTACACCGGGCGGCGGGTGACGCGGTGGTGGTCCTGACCATGTCACGCGGCGCCCGTGGGGGTGTGGCCGACCAACGGCAGGACGAGTCGCTGGCGGCGGCGGAGATCCTGGGCGCCCGGCTCTTCCTGGAAGATCTGGTGGACACCAGGATCAGTCCCGCCGACCCGACCGTGTCGATCATCGAGAACGTCGTCAGCGAGGTGGCGCCGTCGGTTGTCTACACCCATACGCCGCACGACCGGCACCAGGATCACCGCGCCGTGCACCAGGCCGCGTCGGTGGCCACCCGCCGGGTCCCGACCTTCGCCTGCTACCAGAGCCCTTCGGCCACAGTGGATTTCCGACCGAACAGGTTCGTCCCGATCGACGGTTTCACCGACGTCAAACTGGCGCTGCTGGACTGCTTCACCACTCAGGCCGGGATCCGCGACTACCTCGAACCGGACTTCGTGCTGGCCACCGCCAGGTACTGGTCGCGGTTCGGCGGTGGCCGCAGCTGCGAGCCACTGGAGGTCATCCGGGACACGTCCGGACCGAGGGTGGCGGCCGGGGCCGCCACCGCGCTGCAGGGCGCGCGGCCCGGCGGCGAGGTGTTCGGATGAGCATCGACAGCCCGCCGGTGGCGGATCGGGCACCCGTGCCGACCGTCCTGATCGTCGACGACGAACCCGACCAGCTGGGTTTGCTGACCGCCTATTTCTATCGCGCGGGCTGCAGCGTGATCGGCCTGGCCGATGCGGAGCAGGCGCTGGCCCTGCCACACGATGTCGATCTGGATCTCATGGTGCTGGATCTGAGGCTGCCGGGAATGGACGGCTGGGAGCTGACCGATCGGCTTCGCTCCCGTTACCCCCGATGCCCGATTGCCATCAGCTCGGTGCTGGATGTCGAGGATTACCCCGACTCTGATGGCGCCCTGCCGAAACCGGTGACCAGGGCGCACATCCAGCAATTGCTGGCCACCACAATCCGGCGGTGGGAGCTGTGACCGCCGCGCCGGTGGTGGTGATCGCCGACGACGACGCCGACATCCGGCACCTGGTCGGCGTGGCCGCACGGCGGGCGGGGGCGAGCATCGGTGCCAGTGTCGCGGACGGTGCCGCCGCCTGGCAGGCGATCCGGGATATCGGGCCGGACCTGGCGATTCTGGATGTCTCGATGCCGAGGATGACCGGTCTGCAGGTGTGCCGCTCCGTGCGTGCGAATCCCGGCACCGCCGGGACCAGGGTGCTGCTGCTCTCCGCCGCGGTGCACCCCTCGGCGATCGAGGCAGGCTCGGCCGCGGGGGCCGACGTCTACGCTCACAAGCCGTTCAGTCCGCGCTCGTTGGCCGCGCAGATCCAGGATCTGCTGGCGGCGCGGATACCGAGCTGACGAGCAGCTGATGAGTGAGCCGATGACCAGCCGATGA
>JADGOY010000051.1 GCA_017882715.1 Nakamurella sp. | reverse complement strand
CGGCTAGACTCGTCCGGGCCTCGGGGTGTGGCGCAGCTTGGTAGCGCGCTTCGTTCGGGACGAAGAGGTCGCAGGTTCAAATCCTGTCACCCCGACCAGTAGGCCAGAGGTCCAATCCGTCACGGATTGGGCCTCTGTCATGGGTCCGGCGGACCAGGGCCGGCCCGGGGCCCGCCGCCCGGAGCCCGCCGCGTCCGCCATTCCGGAGCGCGCCGTCCGCGGCCGTCCGAACCGCCGTCCGTCACAGCGGGCGGTACGCCGCCCGTAGACATACACGGCGTTGTCGACCAACGTCATCAGGGTTCTCCCGTCTTCGTGTCCCAAGGTGAGGCTCGCCATCCCGCACAGGCCGATCACGCGCGCCGACAGCAGGCCGGCGGCCGGCGAACAGCCGGGCGCGCGGCGCTGGCGATCGAACGTTGACCAACGGTGATCAACAGATCTCAATTGCGTTCTCAAGCAGAGGATTTGTCCGAAGCCGTTTCGGAAGTGACAATGAATGTGGGATGTTCTCCGGTCGAATGGGTGATCCGCTCATCGTCTGGTCTAGACGGTGTCCTTGTGTCCGCTGTGGCGCCGCGCCCAGCGGGCGTCGGTCGTCGCGACATCAACCTCGGTTCCCCGGCGACAGTCGACAGCGGTCGGCAGCTGAGAAGGGATCGTGGCGTGAACTCGCTCAAGACACGCAGCCTCGCTGCGTACCCGCTGAGGGCCGTCGACCGGGTGTGTGACGTCATCGACGCCCTGGCCCGCAACCCGACCGGGGTCACCCTGTCGGTGCTGGCGGCCCAGGTCCAGCTGCCGAAGAGTTCCACGTTCCGGTATCTGGCGGCGCTGCAGATGCGGCGCTATGTCACCCGCTCCGATGACGACATCCGGTACCGGCTGGCGCCGGGCAGCGTCTGGTTCGGCAGGTCCGACGCCCACCGAATGGACCGCCTGCTGCTTGCTGCCAAGCCGTTGATGCACCGAATCGCCTCTGTCGACTCGGGGATCTGCCTGCTGGCGGGCCTGGACGGCGCCGGCATCCGTTTTCTGTGGGTGGACGATTCAGGCACACCCGATCGCCGCACCCCGAAGGTCGGCGAACACGAGCAGCTGCACACTACGGCGGTCGGCAAGGCCATCGCGGGTCAACTCTCCGACGACGCCGTGCTGGCCATCCTGGAGAGCTCCGGCATGCAGACGCCGACTCCGCAAACGCTCTCCGCACCCACCGCGCTGCTGCGCGAGTTGTACCGGGTCCGCGGCGAAGGCTTCGCATTGAGCGCCCACGAGCGCTATCTCGACGTACGAGCTGTCGCGGTGCCCATCGGCGGTGAGACGCTCGCCCTCGGGATCGCCGGACTGGCCGACTCGCTGACCACGGAGCGCATCAGCTCCGCGGTCCGCCAGCTCCGGCGCGCTGCCGTCCTGCTGGCCCGCGAACTTCGCGGATGAGCCGATTCGGGAGCGGTGGTGACCGAGCGCCTCCGGCCAGGCAGGATGGCCCAGTGCCCGAACCGACCCGACCGACCCCCACCGACGAACCGACGACCGCGCAGGAGCTCGGCTCTCCGCCCAACCGGGTCGTTCACCCGGCGGCGGTCATTCCGACGACGCTGTTCGACGATCCGGCGGCCGAGCGGTGTTGGCGTGCTCGGTATTCGGCAGTGCGGATCAGCCTGCCCGCGATGGCCCGGGACGCGCAGAACCGGACGGTGTACGTGTCCAACACCACCGGTCGTTACGAGGTCTACTGCTGGGACGTGACGACCGACCGGCACACGGTGATGACCGACCGCCCCGACGGGACCGCGCACGCCCTGCTGTCCGCCGACGGCGAGCACGTCTGGTGGTTCGACGACACGGCGGGTGACGAATTCGGCGTGTGGCGGGCGCAGCCGTTCGGCACCGGTCCGTCGAGCGCGGGGCCCGAGGACGCCGGAATCGGTCGGAACGGGGCCGCGGCGGCCGGTATGCCCGGCGTCGCGGCCGGTTATCCGGCCGGTCTGCAGGTCGGAACCCGCATCGTGGTGGCCGGATTCTCCGATGACGAGGGCACCCGCATCCACCTTGCGCGGGACGGCACCGACCCGGTGGTGGTGTACCGGCACGCGGAGGACGGCGGGGTCGGCGCGCTGTCCGCGGACGAGACGATCTGGGTGCTGTCGCACTCGGAACACGGAGACTCGCGCTACCCCGCGTTGCGGGCGCTCTCGGCGGCGGACGGCGCAGTGCTCGGCGACCTGTCCGACGCACCGGGCAGGGGCCTGATTCCGCTGATGTTCTCCCTGGTACCCGGCGACCAGCGGCTGTTGGTCGGACACGAGCGGCGGGGGCGGCACGAGCTGCTGATCTGGGACCTGACCTCCGGCTCGGTCACCGAGTTGGAGATCGACCTTCCCGGCGACCTCGACGCCGATTTCTACCCGGACGGATCGGCGGTCCTGGTCGTGCATACACACGCCGGGCGGACGTCGCTGCACCGTTTCGACGTGCACAGCCGCGAACTGAGCCTGCTGCCGGCGGCCAGGGGCGTCGTGTCCGGTGCCGTGCCTCGACGCGACGGCTCCGTCTGGTATCGCTGGTCCAGCGCTGCCGAGCCCGGCCAGGTACGGGTGCTGCACGCGGATGGCACCGACGAAGCGTTGCTGCGCCCGTCCGGGGAAATCTCGCCCGGGTCCGAACCCGTTGCCGACGTCTGGGTGGACGGGCCCGGTGGCCGCATCCACGCCCTGTTCGCCGAGCCCCCGGCTGGTCCGGACGGGACCGGGCGGCCCTGGCCAACGGTGTTCGCCGTGCACGGCGGACCCGCGTCGGGCGACGAGGACTCGTTCGACGCCAACAGGGCCGCGTGGCTCGACGCCGGATTCGCCGTCGTGCAGGTGAACTACCGCGGATCGACGGGGTACGGCTCGGCCTGGCGGGACGCGCTGACCGAGCGAATCGGGCACATCGAGCTGGCGGATATCGCCGCTGTCCAGGACCACCTGGTGGCGCAGGGGATCGTCGGCGCGGCCCGGTGCGCCATCTTCGGGTATTCGTGGGGTGGGTTCCTGACGTTGCTGGCCCTCGGAATCCAGCCGGAGAGATGGGCAGCCGGGGTGGCCGGGGTGCCGGTGGCGGATTACGTCGCGGCGTACGAGGACGAGATGGAGCCGCTACGTGCCTACGACCGGGCCCTGTTCGGTGGTTCTCCGCGCGAGGTGCCGGAGAAGTACCGCGACTCGTCGCCACTGACCTATGTCGACCGGGTACGCGCGCCCGTGTTGGTGCTGGCCGGCGAAAACGACCCCCGGTGCCCGATCCGGCAGATCGACAACTACCTGGACGCGTTGGCCGCGCGTCGCGCGCGTTACGCTGTCTACCGCTACGACGCCGGCCACGGTTCGATGGTGGTGGACGAGCGACTGCGCCAGTGTTCGTGCGAGATCGCCTTCGTGCGAGACATTCTCACGGGAGCCCCACGCTCCTGACCGCCTGCGAGCGGAATCCGCCGCGCTGATCAACCTCACCCTTGACCCAGTGCGGATCAACCCCCGACCCCGCGCGGATCAACCCCGACCCCGCGCGGATCAACTTCGCGGGCGCGGATCAAGTCGCGGCTATTGGTACCGGTGTGACAAGAGCGAACGATTTCGTCCGCGCGGTCGGAGTTTGGAGGCCGCGCCGATATTGCCGCCGACGACAACGACCGCCGGGTTGAGTGCGGTGCACAGATCGGCCAGCCGCCTGCCCACTGTCCGCCCGAGGTCGGTGAATATCCGACCCGGACCGGGTTTGCCCTGCCCGCTTCGAGGCTGACGACGTCCCGCATCGTCAACTGCTGGGCGTACAGCGGCTGGACCGTGTCGACGATCTGCTGGCCGAGCAACGAGACCAGGCAGCCACGACCTCCGCAGGCGCACAGCGGACGTTGTCGTCGACGTGGATGCGGATGTGGATGTGGCCCAGGTCGCCCGCGAAACCGCCGGCACCCCGGAGCAGCTTGCCGCCCAGCACCTTTCCTCTGCCGATCCCGCGGTCGCCGAACCGTAGGCAGATCAGATCGCCGTGAACGGCGCCCGCTGCGTACTCGCCCGGTGCGGCCAGGTTCGCGTCGTTCTCGACGTGAAGCAGTAGCCCGGCGGCGGAATGAGCCAGCAGGACCGGATGGTCAAGGTCTTGAGGCAGGTCAACCTGGCTGCTGCGACGGGGATGGCGGTCGGTCTGCTGAGAAGAACCACCACAGCCGCGTCGTCGCGTTCGTGCCGCTCGGTGCGGGCAGCGCCTGCATCGTTCCCACCGTGATGGGGCTGGCCGGCAACCAACCGGGGGTATCGGCCGGTCGGGGGGTGGCGACGGTGTCGTTCGGGCAATGGCCCGCACCTGATCGGACCGCCGATCATCGGCGCGGTCGCCGGCCTCGTCGGTTTGAGTGCCGCCCTCGTCATCATCGTCATCGCCGCTCTGGCCATCGCTGCGTTGGCAGGCCGAATCAGGGAACCGAACCCGACCCCGCGACGACCGCATTTGGGGGCCGCGGCCACCCGGTCTCAGTGCTTGTCATCTTGTTGGCCCGCCGGACCCGAGGACCGTCACCCTGGTTCGGGTCAACGCAACTCGGGGAAGTCCTCGATCCGGTACTCGACTCCCGCCGCACCCGGGCTCCCGCTCGTCACAGCCGGACCCCTCGCCACCGGGTTGGTTGACCCCGGCGGGTGAATGTGGTCCTCCCGCTCACGCAGCTCCACCCGGCGAATCTTCCCCGAGATCGTCTTCGGCAACGGCGCGAACTCCAGCCGACGGATCCGCTTGTACGGCGCGAGGTGGTCCTGTGAGTGCTGGAAGATGAGCCGGGCCGCGACGTTGTTCGGGTGGTACCCCTCGGCGAGCACGACGTACGCCTTCGGCACCGCGAGCCGGGTGGCGTCGGGCGAGGGCACCACCGCGGCCTCCGCGACCGCCGGGTGTTCCAGCAGCACCGACTCCAGCTCGAACGGCGAGAGCCGGTAGTCCGATGCCTTGAACACGTCGTCATCGCGCCCGACATACGTGATGTATCCGTCGGCCGTTCGGGAGCCGATGTCGCCGGTGTGGTAATAGCCGCCGCGGGTGGATTCGGCAGTCCGTTGTGGATCGCCGTGATACCCAACCATCAACGCGACAGGTCTGACGCTCAGGTCCAGGCAGATCTCCCCCTCGTCGGTCGGTTGGTCGGTGATCGGGTCGAGCACTGTCACGGCATAACCGGGCATCGGCCGGCCCATCGAGCCGTCGTGAACCGGCTGGCCGGGTGAGTTGCCGACCGAAAGGGTCATCTCGGTCTGGCCGAACCCGTCCCGGATCGTCACCCCCCACGCCCGCCGCACCTGCTCGATGACCTCTGGATTCAACGGTTCGCCCGCGCCGACGGCTTCCCGCGGCGGCGTCCGAAGCGCGGACAGATCGGCCTGGATCAGCATCCGCCACACCGTGGGCGGGGCGCAGAAGGTACTGACCTGGTTCTCGGCCATCGCCCGCATCAACGCGGCGGCGTCGAATCGCCCGTAGTTGTAGAGAAAAACCGTGGAGCCGGCAAGCCACGGGGCGAAGACGTTGGACCAGGCGTGTTTGGCCCACCCCGGCGACGAGATGTTCAGGTGGACATCCCCAGGCCGCAGTCCGATCCAGAACATGGTGGACAGGTGGCCGATCGGGTATGAGATGTGCGTGTGCTCCACCAGTTTGGGTAGCGCGGTCGTTCCGGAGGTGAAGTACAGGAACAGCGGATCACGCGCAAAGGTTGTCCCCTGCAGGGCTAGATCGTCCGGGTAGTCCTCCGAGTCGTCGTACTCGATCCAGCCCAGCACAGGCTCGCCGACGGCGATCCGGATGAACGTACCCTGCACCCCACGGAAGGTTGGCGCATCGACCGACCTGGCCACCACGAACCGCGCACCGCCGCGCCGGACCCGGTCCTGCAGATCCGAGGTGTTCAACAGGGTGCTGGCCGGAATGATCACCGCACCGAGCTTGATGCAGGCCAGAATCACCTCCCAGAGCTCGAGCTGGTTGCCGAGCATGACGATGATCTTGTCGCCGCGCCGGACACCGTTTTCCTGCAACCAGCCCGCGACCTGATCGGATCGAGCCGACAAGCCTGCATAGGTCCAGGATCCGCGCCTGCCGTCCTCCTCGACGATCACCAGCGCGTCCCGCTGCGGGTGTTCCTGCGCGATCACGTCGAACCACTCGAGCGCCCAGTTGAACCGTCCCGGCCGCGGCCACCGGAAACCCGCGACCGCCGCGTCATAGTCACCCCGGTGCTCGAGCAGGAAATCGCGAGCAGCCCGCAGTTCCTCGGTGGCCTCCGTCGGCTGCGCCGTCATCGTCGTCGGCTCCTTCCTGCGCCCAACCGTGTGCGCGCGCTGCGAGCATGTCACCGGCGCGCGGGGGCGCAGCACGCGACCCGGCCGCCCGCGCCGGGGCGCTGGAAAGTCAGGCCGAGCGCCACCTGTGCGCGAAGTCGACGATCTGCCCCGCCATCACCCGGACTCCGGCAGTCGTGGACTCGTCGTCGGTACGGCCTTGCGCATCGAACACCGTGACGCTGCTGTTGATCGCCAATCCCAGCGGGGTTGGCCAACCGCGCAAGGCGTGGGTCACCTGACGCAAGGTGCCCAACGTGCCGACCGAGGCTTGCCACCCGCGGGCGACCGCCAGCACGGCCACCGGCCGGCCATCCAGGTAGGGCCGCGGGTCCAGGCGGAGTTCCTCGAGATAATCCAGCGCGTTCTTGACCAGCCCCGATACGGTGCCGTGGTAGCCGGGCGAGCCGATCACCACGGCGTCGGCGTTCCGGACGGCTTCGATGTAGTCGCGTGCGCGCGGCGGAACCTCCGCGTCCGGGTGGTACGGCGGCAGGTCGAGCGAGGAACCGGAGTAGTGCGTCACCGATGCACCCAATTCGGTCACGCACCCCAACACGGCACGCAACGCCCGATCCGACTGGGACTGCGGATCTATTGATCCGCCGATGCCCACTACCTCGATGTTCACTCGCTCGATCCTGCCTGTTCGACCGGTGTGCGGCCCACCAGGGCCGAAGGCACGGGCGATCCGAAACCGCACGAACCAGGCCCTCACCCACCACCGAGCGACATCGACCTGCAGGGACTGCGGGTCACTCTGATGTCCGGCGTTTGTCCCGCCTCGGCCCCGCGCGTCGTAGAGTTCCGGCGGGGTGGATAGACCACCGGCATCGGGAGGGAGCGGTGGGCGTGCGATCGATGCGGGGCCAGCTCGACGCGTCAACGCTGCTCGACGCGTCAACGCTGCTCGACGCGAAACAGCGGCGGCCCCGAGCGCGCCGGGCGGTCGGGTGGACCACGCCCGCGGTCCTGTTGCTCGGTGCGCTGCTCCCCGCGGTCCTGTTGCTCGGTGCGCTGCTCGTCGCGGCCGGGTGCAGTTGGACGGAATCCCCCGCATCGGGGTCCGAGGTCTCCGATGCCCCGGCGGCATCGATATCGGCGGCCGATGGCACCGAGTCCGGCGCTGCCGCAGAGCAGAGCCCAGCCTCGACGGCACCGCCCGCCCCCACCCCGACCAACGCCGGGGTCCACGTCGGGCGATTTGCCCCGGGGGTGGCGAACGAGGCGAGTGGGGTCGCATCTGCGACCGGCAATCCCGACGCCTTTTTCGTGGTCGACGATCCGACGGGAACTGACGGGGTCGTTGCCGTCGACGCCAACGGCAGCCTGCTGGCCCGGATCGGCGTCGCAGGGATGTCCGCAGGGAACGCCGAGGCACTGGCCGGCGGCACGTGCGGAACCACCCCGATCGCGGTTAGCGGCGAACAACCCGCGGTCGGGGCCAGGTGTTTGTACGTCGGGGACCTCGGCGATCAGATCGGCCGCGACCACATCACTATCTACCGGTTCGCCGAGCCGGCACTCTTGCCGCCACCGGACGAGCCGGTCCCGGCCGACGCCTGGAAGTACACCTATCCCGACCAGCCGCAAGACGCCGAAAGCCTGCTGGTGGACACCGACGGCTCACTGTTGATCATCACCAAACCGGCCCACAAGGGTAAAGCCGTTGCGCCCCACCGGGTCTACCGAGCACAGCCGGGTGGAGGCGAGCTGCGACAGGTCGGTGAGTTCAGCCCGCCGAAGCCGCCGGTCGCCCTGCAGTCCCTGCTCACCGGAAATGTGGTGACCGACGCCGCCGCGGCGCCGGGCCGGGTACTCCTGCTCACCTACGACCAGGTCGTCGAATACACCGCCCCCGATCCGACCGCGCCGCTGGCGACGTTCTTCAGCTGGCCCCAACGAAATCTGCCGATGCCCGAGCAGATCCAGTCCGAAGGGATCGCGCCGACCATCGACGGTTGCGGCTACACGATCGTGTCCGAGGCAGGCCCGGGCGGCGGGGCCGGCTCGATCGCCGTCGTTCACTGTCGATGAGATCGCCTCAGCAGCATCACCACCTCACCGCGTCAGCCGAGCCACCACGACCGGCAGCTGCCACTCGCCGGTCACGTCACTGGCCACGATGACGTCTCCGGCCCATGTCAGGTACGGCGGAACGGATGGAATGGGCGCCGGTATCCGTGTTCTGAGCAGGGTCTGTCCTGTCGCAGCCTCCACGACGGCCAACGTGTATCCGTCGCTCATCTGATCGGCCATCGCCAGATACCTCCCGTCGGCCGAGAACACCGTGGCCGCGCACGTTCGGGAACCCGGCAGCACCTGCGCGGATCGTCGGTCGGCCACCGAGATCCCCACTGTGGCACCAAGACGGCCATCTGCCCGCCGCGGGCACACCAGCACGGTGCGTCCCAATGGGTCCGCGCCGCCCAGCACCAGCGAACCGCCGGGATCGCTGAAACCGGCGATCTCATCGACAGCTCCGGTCGAATAGTCGGCCCACCACAGCTTGTTTCGCTGTTCTCCAGTAGTCGCGATCAAGGCCAAACCGCTGACGGTCGAGAATAGACTGGGCGAACTGTTGGCCAGTTCCGCGGGGAGCCGGGCTCGCTCGGACGGCCCACCGCCGGACAGATCGAACCCGATGACCGCGCCCGTGGCCTCATCCGTGCGCGGCACCAGCAGCACGCTAGCGCCGTCGACGTCCCAGAGCGCACTGGAAAGGTTCCATTCCGGCGCGGTTGCACCCAACGACCCGACACCCTGCGGGCCGACGACATCCACCGCGCCCGATCCGACGTCGATCACGTACACCACGGACCGGTTGGCCGGACCGGCCACCACCAGCAGGTGCGCGCCGGTCGGTGAGAACACGGCGTATGAGGGAGTGACGCCGGCTGCGAAAGACAGCACGCACCGTCCGGTACCCGTGCCGGTCCCGAAATCCGCCCCGGAATCTGCCGCGGGCCCCAAGTGCAGACAGACTCCACGCCCGTCGACCACCGCCACCAGGTCCCCCGTCGGCGAGACGATGTCACCTCCGCCGCCGGTCAGCACGACGTCAGCTGTCCACCTGCCGACCGGCAAAGAACCAGGGTCGCCGCCGGCCGGTCGGGAGGGCGAGACGACGGTGCCAAGCGATGCGCCGCCCGACACCGCACCGCTGGACACCCCCGCGCGGGAGCCTGCCGTCACCGGGTCGGTCACGCCGCCGGCGACCGGAACGGCTGTGGACGCAGGGGCAGCGGACGAACCCCCAGCCGACGAACCCGCAGCCGTTGAACCGACCGCGGACCTCGCCGTTCCGCCGACCGACGCGGCGCATGCCGTCATCATGAGCGCGGCGCCGGCCACCACCGCCGCGCACCTGAATCCCGTCGACCGGACTTTCCCCCGTGTGAACATGGGCGGCACGGTAGCCGCATCTGCGCCGCCCACACCTGAGTTGTCCACACAAGAGTTGTCCCCATCCGAGCTGTCCCCATCCGAGCTGTCCCCATCCGAGCTGTCCGCATCCGCGTCGACCCCGAGCTGTCCACACCGAGCTGTCCGATCCGTGTCGTCCACACCCGCGCGTCCGGCCGTCACCCCAGCGGCGCTGTCCTTGGCCGCGCTGTCCGTTACCGTTCTCAGCCGAATTGCTACACCGTGCAAACGTGCCGGCCTGACTGGCCCAGCAGCGCATTTCCCACCGAGCATCGATCGCCCGCGACTCCGGACAATACGGACTGTCCGGGCGTCCGGGCGGACTCACCATTGAATACCCGGAATGACGCAACAAGTGTTTCCGCGCGAAAAGAGTGTTTCCAAGCCGAATGTCCGGGTAATTCGCGTGACGGATGTTCCGCGGGGACGGATCAAGGCAGCAGCAGCGGCCATCATCGCCCGGCAACGCGGCCTGCGGGTCCCCCGACGTTGTCCGTGCCGCGCGGGGAGAGTTCCATGTGTGACGTCACTGCCCCGGGAGGGATCCGAATGACCACCGAGCGACCTGGACGGTCGGCGAATTGCTGGTGATCGTGCCGCTACAGGTACTGGGCTGGTTCTTGAGCCGTGATCGGGGCACCGAGATCGCCCTCGAACGTCACGGGTACACCCGGGTACACCCGAGAGTTCCCGGTCGCCGCCGAGCGGCCATCCTCGGCCGCCCGGGCCGGGTAACAGCGACGAGTCCGAAATCCACGGCCGAAATCCACGGCCGAAATCCACACGGGGAGCCCCCGCAAGGCGCCGGCGACCGCCTTCGACGGCGCTTTTTCCCACCAGGACCGACCAATCCCAGCAATAGTTTCCCGGCGCGCTGACGGCGCCGCAGATTGGCAGCGGCACACGGAGGTCTTTCGACCCTGTTTGACCGTTCCCGGTGATCGCACGCTGGATGCATGAGTGCAGCCATCGAAACCAGTGGTTTGGTCAAGACGTTCGGTCGTACCCACGCCCTGGACGGACTGGACCTGCAGGTCGAAACCGGGGAGGTGCACGGCTTCCTCGGCCCGAACGGCGCCGGGAAGACGACCACCCTGCGGATCCTGCTCGGGCTGCTCAAGCCGGATTCGGGGACGAGCAGATTACTCGGCGGCGATCCGTGGAACGATGCGGTCGCCTTGCACCGGCGACTTGCCTACGTGCCGGGCGACGTCGCCCTGTGGCCCGCCCTCACCGGCGGCGAGGTGATCGACCTGCTCGGCAGACTCCGCGGCGGCCTGGACGTCAAGCGCCGCGCAGACCTGTTGGAGCGCTTCGATCTCGACCCGACCAAGAAGGCGCGTGCCTATTCCAAGGGCAACCGCCAGAAGGTGGCGCTGATAGCGGCCCTCGCATCGGACGTCGAACTGCTGCTGCTGGACGAGCCGACGTCGGGCCTGGACCCGTTGATGGAGGCCATGTTCCGTTCCTATATCCGCGAAGAGCGGGGCAACGGCCGGACGGTGCTGCTGTCCAGCCACATCCTCGCCGAGGCCGAGGCGCTCTCCGACCGGGTCAGCATCATTCGCAACGGGCGCATTGTCGAGACCGGGACGCTCGCCGACATGCGCCACCTGACGCGTACCTCGATCACAGCCGAACTCCGGCATTCTCCTGACGGGGTCGCCGGCCTGCCGGGTGCCCACGACGTCGTCGTCACCGGCAATCGGCTGACCTGCGAGGTCGACGCGTTCGCTCTCGACGACCTGCTCGGCGCGCTCAGCGGGCTGGGCGTCGTCAGCCTGACCAGCCAACCCCCCACTCTCGAGGAGCTGTTCCTGCGCCACTACGCCGAAGCGGACGCCCGATGAGTGACTTCACCGGCACGGTCGCCCTCACCCGGTTCGCGCTCCGTCGCGACCGGGTGCTGTTGCCGGTCGTCGTCGCCGCTTTCGTGGCGACCGTCATGTCCAGTGCATCGGCGACGGTCGGGCTGTACCCGACGCTGGCCTCGAGGGTTGCCGCCGCATCGGCGATCAACGACATCCCCGCGCTCGTTGCCCTGTACGGCCGGGTATGGGATCCATCGTCCCTCGGTGCGTTGGTCATCATGAAGCTGGCGGCGTTCGGCTCGGCCATGGTTGCGGTATTTGCGATCATGCTCGTGGTGCGGCACACCAGGGCTGAGGAGGAGAACGGTCGGCTGGAGCTCATCGGTGCCACCGTGGTGGGGCGCCGTGCGTCGCTGTCCGCGGCTCTGGTCGTGGCGTTCGGCACCATGCTCTTGATCGGTGTGCTGACCGCCGTCGCACAAATTGCTGCCGGACTGCCCGCCGCCGGTTCCTGGTTCTTCGGGCTGACGTGGGCGACCACGGGCATGGCGTTCGCCGCGATCGCCGGGGTCTGCGCCCAGTTGACGGTGTCCGCCCGCACCGCAAAGGGATCCGCACTGGCAGTGCTGGGTGTGGCTTACGCGTTGCGGGCGGTCGGCGACAGCACCGGCGGAACGTCGGAGCCGGCGATCTGGTCGTGGCTGTCCCCGATCGGTTGGGCCCAACAGGTTCGTCCGTACGCCGGCGACCGCTGGTGGGTGCTGGCGTTGCCGATCCTGTTCAGCGTCGCGGCTGGCGCGGGCGCGTACGGCCTGGCCGCTCGCCGTGACCTGGGCGCGGGTTTGCTGCCCGACCGGCCCGGGCCGGCGCACGCACCGGCATCCCTGAGCACGCCGCTCGGCCTCGCGTGGCGGCTGCAGCGCGGCAGCCTGGCCGGCTGGGCCGTCGGCTACCTGTTGCTCGGAGCGGTCTGCGGCAATATCGCCTCGAACGTCGGGTCGATGCTCGACAGCGACCAGGCACAAGAGTTCATCCGCGCACTCGGTGGGACCCAGGCACTGTCCGACGCGTTCCTGGCGACCGAGTTCGGTTTCATGGCCGTCATCACCGCCGCGTACGGCATCTCCTGTGCCATGCGCCTGCACGCCGAAGAAGAAGCCGGGCACGCGGAGCTGCTGTTGGCCACGGCGGTGTCGCGGACGCGGTGGCTGGCCAGCCATCTGATCGTCGCCGTGCTGGGCACGACGGGGTTGACCGTGGTGGCTGGGCTGAGTGCCGGCGTGGCGAACGGCCTGCAGATCGGCACCGCGAGTCACATCCCGGCCGTGCTCGGCGCAGTGCTGGCCTACCTGCCCGCGATCTGGGTGATGACGGCGCTGCTCGTGCTGCTCTTCGGGATCGTGCCCCGGCTCGTCGCCATCGCCTGGGCTGCCCTCGTCGGGTTCCTGCTGATCGGCGAGCTCGGTCTGTTACTGGGTTTCCCGCAATGGGTGATGGACCTGTCGCCGTTCGCCCACATCCCCCGCCTCCCGGGCGGAGCGATGACCTGGAGTCCGCTCCTGGCGTTGCTGGTGCTCGCGGTCCTCCTGGTCGTGGGGGGGGCCGCTGCCTTCCGGCGGCGCGATCTCGACACGGCGTGACACTGCGAGGAGCCCAACCCGGCCGCCCGGGGATCTTGTGGGGGATCAGCGTAGCTTGGCCGCGAGTTCCTCGGCGCGACTGTGGAGGTGATCGGCCTCCGGGCTGGGTGCGATCTGCGCCAGGATCCCGGCAAGGTCTTCCACCAGCGCGGTGAGGGCGATCAGGTGTTCGCTCGGTTCGTGGATCTTGACTTGCGAGAAGGGAAGCGCCACATTCACATTCGTCGTCGACGTCACCTTTTCTGGTGCCTTGCCAGGCACCCGGCCGCGAGCGACCGTACCATTGGTTTCGGCCATCATGACTCATCCTCCAGACCCGACTATGCCGCGCGGTACTGCGGGTGGCCAGGGTATTTCGGCCCTGCTCGAGGCAGTTCGCCAGGGACCGACACGACAGCGCGTCAAGAATGTCGGCGCGGATGAAGTCGTGCACTCCAGCCTCACTCGTCACATTGAGGCCAAGTTCGTCCGCGCTAAGGAAGTTGATCCGCGCGAACTCAGCTCAGTGCACATCGATCACCCCGAATCGCGGCGAGTCCAGGAAATCGGTGTCCGGCAGGTGGATCCAGCCCTCCTCGTCGGCCACCTGACGGTCCTCCTCGGGGACCGCCTCGACCCGGCCCAGCTGCACGGCTCCGGCAACCAGCCCGGCGATCACTGCATCGAACGCATCGTGGGAATGTCGACACATGCCGTCGTGCTCGCCCAGCTCCAGCCACGGCGCGGCCTGCGTCAGGGCCTGGACGGCAAACGGCAGCCCGGGACCGTCGAGCTTGTACCCGGGCACAGCGAGCCGCCAGCGAGCCAATGCAGCGGCCGGATACACCTCGGCTACCTTCGACCCGATGCCGCTGCGGCGCACCGGATGTCCTTGCGCCGACAGCGTGGCCAGCAGTCCCGCGCAGCGCATCGCCGGGTAGGCGATCTTGTCCGCCGACACGCTCAGCGGCCATCGTCCGGTGCGTTCACGGACCACCGCATCGGTGCGCCGGTAGGCCAACCTTCGCCTGGACGGCGCGTCGGCAGCGGTCTCCGGCTTCACCGTGCCCGCTCGCTGAGCGACCATCAGGTCGGTGAACGCGACCGGCCAGCCGAAAGGGCAGTCGATACCCAGCACGGAAACTCGTGTTGCCACTTCCACAATCGCCCGGTTGCCGATGCCGACGCCGAGCTCACGGACCGTGACGCGACCACTGTCCCACTGCAGCACGGCCATCGCGGTCCGCGCGTCCTGCGACGCCAGGTCCAGCCCGGCGACGCGGAACGAACCGGCGGCCGGTCCGCCACCTGGCGTCATTACTGCCTGGGGGCGACCACTTCGGCGATCTGGACCGCGTTCAGTGCAGCCCCCTTGCGCAGATTGTCGTTCGACACGAACAGCGCGAGTCCGCGCCCGTCGGGCACCCCGGGGTCGGTGCGGATCCGGCCGACGTAGGACGGATCAGAACCCGCTGCCTGCAACGGGTTCGGGATATCGGACAGCTCGACTCCCGGCGCTCCGCTCAGCAACTCCGTCGCCTGAACAACCGACAGCGGTCGATCGAATTCGGCGTTGATCGACAGCGAGTGTCCGGTGAAAACCGGGACCCGCACGCAGGTCCCGGACACCAGCAGATCCGGGATCGACAGGATCTTACGAGACTCGCTGCGCAGCTTCTGTTCCTCGTCGGTCTCGCCGGAGCCGTCGTCGACGAAGTTGCCGGCCTGCGCGACAACATTGAACGCGATCGGCCGGACGTACTTCTTCGGCGCGGGGAACTCCAGGGCAGACCCGTCGTGAGTCAAGGCGGACGCATCCACTGCGCCGTACATGACCGCCCGCACCTGACCGTCCAGCTCCGCCACCCCGTCCGACCCACTGCCAGAGACGGCCTGGAAGGTGGTGACCACCAGCCGCCGCAGACCGGCAGCGTCGTGCAGCGGCTTGAGCACCGGCATTGCAGCCATGGTGGTGCAGTTGGGGTTGGCGATGATCGCGCCGCGTCCCTGACCGACGACCGCGAGCGCCGCCTCGGGGTTGACCTCGGAGACGACCAGCGGGATCGCCGGGTCCCGGCGCCACGCCGAGGAGTTGTCGACCACCACGACGCCCGCCGCGGCGAACCGGGGCGCCTGCGCCCGCGAGGTGGTCGCACCGGCGGAGAACAACGCGATGTCCAACCCGGTCGGGTCCGCCAATGCGGCATCCTCGACAACCACCTGGGTATCGCCCCAGGGCAGCGTTGATCCCGCCGACCGCGCAGACGCAAAGAACCGGATCTGCTCGACCGGAAACCCCCTCTCCACCAGGATCTTTCGCATGACGCCGCCGACCTGGCCGGTCGCGCCGACGATCCCGATTCGCAAACCCACCCGCGCTCCACTCACTGTCATCTCCCGGTTCCCGCGTACACCACGGCCTGGTGGTCACTGCCCAGATCGAACGCCTCGTGCAATGCCCGGACCGCGCTGTCCAGTTCGACATCGCGCACCAGCACAGAAATCCGGATCTCCGACGTCGAGATGATGTCGATGTTCACCCCGGCACCGGCCAGCGCCTCGCAGAACGTGGCCGTCACCCCCGGATGGGAGCGCATCCCCGCCCCGATCAGCGACACCTTGCCGACGTGGTCGTTGAGGATGATCTGATCGAAACCGATGGCATCCTTGTGCGCGCCCAGGGCTGCGACCGCTGTCGGTCCGTCGGCCTTGGGCAGGGTGAAGGTGATGTCGGTCTTGCTCTCGGCCGCCCGCGAGATGTTCTGCACGACCATGTCGATGTCGATCTCGGCGTCGGCGATCGCCCGGAAGATCTTGGCGGCGACGCCGGGCTGGTCGGGAACCGCGGTGACCGTCACCTTGGCCTCGCCGCGTTCGTGCGCGACTCCGGTGATCAATGCCTGTTCCATGCTCAGATCCTCCATGCTGCCTTGAACGCGCGTGCCGTCGAGATCGGAGTACGAGGACCGGACGTGCACCGGGACGCCGTAGCGGCGCGCGTACTCGACGCACCGCAGCATCAGCACCTTCGCGCCGGACGCGGCCATCTCGAGCATCTCCTCGTAGGTGATGGTGTCGAGCTTGGCCGCGTTCGCCACGATCCTCGGGTCGGCGGTGAAGACGCCGTCCACGTCGGTGTAGATCTCGCAGACGTCGGCGTGCAGCGCTGCGGCCAGCGCAACGGCGGTGGTGTCCGAGCCGCCGCGACCCAGCGTGGTGATGTCCTTGGTGTCCTGGCTGACCCCCTGGAACCCGGCGACCAGCGCGATGTGTCCCTTGTCCAGGGCGGCCCTGATCCGGCCGGGGGTGACGTCGATGATCCGGGCCTTACCGTGCGCGGAGTCGGTGATGACACCTGCCTGCGATCCGGTGAACGATCTGGCCTGCGCGCCCAGGCTGGAGATCGCCATCGCGACCAGGGCGTTGGAGATCCGCTCACCGGAGGTCAGCAACATGTCGAGTTCGCGCGGCGGTGGCGCCGGCGAGACCTGCTGGGCCAGGTCCATCAGATTGTCGGTGGTGTCGCCCATCGCGGAGACCACGACGACCACGTCGTGACCGTCCTTGCGGGTGGCCACGATCCGTTCGGCGACCCGCTTGATCCGTTCGGCCGACCCGACCGACGAACCGCCGTACTTCTGGACGACGAGCCCCACCTCGTGCTCCTGCTCTCCCGCGCCGCCTCACGCCCGGCGGCTGTTGCCGTCCCGGCTGGCTACCGGCGGCACTAGCCCCGCGGACACCCGGCCGGATGACGGGCGCTGCGCCCCGACCCGGACGCCGGTGACGACGCCGGCGCGGCTGCCGGTGGACGGGGGAAGGCTCGCTGCCATGCTCACATCCGCAGCTCAGACTACCTACGTCGGCACCTCGATTCCGACCCGAGCCCCGCAACGCCGACTCAGGGCAGCGGCGCCGACCAGAGCACCCGGGTCCCGCCGTGCTCGCGCGGCGTGATGGTGCACGAGCCGGACGACTCGGCCGCGCGCCGGCTGAGGTTGTGCAATCCGCTGCGCGCGGTCGTATCCGGCATGCCGCGGCCGTTGTCGCTGACGTCGATGACGACGTCGTCGTCGACGGACACGGTCACCATCAGCTCGCTGGCCGCGGCGTGCCGAACGACGTTGCTGACGGCCTCGCGGACCACCGCAACCACATGTTGAGCCAACTCGGGCGGGATGACGTCCAGGGGCCCGGACATCCGGACCGTGGTCCGCAACGGGGTGTCCGCGGTCAGCTCGTTGATCACGTCGTGCAACGTGGCGCGCAGATGCGCTGTCTCGGCCGGCCCTGCCTGCAGGTCGAAGATTGCCGTGCGAATCTCCTGGATGACGTCGTGCAGCTGGTCGAGATGTTCGGTGAGCCGGGCGGCGAGGATCGGGGACTTCGCGCGCCGGTGCGTTCCCTGCATCGCCAGGCCGATGGCGAACAACCGCTGGATGACGTGATCGTGCAGGTCACGCGCGATCCGGTCGCGGTCGGCGAGCACCTCCAGTTCACGTCGGGCCGACTGGTTCTCGGCGCGCTGCAGGGCGAGTGCGGCCTGATCGGCGAACGTGGACACCAGCTGCAGTTCGTGCTCGTCAAAGGGCGCGGAACCGGCCGTGCGGACGGTGAGCAAGACCCCGGCGATCGACTCGTCGTTGCCCAGCGGCAGTGCCAGCGCAGGACCGAATTGCTCGGCGATGTCGAAGGCCAGCCCGGGCACGTTGCGTGGCACATGATCGACGAACACCGATCCGGTGGTGGACCCGAGGATTGGGATCGTGGTGCCGTTGATCGCGTCCGCTCCGACGCCCACACACATCGCCACCGTCAATTCCGAGATGTCCTCGAGCGCGGCCTCCGGGTCGCGCGGAAGCGCGATGAGCGTGCAGTCCGCGCCCGTCAGTTCCAGCGCGCGACTGGCGATCAGGTTCAGCGCCTCGTCGGTGTCGCTGCCACCGAGCAGCTTGGCGGTGACCTCGCCGGTCGCCTCCAGCCACAACTGGCGTCGCCGGGCATCTTCGTACAAGCGGGCGTTGTCGATGGCGATGCCCGCGGCTCCGGCCAGCGCATGGACGACGATCTCGTCCTCGTCGGTGAAACCCAACCCGGTCTTCTTCTCGGTCAGGTACAGCCGTCCGAACACGTCCCCGCGGGCCCGCACCGGAACGCCGAGAAAGGTGCTCATCGGGGGATGGTTGGCCGGGAAACCGACCGACTGGGGATGCTGGGACAGATCTTCCAGGCGCAGCGGCTTGTTGTCCTCGATGACCACCCCGAGAACCCCGTGCCCGGTGGGCAATGGGCCGATCAGATCCCTGGTGGTGTCGTCGATGCCGACGTGGACGAACTGACTGAGCATCCCGCCCTCGCCGAGCACCCCCAGGGCGCCGTACCGGGCGTCGACCAGCTCGATGGCCGCCTGCACGATCTGACGCAGTGTCGCGTCCAGTTCGAGACCGGACGACACCGCCATCACGGCATCCAGCAGCGCGTCCATCCGGTCGCGGGTATTCCCGACGATGTCCTCGATGCGCTCCTGAACCTCGGTCAGCAGCTCCCGCAGCCTGGTTTGCGACAGCGTCTCGCCCACGCTCTGCCTTTCAGCCCGCCACGCTGCGGAGCGGCCGGCGTCGGTTCGGCCGATGTTGGTCACGTGTCCAGAGTTACGTGTCCGGCGCTGCGCGTCCAGCGTCGGGGCCGTTTTCACCTGGGCGACCTTGGCCGCCGCACCCGGGACCTTCGCCCCTGTTCTGCACATTTACCCCTCGCGCACAGTGGCAAGAGGCACCAAACCAGGGGACGCATCAACACCGGAAAAGACCCGACAGCACCAATGACCGTGGGACCCGTCAAGCAGCACCGGCGGATCCCCCGCTAGGGGAAGCGCATGAACAGCGATGTCATGCCCGTGGGACACCTGACCCAGGACCAGGTCCGCGCGGTCATGGGCGCATCCGCGGCCGCGCCGTCGATCCGCAACGCTCGGCCATGGCGGCTGGAATGCACCTCGACCGCCATCGAGCTTCGTGCCGAGCTCCCCTTTGCGGTGACGTCCACAGACCCTGACCACCGTGAATTCCTGCTGTCCTGCGGTGCGGCACTGCTGAACGTTCGCGCCGCCATCAAGGCGCTCGGGGTCCACCCCGCCGTCCGGTTGATGCCGGATGAGAACCAGCCGGACCTGCTGGCTGTCGTTCACCCACAGGGCTGGTTCCCGGCGACACCGGCCGACGTCGCGCTGGCCGCGGCGATTCCCCGGCACCGCACCCACCACCAAACCCTGGCCCCCGACGGCATCCCGGTGGCGATGGTCAACCGGCTCCGGCAGGCCGCCAGAGTCGAGCAGACCTGGCTGGCCATCCTTGCCCCCGACCAGCTCCGGACCCTGCACCTCGGGCATCTCGACGGCGGCCACCAGCCCGAAGAAGGGGCCGGCATGGCCGGCGGCCACGCCCATTCCTCCGACTGCCCCGACCACATGATCGCGGTGATCGGCTCGTTCCACGACGCTCCGCTGGCTTGGCTGCAGTCAGGCCAGGGCATGCAACGTGTCCTGCTGACCGCCACCACCGCGGGACTGTCAACGTCCTTTCTGAGCCAGGTGGTTCGGGTGCCGCCCGCTCGCAAACACCTGCGCAGACTGATCGGCGGTGGATTGTGGCCGCAGACCGTCTTGCGCCTGGAATGCGCGGACCCGTCTCCCGCGATCCGATCCGGATCGGCGCGCGGCGCACACGACACGGTGACCGGAGCGCTGCCGCGCACGGTCAACCACTGACCTTGTCCGGGCGATCGTCACAACCCGGCCAGAGCCGACCGGGATGGAGCCCGATGGGCAACTACGGCATGGGCAGCTACGGCGCCGGGTGCTGATCCTTCTCATGCAGCTTGGTGGCCAGCACCGCGATCTGCGTCCGGCGGGCCATCCCCAGTTTGGCCAGCACATTGGAGACGTAATTCTTGACAGTCTTTTCGGCGAGGAACATCCGCTCGCCGATCTGCCGATTGGTCAGGCCCTCACCGATCAGGTCGAGCACGATCCTTTCCTGCTCGGTCAACTCGGCCAGCGGGCCCGGTTTCGACTCGCCGGCACGGATCCGGCTCATCAAGGCGGCCGCAGCCCTGTTGTCCAGCAGCGATCGCCCGGAGCCGACCGTGCGTACGGCGGACACCAGATCGAGGCCACGGATGTCCTTGATCACATAGCCGCCCGCGCCCGCCAGGATGGCGTCCATCATCGCTTCCTCATCGGTATAGGAGGTCAACATCAGGCAGTTCAGCTCGGGCATGATCGAGCGCAACTCGCGACACAGCTCGACTCCGTTGCCGTCGGGTAACCGCATGTCCAGCACCGCCACATCCGGGCGCAGCGCGGGCACCCGCGCCAATGCCTCGGTGACGGTCGAGGCCTGGCCGACAACCGTCAGGTCGTCCTGCTCATCCAGCAGGTCGGCCACCCCTCGCCGCACCACTTCGTGATCGTCGACCAGGAACACCGTGAGCACGGGCCACCTCCCTGCGGGCCCGATCGGTCGATCGGACTTCCGGTCAGGCTACGACGACGATCGCACGACGTCACGCCGCCCGGCCGGACTCCGTATCGGTCGGGGTTCGCTCGGGACCTTTACGGCGTTCCTGCGGACCTTTTCCCCTGACGGAGGCGGCGTTCGGCGCAAGGTCCGGCGTCTGTTGGCGGGTATGTCGAGGATTCACGCCAGCCGAGCGAGGTCCGCCGCCCCTGCCGCCGTCCCGGGTTTGGGGGTGATTCTTCAGACAGGACCGATGGGGGAAGTGGTTCGCGATGTTCATCCTGATGAGGAACGGCGAACGGACGAAGTTCGAGGACCTGACCGACGTCCTGCGCATCGCGCAGGCCGACGACCCGGTGTACGTGGCCACCCGCGGTTGGATGTCAGTGGGCGACCTGCGTTGGAACATGATGGCCGGCTCGGCGAACGGCCAGCCGTCGGGCGACGTCTGAATTCCCTCAACGGTGCGAGGGCCCAGCGACGGCGTGACGGAGTGCTGGACCCGCGTCCGGCGGGATCCGCCTGCCACGTGTCGCTGCCCGCGGTATTATGGGGGTAGTTCGGGGATTCGCCGCTCATTGGGGCAGAAAATGACAATCGGTCCGAGCGACCCCACAGGCCGTTCCGTCCAGAGCGATTCGTCTGTTCCGCAATCCAGCGATCCCGCGGCGACCGAGGTTCCAGCGGGCTGGTACGCCGATCCCGCTGGTTCGGGGGTGCCGCGGTGGTGGGACGGTGCGGCCTGGACCGCGCACGTCGCGCCGGGCCACGAGGTGCCGGTGTCCCCGGGAACGGCACCTCCGGCACCGGACAGCCAATACACGGTGCACGGCTACACCCAGGTGCAAGCCCACCATGACGCCGCGGCTGTAGTGCCTCCGGAGAACCCGAAATCGGTCTGGGTCGCATTCCTGCTGACGTTGTTCTTCGGACCGCTAGGAATGTTCTATTCGACGGTCAACGGCGCTTTGATCATGACGGGGGCGCTGTTCGTCGGTGCCGCTGTCGTTTTCTTGGTCACCTTGGGTATCGGGGTGCTGGTGTGGGTTCCGGTGGTCTGGATCATCTCCATCATCTGGGGTTGCACGGCCGCCAAAGAGCAGAGCCGGCCGCAGGTGCGCGGAGGCGACGCCGGCTGATCTGAGAGCTCACCGGGCCGCACTCACGCGCGCCGGCTGCTGGCCAGCGGTACGGGACTTCGGCCCGCGGCACCGCGGAGGACCACGTCCGGGCAACGGTTGCGCCAAGTCCGATGGGCGGTAGTAGAGTTCCAACCGTGGTGCGCACCGCAGCGGCCGGCGTCTTCGTGACGACCGGCCTGCTCCTTCGCCGCCGCGACGGAGCCTGATCCCCGAGACTGGCTCCTCCGTCGCGGGTTGTCGTGCTGCCGGTCA
>JADGOY010000050.1 GCA_017882715.1 Nakamurella sp. | reverse complement strand
CCTGCGGCAGCCCGGCCTCATGCAACACGTCGACGGCCCACAAGGCGGTGACGGTGGTCTGGATGTCGGGCCGCAGCACCACGGCGTTGCCGGCCAGCAGCGCGGGCAGGGCGTCGGAGATCGCCAGCGTGATGGGGTAGTTCCACGGCGAGATGACGCCGACGACGCCCTTGGGATGGTGATGCTCGACCGTCCGGGTCAGCGCGAGGAACACCCCGAGGCGCTTGTCCGGAGCGAGCAGCCGGGGCCCCACCCGCGCGTAGTGGCGAGCGTTGAAGGCGCAGTCCAGCAGCTCCTCGAAGGCGTCCCGCCGAGCCTTGCCGGTCTCGATCTGCGCGATGTCCAGACCCTCGGCCTGACGGTCGAGCACGAGATCGTGGAAGCGCAGCAGCACCTGCGCCCGCTCCCGCGTCGGGCGTTGCGCCCACCCCGGCTGGGCGCCGCGCGCCATGGCGAAGGCGGCTTCGACGTCGTCCTCGGCCGACAGCGGCAGCACGGCGGCCGCAGCGCCGGTGAACGGAGCGGTCGTCACGCGTCGCTCGGTCCCGGCGCCCACGACGGCATGCCGGAGCAGCCGGGTCACCGTGCTGTTCGGGATCAGCGTCGGGACCGGGCCACCCGGGTCAAGGGTGCTCGCGTCCGGACGTCCGGGCGGGGTGCCCGGGTCCGGCGTACTCGCTGTGCCAGTGGGGGCGACGGCGTCGGCGCTCATCCGCCCAATCTAGCCCGCAGAGTTACCCATCGGTAACCTCGATCAGCCGAACTCCTGACTCGGCTGCGGAACAGGATGACGCACCGCGCGGTTTCGAGCCGAACGCGACCGTCAACAGGCCGTCACGACCCGTAATAGGCGGCGCGCAGGAGCTGCTCGAGCTCCTCCAGCAGCGGCATCCGCGGGTTGGTGCGCATGCAGACGTCCTGGAAGGCGATGTCGACCAGCTCGGGCAGCGCCGCGAGGAAGTCCTCCTCGATCACGCCCGCGTCCTTCATCGACCGCGGCATGCCCAGCTCGTCGATCAACCCTTCGACGGCATCGAAGAGCCGCCGACGTTGCTCGTCGTGGTCCCAGCCGCCGAAGATGATCCGTCCGATCTGGGCGTACTTCTGCGGCGCGACATACGAGGAGTACCCGGGGGCGGGCATGAACTTGCTCGGCAGCGACGAGTTGTACCGCAACACGTGCGGCAGCAGTATCGCGTTCGCCCGCCCGTGCGCGATGTGGAACTTCGCTCCGATCGCGTGCGCCATGGCGTGGTTGACACCGAGGAAGGCGTTGGAGAACGCCAGGCCGGCCAGCGTGGACGCGTCGGCCATGCCGCTGCGGGCCTCGAGGTCGGACCCGTCCCGGAACGCCTTCGGCAGCCACTCGAAGATCATCGAGATGGCCTGGGTGCAGAACGCGTTGGTGTACGGCGAGGAGAAGATCGACACCGCACCCTCGAGCGCGTGGGTGAGCGCATCCAGCCCGGTGTCCGCAGTGGAGTTGGGCGGCAGCGAGACCATCAACGTCGGGTCGACGATCGCCTTGTCCGGGAGCAGGCAGTAGTCGATGAGGGTGACCTTGCGTCCCTCGTGGGTGAGTACGGCGCCGGGCGAGACCTCCGAGCCGCTGCCCGCGGTCGTCGGGACGGCGATGAGGGCCAGCTGATGTTTGTCCTGCGGGAATTGCGCGACCCGCTTGCGGGGGTCGAGGAACGGCAGCGTCAGTTCGTCCATGGTCAGCTCGGGATGCTCGTAGAACAGCCGCATCGCCTTGGCTGCGTCCAGCACGGACCCTCCACCGATCGCGAGCAGGGCGTCCGGGTCGTAATCCCGTACGAGGGCGACGCCGGCCTCGACGGTGGCGAAATCGGGCTCGGGCAGGATGCCGTCGAAGATCTTGACGTACGCATTCCCCAAGTGGGACCGGACCTGCCTGACGATCCCGTTCTCCGCGAGCACATGGTCGGTGACGATCAGCACTCGCTGGAAGTTCTCCTCATCGAGCGCCTCGAGCGACCCGGCCTTGAAATAGATGTCGGCCGGTACCCGGAACCACTGCGGCGGGGTCTTGCGCCGCGACACGGTCTTGATGTTGAGCAGGTTCTTGTAGTTGACGTTGTCGGTCGTCATCGAGCCGCCCCAGGTGCCGCAGCCCAGCGAGAAGGTGGGAGGCAAGGAGTTGTAGATGCCGCCGGTCGCGCCGACCGCGGTGGGTGCGTTCACCAGAATGCGGCCGGTCCGCAGGGCCGCCGAGTAGCGCTGGATGACGTCCTCGTCGCGGGCGTACACACTGCAGGTGTGCCCGAGGCCGCCGTGCTCGGTGACGACGACGGCGCAGTCGATCGCGTGCTGGACGTCGCGTGCCCGGACGATTCCGAGGACCGGCATCAGCTTCTCCTGACGGAGCTTGTGCGCGGTCAGCCCGTCGAGGTCGGCCGGGAGTTCGGCCAGCAGCACCTTGACGTGATCGGGAACCTCGAGTCCGGCCCGCCGGGCAAGTTCTGGGGCCCTCTGTCCGAGGGCCATCATGTTGACCTTGTGCCCCTCACCCTCGAAGACGAAGTCAGCCAGCCGGACGGCCTCCTGCTCGTTCATCAGGTAGGCGCCCATCCGGACGAACTCGGCGACCACCTCGTCGTAGACCTGGTGGTCGATGATGATCGTCTGCTCGGCGGGGCAGATGACCGAGGCGTCGAAGGTCTTCGAGATCAGCACGTCGACGACGACGCATTTGAGGTCCGCGGACTTGTGCACGTAGCATGGCGCGTTGCCCGGACCCACTGACAGGCAGGGCTTTCCGGCCTCGTTGGTCAGTTGGACGATGCGCGGCCCCCCGGTGGTCCAGAGGAAGTCCACATCGGGATGCTTGAACAGGTAGTGGGTGATCTCGTTGTCTGGCATGGGGATGACCTGGATCGCGCCCGCCGGCATGCCGGCTGCCTCACCGGCCGCGGCCAGCAATTCGACCACTCGCAGGGCACACCTGGTGGCCATCGGGTGGGCGCGGAAGATGATCGCGTTGCGGGTCTTGGCCGCGCAGATCGCCTTGAACAGCACCGTCGAGGTGGGGTTGGTGATCGGCGTGATCGCGACGATGACGCCGACCGGCTCGGCGACGTACGTCAGGCCGTTCTCCGGGTCGGAGTCGACGACGCCGACCGTCTTCTTGTCCCTGAGGTAGTCGTTGAGGAACTCGGTGGCGACGAAATTCTTGATCACCTTGTCCTCGAAGACGCCGAACCTCGTCTCCTGCACCGCCAGCCTGGCCAGCTCGCCGGTCGCTCTCAGTCCCGCGCGGACCATCGCGTCGACGACCCGGTCGACGGCGTCCTGGTCCAGCGCGCGGAACTCCTCGGCGGCGACCCGGGCCCGTTCGACCTGAGCGTCCACGACGACCTTGACGTCGTCGGAGATCTTGTTGGTCACAGCGCTTGTTGCCATTTCCGTCCCAAACTCCTACCACGGCCGGCGCGACGGCCGGCCCGGGGCGCGGCCTCGCACCCCATTCCACCCGAACCCGACCGGCCGCGTCAGGGCCGGAAGTCCTGGTCACCCCGGGTCCAGGGCCCTGGAACAGGTCCAAAGACCCGAAGAGGCGTCCCTTCGCCTCTAACCGCCGGGCCCCGCCGGTCGTAAAGTCGCGGGCGCGGCCGAGGAGTACCGGTGTGCTCGCCCTGGCAGCACCGAGAAGACGGTGGAGGCTCCCCGTGGGCGCACGGACCCCGATGAGCGTGCAGGACGCGTTGTGGCTGACCATGGACCGGCCGAACAACCTGATGATCATCGACGGTGTGATGATCATGGCCACGAACCCGGGGTACGACGCGGTCCTGGACGTCGCGCGGACCCGGATCGTCGGGCGCTTCCCGGTGTACCGGCGCAAGCCGGTGCACTCCGGCGCCGGCTGGGCGTGGGTGGACGACCCGAACTTCGACCTGACCCGGCACGTCAAGCGGGCTCGGCTGCGCAAGCCGGGCGATGTCGTCGCCCTGCAACGCTTCATGTCCGAGGAACGGGCCAAATCCCTGCCGCGGACCCGGCCGCTGTGGGTGATGTTCCTCGTCGAGGACGTCCGGCTGGAGGACGGCACCCTGGGCAGCGCGGTCCTCATCCGCACCCATCACGCCATCGCCGACGGGGTACGCCTGACCCAGGTCATGCTGAGCATGTGCGACACCGACGAAGCGGCCGTGGAGGCAGTGGTCTCGCGACCCGGTGCGGGCGCCGCTGTCGAATCCGCTGCCGGGTGGCTGCCAGTTCCATTGCCGTCACCGGTTTCCGCTGGAATCGAACGGGCCGTTGGGACGACGGTCGAGATGGCCGCCGACACGGTCGGGACGGTCGGCACCGGGTTGGTCGCAGTGATGGGGGCCGCGGGCCACGCCGCGATCGGCGCCGCCGTCACGCTGGCCGGCGAGGCGGGCCGTGCCGTGTCGGACCCGATCGGCACGGCCTCGGCGCTGCCCGGCGCCCTGGCCTCGGCGCCGGGGATCGCCATTGACCGGGTCCGCTCCGGTGCCCAAGGCATTCAGGCCGGCTTTCATGTCGCCGCGCACCCCGGCCAGCTGGTCGGTGCCGTGACGCTGCTGGGCAGCGAGGACAACCGCGCGGTGAACGACGTCGCTTCGGTCACCAAGCTGCTGCTGTCCAGCAGCCCCGAGACGGCCTGGTCGGGCGAACTGGGCATCAGCAAGACCGTCGCGTGGTCCTCCCCGATGTCGCTGTCCGACGTGAAGGCCGTCAGCCGGAGCCAGGACGCCACGGTCAATGACGTCCTGCTGGCCGCGGTGGCGGGCGGGGTCCAGCGATACCTGGAGCTGCATCACGCCCGGGTCCGCGAGATCCAGTGGCTGGTCCCGGTCAACCTCAAGCCGTTTGCCGACAACCTGCCCGCCGAACTCGGCAACTACTTCGCGCTGGTGATGCTGCCGATGCCGTTGGGCGCGGCCGATGTCCGGGACCGGATCCGGCAGATGAAGAGCCAGATGGAACGGATCAAGCACTCCGACGAGGCGCTGATCACCTTCACCTTGCAGCGGATCATGTCGATGTCACCGGGCCAGGTCCAGTTCCTGCTGACCAATTTCTTTGCCAACAAGACCGTCGGTGTCCTGACGAACGTCCCGGGACCCCACGGCCTGCTCCGTTTCGGCGGCAGTCCGGTGGTGCAGATCATCGGCTTCGCCCCGTGTTCGGGCAACCAACCGATCACCGCGACGATCTTCAGTTACAACAGCACGGTGACGATCGGGTTCGCCACCGACACCGGACTGGTGCCCGACCCGGACGTTCTGGTCGGGTTGGTGATGCAGGAGGCCGCGGCGATGACGTCCCTGGTACCGGTGGATCTCCCCGCCGTCGGGCCGCGTCCGACGCGCCGACGCGGGACGCCGACCACCAAAGCCATCACGAAGCCGGCTCCCGCGACCGTCACTCCCCCGCGCAGGACAGGGTCGTCGGGCACTACTACGCGCAAGGTCAGACGAGCCGGTTCTTGAGGAACTGCCCCTCCTCGGCGGAGACCTTGCCGGCCTGGTCCGCGGCGAAGCCCCCCGCCATGGCGCCGACGAATGGAACCTTGACTTTGACCTCGCCGTCGACGACGTAGTCGACGCCGCCGGAGACCTCGCGCAGGCTCATGGTGCCCAGAATGTGCACCGGCGCACCCTCCACCTTGATCTCGAACCGACCGTCATGACCACCGGCCGCCGGGTTCCAGACGTCGACCTGGTCGTACACACTGCTCGGGGAGAGGATCTTCGTCATGAACCCCGGCAGATCCACCGACACCTTGCGGCGGGCGTGGATGCGGTGCCCCGCAGCCTCTTCGGTTGTCTCGACGTGGACGTCGCTGTTCCCGAGCGACTCGTACTTCTGGGTCGTCACCGCCTCGTCGACCATGGCGTCGTAGGCCTTGGCAAGATCGGCCGGCAGCAGCGTCTGGGTGTGGAACTTCGCCATGTCCCCGGTCCTCGGTTGGTCGGTGTCGTGGCCGGCCGACGGTCGGTCCCTGGCTTCACCCTGTCACGCCGCGGTGTGCCACGCCTGGGTGTCCCCCGCCTTTCGCGGTCGGGGTGTCGGTGACGAGGCCATCCGCGCGGTACTCACCTGGGCTCGCGACCAGCACCCGGGCAGTCCGGTCGCGTTGTCCGTGAAGGCCGACAACACCGGGCCATCAGCCTCCCGATCGCCGCGGGGAAGCGCCGGCTAGCTCCCGCTCAACTGGATGACGATGAAAATGATCAAGGCCGCCGCGACCACCACGGCAACGGCGATGGTTCCCCAGAACATCACCTTGGGCCGCGCCTCGACTTCAGCCCCGATCCACTCGATCTCCTCGCCCGGAGTTCGATGGGTCTCTTCGTGGGTGTCATCAGGTTGGTCGTCGCCCCGCGGTGTGCTCACGGCTCGGAGTCTATTGACCGCGCGACCGTTCTGTTGGCCGAACGATCGGTGAGCGCCTCGCGGACCGGCGTCGCGGGTCCGGCGCGCACCGGGCCACCGGCGTTCGACCGGATCGTCGACCGCATATTCGTGATGCAGCTGAACGATCGTGTGTTTGTGTTGAACCATGACTGAGATGTATGTGCACGGCTATCACCGGCAAGAGCACTCGCGGCTGGAGAATCAGGCGGGAACGCTCGTCGACCTGTTGCATGCGGGCACTGCCTACCCCGCCGGGAGCCTGGTCCTGGAAGCAGGCTGCGGAGTCGGCGCCCAGACGCTCACCCTGGCCCAGCGAAGCCCTGACGCCCGATTCGTCTCGGTTGACGTGTCGGCGGAATCTCTGGGCGAGGCCAGGCGGAGCGCCGACCGGGCCGGCCTGACCAACGTGGAGTTCCGGCAATCTGACATCTTCGCGCTGCCGTTCGCGCACGAGTCCTTCGATCACGTCTTCGTGTGCTTTGTCCTGGAACACCTGGCTCGGCCGGTCGAGGCCCTGGCGAAACTGGTGGCACTGCTTCGACCTGGGGGCACGATCACGGTGATCGAGGGCGATCACGGATCGGCCTACTTCCATCCCGACAGCCCTGCTGCCAGAGCCGCAATTCAGTGTCAGGTCCAATTGCAGGCGCGCTCCGGCGGGGACGCTTTGATCGGCCGCCAGGTATACCCGCTGATGGTCCAGGCCGGTCTGGTCACTGTCCGAGTTTCTCCCCGACTGGTCTACGTGGACGCGAGCAGACCCGATCTGGTCGACGGTTTCACGGGTAGGACCTTCACCGCGATGATCGCGGGTATCCGCGAGCCGGCCATCGCAGCCGGCCTCATCGAGCCCGCGACGTTCGATGCAGGAATCGATGCGCTGCACCGAACGACCGGGGCGGACGGCGTTTTCTGTTACACCTTCTTCAAGGGCGTCGGCGCGAAGCGGAAATCCGTCCCGTCAGATCGAGAATGACCGTGCGAACCAGGGTCACCCGCACTGGTTCACATCCGTTCCCGAAAGCGGTGCGCCGCCACGAGGACCGTGGTGTCGCCGGTGCGCCCATATTCGCGGACTGCCGCCTCGGCCAGTTTGATCACATGCTCGTCGCCGTGCTCGACCGCCAGAGGACCGAGTTCGCTCAACAATGACTCGACGTCGGCGTCGACGGCCTTGACCTCGGCGTCATGGCGAGGTGCAGCGAACGCCGCGACGATGCCGCCGACCGCCTGCCAGGCCGCGGCCACACTGCGGGTCTGCAGGTCGGCGGGCAGCTCCGGCAGCACGAGCCGGACGGCGGCCGGTGCGGTCACGCCGTGACAGAAGGCGATCGGAGCGTCGTCCCGGGCGGCTAGCACCCGAGCGGCGGCACCGATGAGGTCGTCCAGGGCAGCATCAGGTCCTTCCGCCGGGCCCCAACCGTCCAGGCCGCTCGGAAAGCCGTCGAGGCCGAACAGCGAGCGGAGCCGGCCACCGATTCCCGGACCGTCCGCCGGCACCACCGGATCGAGCCGGGGTAGTTCTCTGGTGGCAGCCACCGCGTCGAATCGGCCGACGAGACCCGGATTCCCGGGAAGTTCCTGGTATCGCGCCGCCCAATACCCCAGCCCCTGGGCCAGTTCGTCCACCAGCAAGGGATCCTCATGGCCTTCCGCTTCCCGCAGCGACCGCACGGCGTGCGCGGTGCGAATCACCCCGTGGGTGGCACTGGCGGCGAAGCCGGGCAGCAGACGCGGCCACCACTGCAGCAATAGGTCGCGCCACGCCGTCTCCCGGGCATCCCGGCGCATCAGCGCCGTCCAGTCCCCGATCAGGTGTTCATCGCCCAGGTGCTCACGCCAGTCGTCCCTCTCGATTCCCCTGACGACCTCGGGTGCCTCCTGCAGACGGGCGCGGTATCGATCCACCCAGCCCTCGACGGCGTCATCCCCACCGATCCGGGTGAGCGCCTCGGCAGCCATGGGTCCGTGGTTGGCCAGGAACCCGTCGAACTCGGGACCCGTTCCGCGCAGTCGTTCGAGCGCAGCGAGCAGGACATCGTCTGTCATCGAGTCATTGTCGAACGTGAAGCCCGGTTCAGGTCAACCTCCGTCACCGGCGCTGACCAGGTTCAGCTGGCGTCGCCATGGCGCAGCCGCGTGACGTCGCAAGCGTCGCGATCACCGTGATGGGTGGCGCAAGCCTCTCGGTGTCGGCTCTGCGTCAGCGGACCACGACCACGTCGCAAGCGCACCGGCTCGAACTCGTGCTGAACTGGGTCGTCCCGATCGGCTTCATCTTCGTCATGGCGAAGGTCACGAACAGTTACCCGGACAAGGTCACCGGCACCGAGTCAGTTCCTCTCACCTCTGTTCAGCCCTGCGGGCCACCGCCGGCGGGTCTACAGTCGTCTCGGACTCGTGCTCAGGAGATGTCTATGCCCACTGCGGATCTCGTGCTCGAGGGCGGCGGCGTCAAGGGCGCCGCCCTGGTCGGTGCCGTGAGCGCCCTCACCCAACGGGCTGAGCCGTACGATTTTCACCGCATCGCCGGCGCTTCGGCCGGGGCGATGGTCGCCTCGTTTCTGGCCGCAGGAATCGACTCGGTGGACCTCAAGAAGATCATGACGACACAGGACTTCGCGCAATTCGAGGACGAGTCGGGGGTGTTCAAGCATTTCAAGCTGTTCGGCGAAGGCGTCGGTCTGCTGTTTCACCAGGGTCTGTTCACCGGCGACGTCCTGCACACTTTCATCGCCCAGCATCTCGCCGACCATGGTGTGACCACCTGGGGTGACCTCAAGATCGACGATGATGATCTACCGCCGGAGCAACGCTACCGACTCGCGGTCGTTGTATCGGACGTATCCCACGGCCGCGAGTTGCGGTTGCCCTGGGACTACAGCAGCAGACTCGGCCTGAATCCTGATATCCAACTGGTCGCCGACGCGGTACGTTCGTCGGCCTCGATGCCGTTCTTCTTCAGGCCGTTCCACCTTCCTGCTGCCAACGAATACTCGGCCGAAAACGGACATATCTTGTGCACCGACGGGGGCATGCTGTCGAACTACCCGATCGACATCTTCGATCGACCAACGGGCGCGCGTTGGCCGACCCTTGGGGTGAAGCTGTCCGCCAGGCAACAGGTGACGGGTGCGTCGTGGAAGCCGAACGCCAACGCGCTCCAACTCGCGATTTCTCTGGTCTCGACCATGACCGATGCGCGCGATCAACTGCACATCGATGATCCTTTCTACTCCAGTCGCACGATCTTCGTCGATACGACCGGATACTCCTCCACCAACTTCCACCTCACCGAGGCGGAGAAGACGTGCCTGTTCGCCAATGGACTCCAGGCATCCCAGGAATTCCTGAGTTCTTGGGATTACGAGCAGTGGCTCGCGTTGTACGCCGCCCGGGCCCCGCGGCCACCGTTCGACGCGTCAGCCCTGTGACGACGACCGACCGGCTCTTGCCAGGCTCCTGACAACAGGCAGTTCCTTTCTCGCGATCCGTGGACACTTGAACACTCGAAAACGGTAGCACTGCCGACACATCAGCCCATCCGGCCTACCCGACCAAACTGAGATGGAAATGCGCGAGGCGGTCATGTCCAGCCACCAGGCGATCGCCACCTACCCGGAAGACATGACACCTTGTGACAACGTTGAATCTCGGAATCGTGGCGGCATGTAGACGCCGGTAAGACCAGCTGACCGAGCGGCTCCTGCACTCCGCCGGAGTCATCGACGAGATCGGCAGCGTCGATGACGGCAGTACCCAGACCGATACCATGGTGCTGGAACGGCAACGCGGTATCACGACCGGGTCCGCCGTCGTGTCCTCGTCATCGACGACGTCGTTGTCCACCGGCGCGTCTAGCGATGCCAGTCACCGGGGAAACCGCCTGCTGGCAGCACTGTTTGCCGTTGCCGGTACCCGGCAGCGACGGGCGCAGCGGCCGGCGGAGGAACGCGAGGAGTTCTCGGGCGAGTTGGTGGGCGCCTGTTCGGCCATGTGGTGACCGCTGTCGATCACAACGCGGATCGAGCTGCCGCGACTGCCCGTAGGAGGTCGTCGGCCCAATCCCGCCAGATGGCCAGGACGTCACCGTACAGGAATTCCAGCTCGTCATAGGCCGACCAGGCCACCAGCGTGGGACAGCCGATCCAGCGGCCGGCCACCCGATCGCCATCGTCCGCGGCACCGTCCACGCCGAGGCCGGCGCGGTAGTCCTCGAGCATGGGGCAACCGTGTCCGGGTCATTGATCGCCCGGCGGTAGTGGGCGTGGTTCTCCGCGGCCATCCGCTGCGGGTCTCCCCGGGCCTTCCTGGTACCAGGCGCCCAGGTCGGCCAGTATCGCTCGCTCGGGCTTGTCCGGTTGGGCGAAGAAGAACCAGTGCCGCCATGCCGTCGCGAACCGAGCGTCCGCCCGGGCGATCGGGCGATCGGGACACACCACGGTGAAGCCGACGTTCACCAATTTGCGGGCGACGCGGTGCCAGGTGGTGTGTGTGGGTACGTGGATGACCCGTGCAGCAGCAGGAGGGGTGGGCCGTCTCCGCCACTGCGGCCGTGCAGGGTCAGGTCCTGACCGACTCCCGGTGCCATTCCTCGGAGCCTTCGAACACGACTCGATCATGCCGTTCGCGATCAGGTGACCCCGGCCGGGCGGGATCGCCGCACCGTGATCGCGGCCGGGTCGGCACCCCCGGCTGGGCGCCGTAGGGTCAAAACCATGCAGGTCATCGACATGATTGCCGACGAACGTCGCGTTCTCGCGGACTTGCTGATCACGCTCACCCCCGAACAGCTGACCACGCATAGCCTTTGCGACGCCTGGACGGTGCACGACATGGCCGCGCATCTGCTGATGCCGTTGGTCACCGGGCTCCCGACTGTGATGCTCGCGATGCTGACCAGCAAGGGCAACTTCGACCACGCCAATCGCGTACTCACCGGCAAGATCTCGGTCCGGTCCATCAAGGAGATCGCCAAGGGTCTGCGCAGCAATGCCGACAATCAGTTCAGTCCGCCGGGTATGGGGCTCGAGGCGCCGCTTACCGACCTGCTCGTGCACGGCCAGGACATTCGCAGGCCGCTCGGCTTGCAGCGGGAGATCCCCGACGAGCGCGCGGAAACCTCCCTGCGGTTTCTCACCGCGAAGACACCCAGAGGATTCGTCACCAAGGACAGGCTCGCCGGGCTGGCCTTCTCCGCCACGGACCTGCCCTTCGCCCACGGCTCGGGTGCCGCGGTGACAGGGCCTGCCGAGGCGCTTCTGCTAGCCCTCACCGGGCGGCCGGTAGCACTCGACGACCTGGCCGGTGACGGAGTGGCGCTGCTCCGGGAGCGCATCGCCGGAACATGATTCGGCATCACCCTGCTCCGACAGCTGTGGCGGTGATCGCCGGCCGGAACGGGTGCCGGACGCAGGATCGCGCCGGTCGGCCTTGAGAGTGGGGACTTCGGTCAAGCGATCCAGTCCGGGCTTCATGGTCAGTCCGCGATCCCGGCAGGGTTCGCGCCGGAGCCCAGGTAGGTGCCGTGACCTTGCCGAACAAGGTTGTTCTCGAAGATCAACACCTCGCTGACCAGGCCGCCGACCTGATTGCGGTAGTTGATGACGATGGCCTCGACGCCGGCGTACACTCCGAGCAGCTCGAAATGCAGGTCCGGGACACGCTCCAGCGCCCTCGTCCAGTAGGCGCGCAACGCGTGTTTGCCGCGGACGACACCGTCGCTGTGGTCCAGGACACGTGCGGCCACCGGCGAGGTGAACACGACGTCCTCGGCGAAGTGCTCGAGGACCGCCTCGACGTCGTGCGCGTTCCAGGCATCGAGCCAGTTGCGGCTGAACTCATCGGGGTCAGGCGTGCTCATCCGCTGATCGTCCCGCACCGCTTCGACACTCGTCCAGAGCCGACCGATGCTCGGTCCGAGACCGGCGGGCGTGACATGCTGCGAACCGAACCGATGGCATGCCGTCGAACGGGTTGATCCGCAGGAACCTCTGCGGTGACCTGCCGAGATGTGCTGCATTCGCCCCGATACAGCCGGGGAGTTCCAGGTTGGGAGGATCCACCGTGGCCTACACCGCCGACCCGCGGGTTGACTTGTACATCGATGCGCTGCCCGAGTGGCAGCAGGCCATCTGCCGTGAGGTTCGCGAGCTGGTTCACGCCGCCGACCCGGAGGTCCTCGAAACCATCAAACGCACGGTCCGGCCGTACTTCGTACTGGAGGGCAATATCTGTGCCCTGCTGGCGGCGAGGGACCACATCAACGTGTTTCTCTACGACGGGGCCATCGTCCCTGATCCCGAGGGGATCATCACCGGCGGCCATGACAACGAGACGGCCCGCACGGTGGCCGTCCGGCAGGGCGAAACGATCAACGCCCGCGCCCTGGCCGCCATGTTCGGCCAGATCATCGCCAACAACCGCGCGGGCGGCTGGCGGTCGTTGAAGCGCGAGACCTCCTGACGAAGGGCACCTTTGCCAGGGGCGTCCCGACCGGGGACGTGGGATCCTCGCGGCACGACAGCGACGGGCGGTGAGAGGCGTTGGATCGGGCAGGCACCTTGATTCTCCTACGGCACGGTGAGAGCACCGCCAACGCCGACGGCACATTCACCGGGTCGCGCGACGTGGACCTGAGCGCACGCGGCGTCGAGCAGTCGCTCAATGCGGCTGCGTTGATGGCGGCCGAGGAACTCGTTCCGGATGTGGTGATCATCTCGCGGATGCTCCGCGCGCGACGCACCGCCCAGGTCATGCTCTCCGAACTGCAGCACCTCGACGCCCCGGTGATCGAAACCTGGCGGCTCAACGAGCGTGACTACGGCCTGCTGATGGGGATGCCCAAGACCGAGGTTCACGACCGTTTCGGGCCCGAACGGTTCCACACCTGGCGGCGCACCCTGCACGGCACGCCTCCGCCGATGCCGGTGGAACAGCGCGAGGGACTGGGGCTGGTGCCGGTGGACGATGATCCGCTGGACCCCCAGCCGCGCGGTGCGCCAGGCGAGGGAGAGTCGCTGTACGACGTGGTGCGCAGGGTGCGGCCGCTGTGGCAGGGGCCGATCCTGGAGCACCTGCGCGCGGGCCGGACGGTTCTACTCATCGCGCACGGCAACTCTTTGCGGGCGCTGTGCTCGATCATCGACGACCTCAATGACGCCGAACTCGAGGACCTCAACCTTCCCACCGCCCAACCCATCGTCTACCACGTCGCGCCCGACGGCACCACCTCGCCGCGCGGCGGCCGCTACCTGGACCCGGATACTGCTGTACTGGCGGCGATCCGCATCATGTTCGAGGGCGGCACCTGAACACCCGGGCCCTGTTGGGGAACGCAGCAGCTGGGGCCGGGCACGCGCGGTCGTTTGCACAGACCGCTCACGCTGTGGACGGCCGGCGCGCCGTGCCGACGATCATCGGCCGCTCGATCGTGGGAGCCCTGGGCACCTCACCGTGCCGCACCGACTCGACCAACAGCGGCGATGTCTCGATGGCAGCAAGGGTGTCTCGGTTGGGGTGGCATCCGATCAACGGGTATGGAAAGGGAATCTCGTCCTGTTTCGCGGCGATCATCGGATCGGTGGAACGGACGTGCTCCAGAAAGAGCAACGACCCGCCCGGCACGAGGACCCGGCCAATTTCGGCAAGTGCGGCTTTCTCGTCGGCCACGCTGCACAACGCGAAAGTGACCACAGCGGTGTCGAACGTCGCATCGGGGAATGGCAGCTTCTCGGCGGTCGCGTCCACGATCTCCGCGTAGCCTCCGAGTTTCGCACGACGCTTACTCAGCCGACGCCTCATATGCACGTCTGGCTCGACGAGGACGAGACTGGATACCGCCGGCGGGTAGTGCGGCAGGTTCAGCCCGGTCCCGGCACCTATTTCGACGGTGGCGCCGCTCGCCTGCGCAAGAAGTGCGCGCCGCTGGTCTCGCAGCCCAGCCCGTTCGACCGGCCCGCTCATCGCGTTGAACAGAGCCGCGTAGCACCACAGGAACAGCCGTCGGAACATGGCAGGACTCCTCATCACCTTCGATCGGCCCGAGCTCGCCAAATCTTGCGGGCGGTCGTCCCCGTTGTTGTCGTCATGGCTTCCAATGGTCACGCAAACTCCGTCGTGGCAGCCGGTTTCTCGGCGGTCGAGTCGTCGACCCTGCTTGCCCGCCATTTCCGACCTCGTGGCCGGCGTCCGTTTGCCTGGTGTCCTGCGAACCGGCGATGATCGGAGCCGTGCTGGGCGGGACACTACTGACCCAAGCCTGAGAATTGACCCAAAGCCTGAGAATCGTTGCCCACGTGACCGTGTCGGGTCTGCGGGTGACCCGGTTCGGTCGCCACGACGTGTCGGACTCCGCATCGGCAACCCCACCCCAGATATCGACATTCCTGGACTTCGAAACGGAGGAAGAGCGGGCCGACGAACTCGCGGCCCCGCCGCCCGAGTCCCTGCCGCCCGAGTCCCTGCTGCCCGGGTCCCCGCTGCCCGAGTCCCTGCTGCCCGGAGGACGGCTGGTAGGCCGACCTCCGGTCCCGACGTCAGTATGTGGTGGTGTTCGCGGGCAAGGTGTTTCGCACCTGCTGGGGTGACCGCGCCGGCCAGGGCCGAGGCCGTCGCTCACGGGCAAACCGCGGGCATAACTCGACTGGGGCGGATGATTCCGTGTTGATCGACATCGTGGTCTACGACGGGCTCGACGAGATGGACGCGCTGGCCCCGCTGGAAGTTTCCGCAGCGCCGGTCAAGCCGGCGCTGATGTCGCGGCGCCCCCACCGGGTCGTGCTGGGCGACTACGGGCTGCGCTTCCTAGCCGACTCGGTACGGGGTCGCCGCGGATTCCGGCACACCAGCGCGGCTTTTCAGTAACGCACCCGGAAATTGCCGATGAAAGTGATGGTGTTGCCGTCCGGGTCGCGGATCGTGGAAAGCTGCACACCCTTGTTGACCTTCTCGATCGCATCGGGCACCAGTGACCTTCCGGACAGCTCGGCCACGTGCTCTTCCAGGTTGTCCACGGCGAAGTTCAGCAGCGCGGAGCCGGCACGATCGGCGTCGCGAGTGACCTGCACCCAACCGCTGTCGGTCACCCGCCATTCGACGAGCAGACCCTCCATCGGCAGGTTGTCCCCGGAACGGCCGAACAACCGCGCGTACCAGGCACGGGCCGCGTCGAAGTCGGCGACCGGGACGACGGCAAGGACATGGTTGATCGACATCGTTCTCATCCTCCACTTTGAGCAGATGACAGATTCCCGAACGCAGAATCGGTTCGACTGAGGCATCTCAGCAGCGCTCACCTATGGGGACCGAGCCCGAGATGAAAACTCATCGCTCGTAGGACGCCGTCGTCGAATCGGATGCCGGCCGCGTTCGCGCCACTGTCACGCGCAGCTGCACGGCGGTGCGTTTCATGAGCCAAGCCGGCCGGACACTCCGTCAATCCCGGCGATGCTTCCCGCCAGGTCGTGCCTGGGAACTGCCGATCGGGCCGGGTGACACGATGCGCCGGAGCCCTCCGACCGCCTGCTCGACCTCGCCCACGGTGTTGCAAAGGTAGAAACTGAGCCGGCAACTGGCCGCCGGTTCCAGACCCAGGTCGCGATGCGCCAGGGTCGCACAATGGCACCCGGCGCGGGATTCCACACCTGCCTCGTTCAGGGCTTCGGCGACGCTCATCGGATTCCATCCGGTTACGTTGAAGGCGACCAGCGGGGACCGCGGCTCCGGCGCCGGTGGTCCGTAGATCGTCACCCCGGGCACCGTCGCCAACGCTTTCAGTGCCCGGCCCGTGAGGCGGCGGGTGTGTTCGCCGATCGCGTCCATCGTGGCCGCCACTGCGGCATGCGGGATCGGGATGGTGTTGCGGAAATAGCCCGGAGGGCCAGCCGCGCCGACCACATCGACGGCGAACCGGAGCGCTGGGCGGACACGATCACCCCGAGGATGTTCGGGGTGCCCGCCGAGTACTTCCACGGCAAGTCGTTGTAGTCGACCTGATCGGGCGCGACCCGACCTTCGGCGATCATGCTCCCCCGTACAGGAACGGCAGGGACCGCTGCAGCAGGTGCTCTTTCGCATACAGCACGCCGACCCCGAAAGGCGCCAGGAACTTGTGAAAGGAGAACGAAAGGTAGTCGACGTCCAGGTCCTGGACATCGATCCGGCTGCTGGGCACCAGTTGGGCCCCGTCGACCAGCATCAGGGAACGACTCTCACCTGTCGGCTGTTGATGGCCGCTGCGGTTGGCAATCTCCCGGATGATCCGCAACGGCGGTCTGGTGCCGAGGAAATTCGACGCTCCGGTACAGCACACCAGCTTGGCGCGGGAGTCCACCAGCGAGGCCAGGTGGTTCAGATCCGGCTCACCGGAATCATGGTCGAACCGCGCCACCCGGCAAGCACCCTGATGGCGAACCGGGGCAGGATTTCCCGGCACGGCGCATACCAGGGGACGAAGTTGGAGTTGTGCTCCATCATCGTCGTGACTGTGTTGTCGCCGTCGCGGAATTCGGTGAGCAGGGAATACATCACCGCATTGTGTGCCTCGGTGGTATTGCGATACGTGACGATGCTGCGGCCGCTCGGTGCGTTCAACCAACCGGCGATCGTGTCGTAGGACTGCTCGAACAACTCGGTGGTGCGCCTCGACGCGGCGGACTGCCCGCGATGCACGTTCTCGTACGACGTGACCAGACTGCGGTACAGGTCGAGCAGCTGTCGTGGTGGCTGGGTGGACGCATTGTTGGTCACGATCCGCCCGTTGCGGCGATGTCGAACTGCGCACGGATGCGACCAACGTCCAGCTCGGCGCGGAATGAGGTCATCGTTGGCCCTTTGGACTCGCGCAAATAGTTAGTTAGGTGGGTGTCGCTTGGGGGTGTTGCGGGCGCACATTGCTTAGTTCCAGTCGCCGTGGAAGGCGTGGCAGGTCGCGGATCCGCTGTGGTTTCAAGCGCTTTCACGTCCTTATCGAGGCTCATACCACACCTTCACCCCGAAATACCGGCCATACCTAGCAAAACATTGCGCGAGCCCTTTGCGTCTGGACGCCCGCCGGCAGCCCTGGTGCGTCGGCACCGGTGCTTGCGACAGCAGGGAGGGGGCCAGGATGCAGAGTGGATGCAGAGTGATACCTCAGGACGCAGCTCCGCCCGTGTCGCTTCGGCCACCGCGGGTCGCTGCGGTCCATGGTGTTCAGCCAGGTATCACGCAGTGATTCCCAATCCGTTTCCGCGGAGAACAAGAACTCGATACCGGCCGGAGCGACGCCTTGTTGGTCCGCAAGACGGTTGCGGCGAACTGCGTCGCGGTGAGCGTGGCAGCGCGGCCGCCGCGTCATCGGACAGCGGGATGGCATGCAGGCGCAGGCAAGTCGTCACGAGTTTCCTTCGAGGTGGGAGCGTGACGGGGGGCGTCGGCAGATGCGTTCGCGGGCGTGGTGCTGCGACGGGCCGATGTCGGACTGTTCGCGGACGGCGTGCTGCTGCCGACCCTGGCCGGCCGCTGTGGTGGTCCGATCGACGGCTGTCGGACATGTCAGAGGGAGCATGCCGCAGCGCGGCCGAGACCTGATGTCACAGGACTGTGTGAAGCGTCGGAGCGTTCGCGCGAACCTGGCAGGCGAGATCTCGCTGCAGGGTTGGCTTTTCACCCATCGGCCGGACGCGGCAGGAGCGAGCGGGTCAGGGCGCCGGATCGAGCCGACGGGCACCGAGTTCCGCGGTCAGCAGTTCGATCGCCGCCTCTTCGGGATCACGCACCACAGGTGGCGGGGCCGACGGGTCGGCCGGTTCGCCGTAGTCCTCGGGGATGTCCTCTTCTTCCGGTGGCGGAGCCGAAAGGTCAGCCCCGCGAACAGGTTCTCGAGAATCGGGTCCACGCGAAGGTGTCGGGGTGCTTTCGGACGAGCCTGCTGTCTGACCATCCGCCGCGTCGCACCGCACGATCCAGGCAACGCCGAGCACTTCCCTGAGCGCCGCCCTGAGCAGATCGGAGTTGGCGGGCTCGACCACTCTGCGCGCCATTCCCGCGGATGGCATGGCCAGTCTCAGCACCCCCTGCTCGACCCCGATGATGGTGGCCGATTCGAGCAGGATCTGGGTCGTGCGTCGATGCCGCTGTACGGCGGCCAGTACCTCGGACCAGACCCTTCGCACGTCGGTGACGTCGATGGCAGCGGCTGACAACTCGTTTGTCGCGGGCTCGCGGGCGTCGGACATGGGTGCGCCCGCACCGGACCCGATGGGCGGGCCGGCGTCCACCGGCGTCCCGGTCGAGGTCTGGGCGGCCGCCGGCTCTGGACGTTCCGCCGATGCCGAGCCTCGTGCCCGCTCGGGGGATGGAGGCGTGGCAATTGGCTGCCGGCTGGTGGAAATGATGTCAGCGACACTGCCCACGGAGACCCCGCGACCCGAGCCACCGCGCGCGGCCGCCGGACTCAGCGTCGAGCGCACAGGCATCCCCAGGTCAGGTCCGGTTCGGGGAGCGGGCGCCCGGGTCGTCGCAATCCCGGACGATCCGCCCGCGGGTTCCCCGGTACCTTCCGTCGCCGCGTCCGTTCCCCCGCCGTTGCGCTTCGTGGAGCCAGCTACCTGGCGATCCTGCCCCGAACTGCCATCCGACGCCGAACCCCCGCGGCTCGCCGGGACAGTCGACAACCGATCCGAGGTTCGCTCGGCCGCTTCCGGAGACAGGCCCTTCGATCCCCGTTCGCTCGGCGTGTCGGCGGGCTGCTGCCGAGGGCGCTCCCGTGCCGCGGCGACACCGCCCGGTACGGGAGCAGCGACCTGCGACGCAGGGCCGCCGACTGAACTGCGTGCATCCGCCGGCTCTTCGGCGATCGCCATCCGCCGTTCCATCCGCTCCAGCCGCTGGAGCAACGCCGCATCCGCGGTCGATGCGGCGGGTAGCAGCATGCGGGCACACATCAGCTCGAGGACCAGCCTGGGAGAGGTTGTGCCACGCATCTCGACCAGACCCGTGTGCATCACCTCGGCGAGCCGGGTCAACGTGGCAACGCCGAGGCGTTCCGACTGACCGACCATGGATTCCAGCTGGTCCTCGGGGCTGTCGATCAGTCCCTTGGCTGCGGCGTCCGGCACGGCGTCCAGGATCAGCAGGTCACGCAGTCGCTGCAACAGGTCGGCCGCGAACCTCCTCGGATCGTGCCCGGCCTCGACGACCCGGTCCACCGCACCGAAGACCGATGCCCCGTCAGCGGCCGCCAACGCATCGACCATCTCGTCCAACAGGGCGGCATCGGTGACCCCGAGAAGCGCGACCGCGTGCCGGTAGGTGACGCCCTCCGGACCCGCGCCGGCCAGCAGCTGGTCGAGCATTGACAACGAATCTCGAGCCGATCCCCCACCGGCCCTGACGACCAGTGGGAACACCGCAGGCTCGACCGTCACTCGCTCTTCCGCGCACAGCCGCTCGAGCAAGGCCCGCAGCGTGTTGGGCGCGATGAGCCGGAACGGATAGTGATGGGTCCGGGACCTGATGGTGGTTAGCACCTTGTCCGGCTCGGTGGTTGCGAAGATGAAGACCAGATGTTCCGGCGGCTCCTCGACGATCTTGAGAAGAGCGTTGAAGCCCTGCGGCGTCACCATATGCGCCTCGTCGATGATGAACACCCGGAAGCGTGACTCGGCCGGCATGTAGAACGCGCGATCCCGCAGGTCGCGGGTGTCGTCGACACCGCCGTGGCTGGCCGCGTCGAGCTCGACCACGTCCAGCGAGCCGGGGCCTTCGGGGGCGAGCGCGACACACGATCCGCAGACGCCGCACGGGTCCGGAGTCGGACCCTGCACGCAGTTCAGGGATCGGGCGAGGATGCGTGCGGACGATGTCTTGCCGCAGCCGCGCGGGCCAGAGAACAGGTAGGCGTGGTTGATCCGACCAGCACCCAGCGCGATGCGCAGCGGCTCGGTGACGTGTTCCTGCCCGACCACCTCGGCGAACGTCGCCGGGCGGTACTTGCGATACAGAGCCAACCCCACGGCCCGAGGTTACGGCAGTAGACCGACATCTAGCGTTTGTGGTGTCCCGACCAATCCACCCGGGACAGTCGATCTCACGGCTCCGCGTTTCCCCAACAGGGCATCCGCTCCTCAACGGCCGCGGCCCCGACGCCTCGACGATCACTCTTCGGATCCGGGGGCAGGTTGCGGCACCGACGTCTACCGCTGCGACCGACTGGGCCCATTGGGCCCCGCGGATCCGGTTCGATGTGGCGGTGATCTGCTGCGCGAGGTCGTCGTCGAACCCGGACAGCACGGTGAGCTCGGCGATCGTCTCGTCGTCCCGTTTCAGCGCCCGCAGGGTGTGCGGCATGGTGCGCGCTGCGTCGGCAATCACGGCAGCGTCTCGGGCATCTGTCTTGGCCGACCCGGGGTGCAGATCGGCGATGCGGCGCATCGCCAGGCCCAGCAGGTACGCCACCGTGACGCCCTCGTCCAGGGCCACCGCGACCGGCAGGGCGCCGATCGTGGCCGGCTGGTCGACGGCCAACAACACCGGCCCGTCTGGAACCCCCACCCGCGGGCAAAGTCGTCCAGGACGGCGCTTGACGTCCGTTAGGACGACACTGGATCGACACTGCCAACCGATGGTTCGTCGGCCCCGTTCCGGCGCGCGCGGAGCATGCGCTGGTCTGCACCGCCTGGCGGGAAGACAGAAGGGGACCCCCGCACCCGCCAGAGCTCACGGACCCTTGCTGCCTTCCAGCCCTGGGGGGGTTGATGAGATGGACGCCGCGGGGGTCCGCCGGACAGTCTAGCCACGGTCGGGCCGGACGCTCACCATTCCGCCGGTGCAGGGCGGCCCTGGGAAGGGCGAATCCGCCCGGCGACATCCGCCGGGCGACCAACCAAGTACCGTCGCTGAACAGATGAGGTCAGCCTTGCCTGCTCGTTTCTGGCGCGGGTGCCGGATCGGGACCTGATCCGCCAGCGAGGTACCCCACGGGAGAACGCATGACCCTCGCGCAGTCGCCGCCCGATCACCGGGTACGGTGACCGTGCCGACGTGGGTCGATGGCTCACCATTCGCCATCACCTTCGCGGTCCTGTTCGGCATCGTGTTCCTGCGCGGACAGGGCACCTACTGGATCGGTCGCGCCGTCACCGCGGGATTGCTGCACACCCGCATGGCGCACCGGATGACGAACCCGCGGATGACCAGGGCCATCGACGTGCTGAACAGATGGGGAGCGCCCGTGGTCACCGTCTCGTTCCTCACGGTGGGGTTCCAGACGATGGTCAACGCCGCCGCCGGGCTCATCCGCATGCCGTGGGTGCGGTACACGATCGCGATGCTGATCGGCTGCGTGGCCTGGTCAGCGATCTACGCGACCGTGGGTATTGCCGCCGTCGAGGCATCGCTCGCTCTCGCGGCCCGTTCGCCGTGGGCGCTTGTAGCGGTGCTCGTGGGTGCCCTGGCCGTGGTGATTGCCGTGATTGCCGTCCGACGGCGTACCCGCGACCGGGACACCGGCGGCATGGCGACCCGCCCGGCGGCGGGGCCCACTCCAGGCATGGCGTCCGTGAGTCCGGTGTCCGCGCCGCCGGCCTGGGCGAATCCGCCGGTCCCGTCCGTGCCCGAGACACTGCCCGGTGCAGCGCTTCCCGCCACCCCGTCGGTGCCGGAAACCGGCCCCACCCCGCACCAGGACGCAGAACAACCCTGACCACCACCGCCCGCGCGTCAGCTCCGGAACGCCGCGTCACTTGGCCGGCGTAACCACCCCGAGACCGGTGAGGAATGGGGCTCCGCTCGGCGACCGAGGGTGCGATGGTCGTGACCATCGGGGCCCGACCACTAGACTGCTCGGCGGAGGATTCGCCTAGAGGCCTATGGCGCACGCTTGGAAAGCGTGTTGGGTTAACGCCCTCACGGGTTCAAATCCCGTATCCT
>JADGOY010000194.1 GCA_017882715.1 Nakamurella sp. | reverse complement strand
GGTCATTTGACTGTCCATCATCTCCTGTCGACCGCTGGCGACCGCTAGCGTCGGTGTCGGTGGGCACCCGAATCCAGCCCTGCACCGGCTTGCCGTCACTCGCACGACATCACGATTCCCACCCACCGTGCCCGTTGGACACCGCGCCGATGGACCCGTCACGCATGGGGTGGCCGCCGTCACGCTCGATCGTCTCGCGGCTCTCCGGCCACGAGAGGGAGATCTGTGACCGTAGGTAGTCGGGCAGCGAGCGGCGCTCCGGGGGTCCTGCATGCGGTTGTCGGTGGCTCGTGTAAGTCTCTTTGTGTGTCCGCGCTATCGTCCGCCCCCGCGGCTCGGCGCTTGACCGACGTCGGCCGCCGGTTCGTCGCGCCGGGCTCCGACCTGCCGCTGATCGACGACGAGGCACTGCACAAGCAGGCGGTCGCCGTGTTGCTGGACAGCTACCGGGCGATCCCGCCCGGCGCGCGGGTGAGGTTGGCCAAGCGCACGTCCAACCTGTTCCGCACCCGGAACAACAACGAGAGTCCGGGGCTCGACGTGTCCGGTCTGCGTGGCGTGCTCACCGTCGACGCGGAGGCCCTGACCGCCGACGTCGCCGGAATGTGCACGTTCGAGAACCTGGTCGCCGCCACCTTGCCCCACGGGCTGGCGCCGTTTGTCGTTCCCCAGCTCAAGACGATCACCGTGGGCGGCGCCGCCACCGGCGGTGGAATCGAGTCGACGTCCTTTCGCAGCGGTCTGATGCACGAGAGTGTCGTGGAGATGGACGTGCTCACCGGCAGCGGCGACATCGTCACCGCCACACCCAGCGAAGAGCACTCCGACCTGTTCGCCGGCTTCCCCAATTCCTACGGCACGCTCGGCTACGCGACCAGGCTCCGCGTGCGGCTGGAGAGAATCCAGCCGTTTGTGCACCTGCGGCACCTGCGTTTCTCCCGCCTGGAGGACGTGCAGGCCACGATCGCGCAGATCGCTCGCGCTGGTGAGCATTCCGGTGTGCGGGTGGACTACCTGGACGGGGTCGTTTTCAGCCGAACGGAAAGCTACCTCACGCTCGGTACGCTGACCGACACGCCAGGGCCGACCAGCGATTACACCGGGCAACAGGTCTACTACCGATCGATCCAGCAGCGGGAGACCGATCGGTTGACCATTCACGACTACCTCTGGCGGTGGGACACCGACTGGTTCTGGTGCTCTCGGGCGTTCGGCGCACAGAACCCGACGGTGCGCCGGCTGTGGCCGGCTCGGCTGCGCCGCAGTTCGTTCTACTGGAAGCTGGTCGCCCTCGAACGCCGCTTCGGTATTGCCGACGGGATCGAACGACTGCATCACCGCCCGCCATTGGAGCGCGTGGTACAGGACATCGAGGTCCCGGTGCAGCGGACCGCGGATTTCGTGGGCTGGTTCATGGACACCATCCCGATCGAACCGGTCTGGCTCTGCCCGGTACGCGTGCATCCCAAGTCTCCCGGCGATCCGGCCCCGCCGTGGCCGCTGTACCCGATGCCGCCGGACACGACCTACGTGAACGTCGGCTTCTGGTCAACAGTGCCGAGCACACCGGGCCAACCGGGCGCAACCAATCGACTGATCGAAGAACAGGTCCGCGACCTGGGCGGCCACAAGTCCCTCTACTCGGACTCGTTTTACACTGCGAACGAGTTCGCCGCTCTCTACGGCGGCCCCACCTATCGCGACCTGAAGGAACGCTACGATCCGCAGTCCCGGCTGCCCACCCTCTACGACAAGGCGGTGCGACGACAATGACCACCTTCAAGACGACCCCATTCCCAGCATCGGCAGCCAGGACGGGCATAACAACGGGTCCAGGCCCCCTGCCACCCCCGCGGCGGACCACCTTCGCGGTGACCCAGCCCACCGCGTCGCGCCCGGCCACTGCTCCATCGAGCGGCGGCGCCGGCCGAATGAGCATCGCCGACATCGCCGCCGCCGTCTCCAATGGACCGCTACCGTTCCGGCTGACCGCCTACGACGGCAGCAGCACCGGTCGCGAGGACGCGCCGTTCGGCCTGCACGTGGCCAACCGGCGGGCACTGACCTACATCCTGACGGCTCCTGGTGATCTCGGCCTTGCCCGCGCCTACGTCGCCGGCGACCTGGAGTTCCGCGGCGTGCACGAGGCCGACCCCTACGAGCTGCTGCGGCTGATGGCAGACGGCTTGCACCTGCGCCGGCCCACGGCCGCGGAACTGCGGGACATCGTGGCGTCGGTGGGTTTGCGGACTCTCACCCCGGTTGCTCCCCCACCGCAGGAGGCGACGCCTCGCTGGCTGCGGACAGCGCACGGCCTGGGGCACTCGAAGAAGCGCGACTCCAGCGCCATCAGCAAGCACTACGACGTCTCCAACGGTTTCTACGAGATGGTTCTCGGTCCGTCGATGACGTACACCTGTGCGCTGTTTCGCACGGCTGATGCGACGTTGGAGCAGGCCCAGGAGGCCAAGCACGCGCTGGTGTTCGACAAGCTGGCACTGACGGCCGGAGATCGACTCCTGGACGTGGGGTGCGGATGGGGGGAGATGGCGCGGTACGCCGCCCGCCGTGGGGTTCGGGTGCTCGCCGTCACATTGTCCAGGCAACAGGCGGAGTGGGCCCAGAAAGCGATCGTCCGAGAGGGTTTGCAGCATCTGGCCGAAGTCCGGCACCTGGATTATCGGGACGTCACCGAGACCGGGTTCGACGCGGTGTCTTCCATCGGGCTCACCGAACACATCGGGGTGCGCAACTACGGGTCCTACTTTGCCTTCCTGCAGGACAAACTGCGACCCGGCGGACGCCTGCTCAACCACTCCATCACCCGGCCGTCCAACTCGAGCAGGTACAAGACCCAGGCGTTCATCGACCGGTACGTGTTCCCGGACGGGGAAATCACCGGTTCGGGCCGGATCACAATGGCCATGCAGGAGGTCGGGTTCGACGTCCGGCATTCGGAGAACCTGCGTGAGCACTACGCTCTCACCCTGCGAGACTGGTGCGCGAACCTGAAGGAGAACTGGGATCCCTGCGTGCAGGATGTCGGTATCGGCACCGCTCGGGTCTGGGGCCTGTACATGGCCGCCTCGCGATTGAGCTTCGAGCGCAACGAGATCCAGCTGCACCAGGTGCTCGCGGTCAAGCCGGGCCCGAAGGGCAACTCGGAAGTTCCGTTGCGGCCCTGGTGGTCCGGCTGACCCGCGGACCACCGGTGGCTCCGCGCGGCTCGGCTTGGGCCGCGCGGCTCGCCTTCAATCGCGCGGCTCGCCTTCAAATCGCGCGGATCAACTACTCCGGCGCGGATGATCTCGCGCTTCTTGTGACTGCTGTGACAGGAGTTGACGAGTTCATCCGCGCCACCCGGTGGGCCAGTTCGACCTGACCGATTCACCACCGCCAGCGCCCATCTTGCTTTGTCGGTCGGCACCCGACTCCAGCAGCTGAGCGACAAGCGAGGGCGCCCAGCCAAGTTTCAGAGTCTTCCAGACTCCACCGGCGTTCCACCACCAAGGCACGGTACGGAGCGGCTGAGCGCGGACAGCTGGCTGGGAATCACCTGCGGCAACACCAGCGCACGTAGGCACCTACGGCCCTGCCGACGGTCAAACCCGGCCACAGCGGGTCAGCCGAGCAGGAAGATCGGCCCGACCGAGGTCCGGCCATGTCTCAGGACTTCTTCGAAGAGATCCTCGTCGGCCACGTGCAGCGCTCCGAATTCGGCCGACTGCGCCGCGGCGTCGAACTCGAATCGTTCACCGACGACGAGACAGGCATCACGGCAAAGGTTCTGGATCGCTGCAACGGCAGGCAGCCACCGGCAGATCCGCGCAAGCTATCTCGTAGGCGCAGGCGGCGCACGCAGCGAGATCAGACGGCAACTCGGCAACGCAATGGCGGCCGGAAGACCTGGCCGGCGGCTCAGCAACGCACCCCCCGGCCGATCTCGCGCCGTGGACCGGCGAACGCCCGCGGGGCCTGTACACGCTGCCCGATGACACCCGGGACACGGACCCGCCCAACGTACGTCGAACTCGACTATCCACTTCGGGTCTTCCGCTGGTTCCGGGCAGTTCATCCTGGGGAGTCGACGCGCCACTGACAGCGCCACCACCCCCTACCGCGGGTCAACGCGTGCTCACGCGGGGATCGCCGCCTTGACGATGTCGTTGTCGCGCGCCAGCAGCCCCCGTCACTGACCAAGTCGACCCGTCCGGGTCCGAAGATCTCAACGAGTTCGATGAGCAAGGCCGACTGGTCGAAAAAGTGGCGCCTGGGAAGAAAGTGACGAGGAAATCGGCGTCGCTGTCGAAACGATCCGAGCCGTTGGCCACTGAACCGAAAACCCGCACGTTCGCGGCCCGATGTCGAGCGGCGGCGAGGACCTTGTCGCGATTGGTACGAAGCTCCAGACGGCCGCGGCGGAGACGCGGCCAAGATTCGTTCGATCGTTCGAGCGGACGGCATCCGACTCCCAGACTCGTATGCCGCGATCGTCGGCTGACTCGTCCCGATCAGCGCAGCGAGGTGCGCCTGGCTGATGCCTCCGCGATGGCGGGGGTCCTGATCCGCTTCGCGGTGTCCACAACCGATTCAAATCAAGATATGACCGCAACAGTCCCTGAGCGTCCTGCAGTCAGGGAGTGGGCCGCCGGCCCACCGGCGCTCCACAGAGTGCCTTCCCTTCAGCCGTAGTGCCGGCGAAGCAATGTCGCGATGTCCGTCGGCGCGGGCATGGCGGCGATCTCGGTGGCCGCAACTGTGGCTCGCTGTCGTGCGGGAACGGTCAGCAGGGTCCGAACGCCATCAGCCACCGCCTCGGCGGTGGCTTCGTCCGGGAGGAGTTGTGCGCCGAACCCCGCTCGCGCAATGGCCTGGGCGTTGACGTAATTGTCGGCACTCTGGGGCAGGACCAATTGCGGGAGACCGTGCGCGAGTGCGCCGAACATCGTTCCGGACCCGCCGTGATGAACCACTGCCGTGCAGCCCGGCAGCAGGTCGGCCTGCGGAACGAAGCGTTCGACCCGTGCATTGCGTGGCCACGGCCGCAACCTGTCGGGGTCGTTGTCGCGGCCAACGGTCGCGACGACGTCGACCGACTCGTCGGCGAGGCCATCCAGGACGGTGCGGAAGACACCAAGATCGTTGTTGGAAAAGGTACCGAGGGTGAGGTAGATGAGTGGCCGACTGGCAGTGGTGGGTGCGCCGGCCGGAAGTGGCGCTGGACGCATCGGTACCGCACCGGGAAGTGGTTCTTCCAGCGAGGGTGGGCATATTGCAATCGTCGACGCCACGGCATGGGCACGGACGTCGAGCCCGAATGTACGCCACAGCGGGGACAAGGCGTCGAAAGCAAGTTCGTCGATGTCCGGCTCGAGCCGGAGTCCAATGGTGTGCTCGACATCCCTTACTCCCAGCACCGCGGCGGCCAACGGGCCGGCGTAGGCCATCGAGTCGTAGACCACCAGGTCCGGCCGCAGCGACCGGCCTACCTCGATCACGCCGTCGATCATGTCGGCGACCGCGATCTCGGCGAACAGTCGGGGCGTGAAGTAATGCTGGATGCGGCCGGCCGGCAGGCCATCCCCGGGCTGACCACGGGTTCGTCCGGACAACGCCTGGAACCATCGGCCAAGTCCGGTGCCGGTGGTCGCAAATCGCAAACCGGCGCCAGCGGCCTGGTCGGCCACGTCCGCTCCGCTAGCCACGAGGACGTCGTCTCCTTGCGCGACAAGCGCTGTCGCCAGCGGGATCAGCGGCGTCAGATGGCCGGCCTGCGGGATGCTCACGATCAGCACGCGCATGCTCGCCAGTTTCCGCCCAACTGGACGTTGGCGCACGCTCCTACGTCACATCGCATGCCACACGGTCTCGCGGTCGCGGCGATATCCCAGCTCGGAAGGGCCGAGGCCGACGCCGGGACCGACTCGAGTATGGGAACAACCATGTTCGTTCCGTTTCGATCCACCCAACGCCACTCTCTGCGCGATGATGTCATGATCGCCGGTGCGGCCGGTGGCGGTGATCATCCGGAGCTCGGCACATGACCCAGCGCACGTCGGACTCCGGCGTGTCGGGTCGGCCAACGCTCGCCGATCTATCGGACCGGCGAGGTGACCGGCGGGGTGTTCGACGGTGATAGTAGTTCGTCTCCTCCACGCTACAGAATCCTGAATGGAACAACTCGACGATCGTGACGGGCGATTTGGTGGAACAGATCTCCAAGCCACAGCAGAACAACGGGACGTTCGTGGTTCACGGCAGCGCCCAGCTCGTGCAGATGCTCATCGAGCACGACCTTGTCGACGAACTGCGGCTGATGGTGTTTCCGGTCGTTCTTGGCGCGGGCAAACGGCTGTTCGGTCTCACGTCGACCAAGAAGCGCCTGCGCCTCACCGGCACCACACCGGTCGGTGACGGCGTCGACATCCTCATCTACGAACGTGTTCCCCCGGCGAACAGAAAGGCCCAGGCAACTGGCGCGGCGGAGAAAATCCGGATGACATCACTGTACTAACATGCCGGGGTCACGACTCGCTCCGTGACTTCATCGACATCTCCTACAGTTCTGCGGTGGGGACCGCCTGTTGCAGCCGCCCTTTGGCACGGACATGCTGATCGACCCGCGCATGTGACGACATCGCGCGCGGCGTCCTGGACAAATCAACGGTGATCATGCTCGGTCGGTTGAACGACGCGACCGCTGTGTCGGACGAACCGGTCATCAGCGCTGCCACGCTGGCCGAGCCGTCGGTTGGGCTGCTACTGACCGACGACGAGGCCGAACAGTCGGCACGGCTGGCGCATCTTCAACGGGCTGAATCCGACTCTGGCCCCTGGCGTTCGATGGCGCCTCCGCTCGAGCATTCGGTCGGGTGGCGGCTGCCCTCAGACGGTCGCAAGCCGGCCGCCCGAGCCTGCGACGCGCTGATCGCGGCCACCGCCATCGCCGCCGCTGTGTACCTGCACCCCGGTGATTTCCAGGGGATCCCAGGGGATCCCCGATCTCGACCTGATCTCGACCTCGACCTGATCTCGACCTCAGATCAGTCTCCCTGTCCCTTCCGGTGACGCCTCGTAGGCGTGAAAATGACCGGTGGGCTGCCTGTCGACGCCGGTTCGTTTCTTGAGCTT
>JADGOY010000193.1 GCA_017882715.1 Nakamurella sp. | reverse complement strand
CTCGACTTTGCGGTCGCCATCTGGTCGGCAGACAGCGCGGAGTCCGACCCGGCGAAATCGACCTGGTTGGTCAGGAAATCCTGTACGCCCTTCCCCGACCCGCCGCCGCCGTAGGGGTTCAGCGTGGCGTTGCACAGGCCGTTGTATGCCGCGATCCACTGCTCCATCACGATGCCCTGCGCGGTCGAGCCCGAGGAACGCAGACTGCCGGTCTGGCAGCTGAACCCCGCGTCCTCGAATGTGACCGCGCCGCCGGCCGCGGAGCTACCCGACGCCTTCGCCGAGCTCGCCCCGGACCCGCCGAACTGGCTACCGACGTCGCGGCGGCAGATGTGCTGGTGGTCGCGTTGTTGTCGCTCCCGCAGGCGCTCACAGTGAGCGCACCCATGGCCAACAGGGCCACCAATGCGCTCATTCGCGTGATCTTCACGCTGGTCCTCCATAGAAGTTCACGGTGTGCTGTCGAATTGACCCCCAGGGGGCCGTGGACCACGGAGGCGGGGTCCGACGGGCGTGACGGTAGGACCCCTGCATGGACGGAATACCTTGCCGAGGTGAACGGCGGATGAACGACCCGTCCGGTGCCGCCGATTTGTCCGGAACTGCCCGATCGGCCGCTTGATCCGATTGCACAGCACCGCAACACTGTGCGGCTCGGCAGCGCAGCGCGTCGCCGGACCGAGTCATGACCCCTGCCGGACCGGGCCGTGCTGGGTGGGCAGCCGCGGCGGGACCAGGAACTGGTAGCCGATGCCGCGGATCGGCCTGATCCAGTCCTCGCCGATGTCACCCTCCAGCCGGTTGCGCAGCCGGGCCAGGTGGACGGCCAGGCTGTTGCTGGACACCGACGGCCGGTCACCCCAGGCGGCGGTCAGTAGTTCCCGGCGGGGCAGGATCTCGCCGTGCCGTTCGGCCAGGTACCGCAGCAGCAGGAACTCCATCGCCGGGAGCACGGTTTCCATGCCGTCCAGCCACATCCGCGGCGCGGCGCCGTCCACCCGCAGTCGCCCCAGATCGATCGGAAGGGGCTTGATCGGGTGGGCCGCCCCGTTGGTCGAGTACAACAGGCGGCCAGATCGGTGCACGGTTGCACATCGGCTGCCTGCCCCGTCCACGCGTGCTGCAAGGCGTCGGAATCCGTCCTGCTGGACACCAGCAGAACCGACAGCCGTCCCGAGGACCTCGACCGGCCCGCCGCGAAGGGCACGCGATCGCGGATCGGCGAAGGATCAGCCGCGCCCGGATCACCACCCTCGCGGCTCGGGTCGAACCCATCGGCGGGGCGGGCGCCGACCCGTGCCGGCCTGGACCGCTCAACGGCCGGAGTCCCGCGGGTCATGAAGGGCGCGGAGGGAGCTTCATGAGTACATTCCCTCTCTCACGGTGGGAAACCACGCCCCACGAACGCGGGAGTCCCCGCTTCCGTCCGGGCGATCCGGAGCAGATGTTCGGTGGCGACGCCAAGCACCCAAGGTGAACGGAAGGTTGACAGCGGTGTCCTTGTTAACGAAATCCACCGGCGCGACGAAGTGACATCAGCGGAACCGTGACGCGCAGGATCCACCCATCTTTGGCAGCCGGGACGTTGCCGATCGTCCGCGGCGGGCGGCAGTGCCTTCTCACCCGACCCACCGACCGCGCCTCGACGGGCCGCTGCCCCGAAAGGGAGCGTGTGGTGTTGCGGCAACACCTGGTGACCCAGAACACGACGCGCTACACCGGGGGCTGGTCGGGCGAGTTCAGGACCCGCCGACCGCGTCTGGTGATCACGGGCCGGACCCCGACAAGGTCTGGGTCGGGACTTTGGACCCTGGGTGGCGCGTGAGCGGTAGGTGTGACGTGAATGGGGTTGGGCGAAAGAGCGCCCGCGGTATCCGTCGAGCGGTAGGAGGTCAGATAGGGCTGCTGCACGAGGCCGAGTACGCCACCGGACTGGGTGACGAGGGTGGCTTCGCCCCGGACATCAGCACACCCGAGGACGTGCTGCGAACGCTGGTGCAGGCCATCACCGACGCCGGATGCCCGCCGGGCCGGGACGGCGTCGCGATCGCGATGGACCCGGCGTCGAGCGAGTTCTACCGTGACGGCGCCTACCAGGTCGCCGGTGAGGCGCTGTCCAGCGCCGACATGATCGATCGTACGATGCGATCATCACCGAATTCCCGGTGTGTGGCATCGAGGACGGGCCGGCCGAACGCGACCAGGACGGCTGGATCGCGATCACGCAACTCCTGGGTGACCGCGTGCAGCTCGTCGGTGACGACAACTTCTGCACGAACCCCGCGATCATCGCCGACGCCATCACCCGCAACATCGCGAACTCCGCACTGATCAAGGTCAACCAGATCGGCACCGTGTCCGAGACCCTCGAGGCGATGCGGCCGTGCCGGGAAGCCGGGTACACCGCGATGGTGTCCCCGGTCCGGGGAGACCGAGGACTCCTTCATCGCCGACCTCGCTGTCGGGACCGGCTGCGGACAGATCAAGACCGGCGCCCCAGCGCGCGGCGAACGGGTCGCCAAGTACAACCGGTTGCTGGAGATCGCCGGCAGCAACCCGGAGATCCCCTGCGGCGCAAAGTAAGGCGGCGGGCCGGGGACCGCCGGCGAAAGATCAGCAGTGCCAGGAATAGCTGTACAGCGCGAATAGCAACAGAGCTGGGCGATGGACCTCCTGACGTTGCAGTGGGCGGTCACGGACTGGGTAGAGGGCTGACATATTAGGCCATCTCGCATGCAGGGCGGTGAGAATGACTGTGGGTGGGGTGATGTCGGGGTGTTGGGAGTCGGTGCCTCTCCCGGACGACTGCTCACCGGAGGCCGGTGAGGTCGTCAGCGTGCACGGCGCCGCGGCGCCGCGTACAGGCTCCTTGGGCCCGTCATTGGCGGGCGGTGGGATACCTGGCGGGCGGCGGTCATCCCCGAGTGAGGTCGGGCTGTGAATTCTGCGGTCGTCTCCGCGGGCGCCGGCGTCCATCCACCGGGTTAGGAAACTACGAAACGACTTTGCGGCGTTGCCTGGTTCCTTGATCACCTTCCACGCCTGATATGCCGTGCATTTCGCTCGGCAGCTATTTGGCGCGTAATCAGTTTGGAGCGTAGGGCGGCGCGACGCAACTCTCGATCGTTCACCATCGCTGCTGCGCAACGCTTCTAGCTGTTCGCAGGGCAACTGTAACGTGTCAGACATTCATTATCTGCTGACTCTCGGGTGCGAGCTGCGGATCCATCGCAGCAGTCTTTTCCTGAGGCCGCCGATGGGCTGTCATGGCAGTGCGATCTCTGCCGGTCCGTGCGTCAGCCGCCAGCCCACAGCTGAGTTGGCCGAGCCTGCAGTCAGTGCAAAAGCGCTGCCACTAGGCTCGATTGCGACCAGATGATCCCTGGGTGCGACCGCCCCGACATGACACCGCCGTGGACGCGGCCTCGGAAGGAGATCGCCCGGTGCCGACCTCTGCGCAAGGCCGTGCCAAGCCAACGGGGCGATCGCTACCCTCCCGAATGCTGCCCCGGCTGGACCGACGGGAAGTCGTCGCGGTCTTCGCTGGCGGCGCCTTGGGAACCCTGCTACGGGCCGCGTTGTCGGAGGCATTTCCTCATTCCGCGACCAGCTGGCCGTGGCCAACGTTCGTCGTCAACGTGGTCGCCGCGTTCCTCCTGGGATATTTCGTGACGAGGCTGCAGGAGCGACTACCGCTTTCCAGTTACCGCAGGCCCCTGCTGGGCACCGGCTTGTGTGGCGGGCTGTCGACGTTCTCGACGATGCAGGTGGAGCTGCTCAAGATGATCGACGCCGGTGTGTACGGGTTGGCGCTGGGGTACGCGGCTGCCAGCGTCGCCGCCGGTTACCTGGCGATCCAGGTCGCGACCGCTGCCGTGCGCCGGGTGTGGGTTCCACGATGAATGCAGTGGTGTGGGCCGGCGTCATTCTGATCGGTGGATGCGGATCGGTCCTCCGGTTCGTCGTGGACGGTGCGGTCGGAGCACGGCTGGGACGGGGCTTCCCTTTCGGGACACTGGCGGTGAACGTGAGCGGCGCCATGATCCTTGGGCTGATCACCGGTCTGGGTCTCGCAGGTGACGAGGCCCTGCTGGCCGGCACTGCCGCAGTAGGCTCGTACACGACGTTCTCCACGTGGATGCTGGAGACGCAGCGGTTGGCCGAGGAGCGCCAGAACCGTTCGGCTGTGCTCAACGTGGTCGTCAGCCTCGTGCTCGGAGTCGCCGCCGCCGCGCTGGGCCGGCTGATCGGAGTGCATCTGTGAACGAAGACTGCCTCAAACTGACGGTCTACTTCGGGGAACGCAAGCGCGCCGGACACCGATTCGTCGCAGACGCCCTGCTCGACCTGTACGAACGTCATGAGATCGCCACCAGCGTCCTACTTCGCGGTGTCGAGGGCTTCGGACTCAGGCATCACCTGCGCACCGACAGCTCACTGACACTGTCGGAGGATCTGCCCGCGGTCGCCATTGCTGTCGACACCCGCGAACGCATCGAGGCACTCCTTGACGAGGCGGCCGAGTTGACCAGCAGCGGGCTGGTGACGCTGGAACGGGCCCGGATGCAGACCGGTGAGGTTCAAGCGGTGTCGTTGCCGGCGGAACTCCAGGAGGCCACCAAACTCACGGTGTATCTGGGCCGGCAGGAGCGGGTCTATCGCGTGCCGGCTTTCGTCGCGGTGTGCGACCTGCTGCACCGACGCGGGATCGCCGGCGCCACGACGTTGCTGGGTGTGGATGGGACCGCGCACGGCGTTCGCGAACGAGCCCGTTTCTTCGCCCGCAATGAGGACGTGCCGATGATGGTCATCGCGGTGGGTTCAGGTGAACAGATCGCCCGGGTGTTGCCAGAACTCGGTGGGCTGCTGCGCCGGCCGTTGATCACGCTCGAACGCGTCCGAGTCTGCAAACGAGACGGCGAGCTCCTCGAGACCCCACACCAGCTACCCGGCACGGACAAGCACGGCATGGCGCTTTGGCAAAAACTCATGGTCTACAACTCCGAAGCCGCCCTGCATGACGGGCAACCCATCCACCGAGCGCTGACCAGGCAACTGCGCCGATCCGGCGCCAGCGGATCGACCACCCTGCGTGGAATCTGGGGCTTTCACGGCGATCACGCGCCACACGGCGACCGCGCGCTGCAACTCGGTCGGCACGTCCCCACCCTCACGATCATCATTGACACACCAGAACGCATCGCCGAGTCATTCGCTGTCATCGACCAACTCACCAACGAGCGAGGCCTGGTCACCAGCGAGATGGTTCCCGCCATGCGTGCCACAGCAGCCCAGAACAGACGCGGCGGAGTTCGATTGGCGAAGTATCGGTTCTGACTTGACAGCTCACGGAGGACCAGGCGCCACACCCGAGGCGCCGGAGTCATCGGCCCATCTACAGCGTCTGTTGGCCTGATCGAGACCTGCGATTTGGACAGCGATGTAATCGTCCAGGGACTGCACCAGCTGCTCCGTCCTGCGCGTGCTTACCCTTGCTTACCCTAGCAACGGCACGTCGCGACCACGGGTCGTCACGGGCCGCTCGGCCGTTTATGCGCTTCGAGCGGCCAGTCGGGAAATAGCTCCCGATGCGGAGCATCGTCACCTCCAGAGTGCCGGCCCGAGTAGCGAAGTCCCGGTGCCTAGCCGTTGCGGGAGTTCACCCGTTCCTGGGAGCGCGCGCCGTAGCCGGAGCCGGAGCCGGTCGGCCTCGGCGCCCATCAGCGACTGGATGAACATCGGCATTCATTTCGTCGTTGCCGAACGTGTCCAGCAGGCCTCACCCACATGACGGAGTTTGCGCAGGTCAGATGTGTGTCCGGGGGGGACTTGAACCCCCAACATGGTCATATTCAGGCTCGCGATCGAGTAAGACCCCAGGTCAATGCAGGGTACCTAGTGCACTTCCCCGTCGTTGTCGATGCTGCCCATGCTGGCCTCCGCGTGTCTGGACGCCCGTGCGTTGGTGCTGTCGTCGCTGGCCGGTACCCAGATGTGGACCCCGCAATGGATCTGATCAAGCGGCTCAAACCCTGACCATCAGATTCTCATTGCCGAAGGCAAGTACGCCGACGCTGGCCATCACCCTTGTAAGAACCGAGGTTCAACCGGGTTCAACCGGGACGTGGCAGTCAGTCGGCCCCGAAGTCACCGATTGGGACTGGGAAATCCCCGACGCCCAAGGGAACATCATCGACAACGACTTCATCTCGGCTGCGCCGCAGTTCACTATCGAAATTCCCGCGGCTGCAGCTGACGACGATCCAACATCGGTAGCATTGCAGCCAAAGACCAGACTTCAGCGTTTAATCGCGATCGGAGATCCCTCCGCCGGGACGGAGGGTTCCCTGCCCGTCGTTACCGGCGGCCGACCCCGCTGCAGGACAGCCGTGCTAATGCACGGAATATCCATCCTTACGAAGGGATTCCTCGCCAATGCCTGCTCGTCGCTGGAGGGGCCTGTCCAGCACACTCGTGGTCATCGTTGCCGCGGTCACCGCGGCCGCGTGTTCGTCGCCGTCTGGCGACCCAACAAGCACGTCGTCAGTGCCGCCTTCGGGCGGTCTATCGACGGCCTCGGCTGTGACAACTGCGCCCACGTCCGCTCAGACTGGAGCAGCCACTCAGATAATCAAGGTCGCGGCCGTGGATAGCGACGGCAACCCAGCCCCCGGCTATACAGTCACCGACGAGTTGGGCACAGGAGTTGACTGCTCGTACGCCCTCCCCGCTGCGAGCGCCCTGAACGACAACATTCGCTGGTGCTCTCCTACCGCCTCGAGCACTAATGTTTGCTGGTCACAACCCGGCAGCGCAGTCATCTTGTGCGGGATGGATCCACGCAAGAAGGAGCTCCGTAGGATAACCCTGTCGAGTCCGGTCGGGCCCGTCACTGCGCCGACAGACCCCCTACCATGGGGGCTAGACCTCGCCGACGGATCTCACTGCGCTATCCGAAACGGCGGCGCATGGGACGGACGACCGGACGGCCTCACCGGCGCCTACTTCTGCGGCGGCGAAACCGCATTCGTGCTCACCAACGGCGCTGACCCCGTTGTTAACACCTCCTCGCCAATATGGACCGTTCAGGTAGGACAACTCCAGGGCCTCGACGTCCCCGTGCCGCCCCCGTCCGCCGT
>JADGOY010000049.1 GCA_017882715.1 Nakamurella sp. | reverse complement strand
TGCGGCGTAGATGCAGATCGCGGGAAGGCCATGTGTTACGTCCGTGGCATCGTAGATCGGCCGGGCCTTGGCCCGATCGGTTGGTGGATGCGTTCGAGTCACACCCGATCGCGACCTCGTAGGCTTTCGACTGGGCGATCCGGATCCCGAGAGGAACATCGCGATGGCAACGGTCGAGCTAATTCGCTGGCTAACGGGCAGCGCCGCTACCGCGTGCGATACCGCACACCGGACCGTCGGACGACCGAGAAGAGCGGATTCACGACCAAGAAGGCGGCGCAGGACTGGGCGGCCACGGTCGAGGTTTCCAGAATGATGGGCAACTATTGTGCCCCCATCGGCCGGCCGAGTCACTGTGGGCAAGGTCGCCGGAGGCTGGCTGGCCGGCGCAGGACCGCTCAGGGCCACCACCAACGCAGCCAGGCAGAGCGCGTGGGAGCATCGGATGAAGCCGCGGTGGGCGAAGGTACCGACGGGGACGTCCGCCCCTCGCAGGTCCAAGAATGGGTTCGCGACCTCGTCGCCGAGGGAGTCGGGTCCGCGTCGATCGAGTCGGCTCTCGTAATGTCCGCGTGTGTTCGCCCACGCCGTCGCGCGATGCCAGGAGCAGGACCGCGACTCCCGACCGTCACCCCTCACGACCTCCGACACACCGCCGCTTCGCTCGCCATCAGCGCTGGGACCAACGTGAAGGCCGTTCAGACGATGCCGGGGCACAAGTCGGCGGCGATGACACTGGACACGTACTCAGACCTGTTCCCGGACGACCTGGACGCGGTCGCGGCGAAACTAGACGAGGCCGTTCGCGCGCAGGGTGTGGGTCTTCTGGGTGCGCAGCGTTCCGGCGGGCAGATAGGAAGCGAAGCCAGGTCTCTGAACTGGGGAAATGTGGTGGAGCTGCGGGGAATCGAACCCCGGACCTCTTCGATGCGAACGAAGCGCGCTACCAACTGCGCTACAGCCCCTTGGCCCGCGGATCCCTCCGCGAGCCGTGAGCAAGGATAGCAGCGGTTCGGGCACCTACCCGACCCTGAACGACTCCCCCGTCAGCACCGGCACCCGCCGCGACACGTCGACTTGCGCTGCCACCGCGATCTCCTCGCCGTACCCGTCCTCGATCAGCTCCCGACCCGACGCACACGCCGCGAGTGCGGCCTGGAACGCGGAGGCCGCCGAACGCCCGATCGAGCGATACGCGGCCCTGGCGACGCCTGCCTCGGGCGACAGCGGCCCCCCGCCGGCCGTCACCAGCGCATCGATGACGGCGCCCGCGCCCCACATGTCCTCCACCGCCGGGCGAAGCGAGTCCCCCGGCCACCGTTCACCGGCGGCGACGACGGCGACCGGGCCGCGGACGCCCGCCGTCACCCACCGGGCCACCGCCGACGCGTTGCGCATCGACGCGCCCAGCACCAGCGCTCCGGCCTCGCCCAATTGACGGCAGATGGCGGCGCCATTCGGGGAAGGCAAGATCAGCTTCGACGTGGCCGCGAGAGGTCCACCGGGCTCCGCGGCCCGGCGGACCGACACCGGCGACAGGCTGACCCCGATCGCTCCGGCCTCGCGCCGGCCCACGGCCAACACGGCACCCCTCGATGCGGCGAAAGCCGCCGCCGACACGTCACGAAGCCGATAGGGGAAGACCTCGATCCCGGCGTCAATGGCGACCGAGAGCGTGGTGGTGAAGGACAACACGTCCACGACCACCACGGCCGCCGCACCGGGCGCCACTGCAAGCGCCCCTTGGACGCCCCATTCGAAACGGATCCCGAACCCCGACTGGGTGGACCAGGTGGGGGCGGCAACCGTCGGCTTGCCCGGGCCGGTCACCGCGATCGCTCGCGACTCTCGGCCCGGTGGCGAGCGAGTTCGACGTCAACTACCACCCCGAACGCCCGAGAACACAAACAGGAACAGCAGTCCGCGCCGGCGCGCACCGCTTGAGTCACTGCCCGACGGCGCGCCGGTAAGCCACGGGCTCGTACTGCTCGAAGTCGTCGAATCCTGGGTCGTCGTCGTCCAGATCGACGACCTCGCGGCCGCGCTCCGCGTCCGGACGAACCCCCCTTGAAGCGGACCGCGCGAACTCGGGACGGATCTGCCGGGCGCGTTGCAGCCGCTCCATCCGCCGCTGCCGGATCGCCGCCTCGATGCGCACCTGGCGCCGCAGGTACGCGAGGTAACCGGCGAGAAGCGCGAACGACACGACGGCACCGACCCAGAACACCGACAGAGTCAAGCCACCGGCAAGGCTGAAGACGACGGTCGCGATCAACAGCACGAAGGTGATGCGGCGGCGCTGCCGGTACCGATAGGCACGTGTCACCTCAGCGGCCTCCGGGTCGTAGCCGCCACGACCGGGACGCCGTGGGACGGGACGTAGATGCTCGTCCTCGACGCCTTCCGGCCTGCGCGACTGGGCCGACTGGGCCGACTGGGCAGCCGCGGCCTCGGCGGCCCACTCGTCCTCGTCGACCTCGTCGGGGAACGCGCCGGAGCCCGCGGCCCGCCCGGGCGCAGCGTCAGTGCCGTCAGTGCCGGAGACGTTCACCGGGACCGTGGCCTCTGCTGCCGAATCGGACTCCGGTTCGGCCACCTGGCGGTCGTCGAAATCGTCGTCCTCGGCGGCAAACTCGGGCTGCGGGTCAGCCTGTGGTGGCACTGTCATGGTGGCGACGCTGCGGCGTTGTTCGGCCTGAGCCGCAGCCCACTCCTCCGCCGCGTCCGTTGGCTCCTGCTTCGGACCGGCTCCCACACTCACCAGGACCTCCTCGCTTCTGCCGGATTCTCGATCGCGGCCCTGCTGGGCACGCCCGGGTTGCGACCGGCGAGGCCTGCGTCGCAGCGACGCAGATGCCCGCCGCAGCACCCGCATGCCGGCTCCGGATGCCGGCGCCTGCGGGACCCGTTCCCGGCGGCGGGCCACCATCGGCACCAGCACCACCAGCCAGGCCACCACCAGTCCCACGACGATCAGTGACGTCGGAATGTTCATTGGGGCCTCCCCTCGGCGTGACGCGCTGGAGCGCGCATCGGCACGGACCTATCGCTCAAGATCACGCTAGCCACGCAGGGCCCGCCCACCTGGTAAGGACACGCCCTCAGCACGCTCGGATCACCTCGGCCACCCGGGTCGAACCCTGACCGGCGCGTGCAGGTGTCGCACCTCTTGTCCCGGCTGACAGCGGCCGTGCCCTAGTAGGAGGGTGGATGCGGGGCCGCGTCGAGTGCCTCGATGGTCTGAGCGAAGGTCAGGATCTGTCCATACATCAGGCACTTGTCGAGCTCGAGCAGGTGCGGCCGCTGCGCACCACCCGCTTGCCGCAGGTATGTGGGGAGGGGGCAGAGCGAGACCGTGCCGAGCCCTGCGGCGTACAGCGGCGCTCCCTCGCCGAGATAGAACGCGACGCCACCGGGGCCGCACGGCCGCGACCGGATGATTCGGCCAGCCCATGGCGTTGACCTGAACGCCGCTGCGGAGTCGGAGCCCGCCCAACCAGGACGGCGGACGGAACAATACCGAGATCGACAAGCTGAGCGGTAACGCCCTGGGGTGGCGTCTGACCGGAATAGGGATAGTAATAGGCAAGTGGGATCGGGCCTGACCGGCCCACGGTTGCGGGGACCTGCACCCGCAGGGCGAAGTCGCGCGCCAGCCAACGGTTGAACGTCAGTCGGTCGGTCCGCACGGTGAAGCCGGGTACCGCGCAGAGTCGATCGGTGAGCCAGTCCACGTAGGCAGCGTGACCGCTGCTACCTGTGTAACGGGTGCCGAACCCGACGAGCTGCTATTCCCACCGCCACACTCCGGCCAGGTCGGGCATGCCGGCGCGCGGCCCCTCGGCGCGGAATGCAGGCAACCCGGGCCTCGCACCGTCGCGCGCCTGCAGCGCCTCACCCCTACCGGACAGAGCGTCGCCTTGGATCCGAAACATGTTGCAATGTAGAGCATCCCCGCACGAACCGGGCAACGGTGTTTCGAAGCCTTGGCCCGAGGTTGCCGGCGCGCCGGCAGCAGCTACCCGTGCCTGCCGGCCCGCCAGCGCTCCAGCAACTCCGACAAACCGCCCGGCAACTCCTCGGTCGTCATCGCGAACAGCAGGTGGTCGCGCCAAGCGCCGTTGATGTCCAGGTACCGGATCAGGTGACCCTCCTGGCGGAACCCGAGATGGGCGACAACCGCGCGGCTCGCGATATTCTCCGGCGCGATGGTGGCCTCGATCCGATGCAGCCCCACCGGCCCGAAGCCGTGCGCCACGATGAGCGCAACCGCCGCGGTCGCCACCCCGTTCCCGTGCCACTGGGAGGCCACCCAGTACCCCACCCAGCCGGATCGCAGCGCGCCGCGCTGGATGCCGCCGAGGGTGACCTGCCCCGCGAACTCGCCGTTGACGGTGATCGCGAACGGCACCACCTCGCCGCGTCTGGCACCCACCCGCAACAACGCGCGATGCGAACGCCACATGCCTCTGGTGTGCCGCTGGGCCCAGGTCAGATCGCTGGAGGCGTCCCAGGGGGCGATCATCGGTTCGTCCGCCAGTCGGCTTTCCTGCCATATGTCGCCGTCGGACCGGCGCAGCGGCCTGGCATCCACCCGGCCGACCCTGGTGTCCAGGGGACCCAACTGGGTGGGCCACCCCGGGTGCTGGCCGGACAGCCCACCGGCCGGGAACCCAGCCGGATCGAACACGCGCTACGCCCGTTGCGCGAGGAACGACACCGGTACTTCCGCGCCGATCGGCACCTCGGTCGTCACCTCGTCGACCAGCACCAGGCAGTTCGCCTCGGCAAGCGAGGCCAGCAGGTGGGTGCCACCGCCGCCGAGGATATGGACCAGGTACTCGCCCCGGTCGTCACGCATCAATTGCCCGCGCAGGAACTGCCGGCGACCCACCGGCGAGACGATCGGCTCGAGCGTGCGCGCGGTCACCGTCCTGCGGTAGGGATTGCGCCGCCCGAGCATCACCCGGAGCATCGGCCGGACGATCACTTCGAACACCACGAGAGCGGACACCGGGTTGGCCGGCAGCAGCAACGTCGGCACCTGGTCCGGGCCCAGCAGGCCGTAGCCCTGTGCCGAACCCGGTTGCATGGCGACCCGGCCGAGATCGAGCCGGCCGAGTTCGGCCAACGCCTCGACGACGAGTTCGGCGCTGTGGCCGCCGGCCGCACCCGAGATCACCATCATCTCGGACACCAGCAGCCGGGCCTCGATCAGGTCACGCAGCCGCCGCGGATCGCGCGGTGCGATGCCGACCCGGGTGGCGTCCGCGCCCGCATCACGGGCGGCCGCGGCGAGCGAGAAAGAGTTCACGTCATAGACCTGGCCCGGGCCGGGGTGGCGCGCGACGTCGACCAGTTCGTCACCGACCGACACGATCGACACCCGCGGCCTGGGGTGCACCAGGACCTTGTCGCGGCCGACGGCGGCCAGCAACCCCACCTGGGGGGACCCGATGAACGCACCCGAGCGCACGGCGATGTCGCCGGGCTGGACGTCCTCGCCCGTACGCCGCACGAACTGACCGGACTCGATCGGCTTGGTCACCGACACCCGGGCCTCGGTCCCCTGAGTCAACGAGCGGGGCACAACGGCGTCCGCGACGGTCGGCAACGGAGCGCCGGTGGCCACATACACCGTCTGCATGGGCTGCAGCCGATGTGCAGTGCGCACCCCGGCCTCGATCCCACCGACGACCGGCAGTACGACCGGATGACCCTGCGACGCGATCGCCACATCGACCGACCGCACCGCATAACCATCGACCGCCGCTTGGTCGAAGGCGGGCAGCGCGGCGGACGCCACCACCTCCTCGGCACACAGCAGACCGTGCGCTTCGGAGATGGCGACCCGCACCGCGGGCGGCGTCACCGCAGCGGACAGCACGCGTTCCAGCTGCTCGGCGACGGTCCTCATGACTGCGTCCCCGGTCGCCGACGAGCGGGCAGACCGGCGCCCGCATGGGCCGGCGCGGTTGCGACGTCGTGGTTCATGGTCGGTAACGCTAACCCCTGTTGTGCTGGTAACCGGGGCGACACCGCCCTTACGGTGAGCCCGTGCACCGCCCACCGGAGTCCGTCGATGCCGCGAAGGCTCGGTTACGGGCGGCACGTGTCTCGGTGCGGCGCGCCCGTCCGGAGTCGGAGAGAGCACCGGCACGCGACGCGGTCAGCGCCCGGCTCGTCGCATTTCTGCAGGGTTTCGCAGTCGTCGCCGGTTACCTCCCGCTGCCCAGCGAGCCGTTCGGGACCGGCGTGCTGGACGCGTTGCTGGTCACCGGGACCCGCGTGCTCGTCCCGGTCGTGACGGGAGCGACGCCGTTGGACTGGTGCGAGTTCCCCGCTCCGCTGCGACGGGGCGCGTTGGGCATCGACGAGCCGATCGGCGTTCGGCTCGGGGTTCGGGCGATCAGCCAGGTGGACGCGGTCCTGGTGCCCGCGCTGGCCGTGGGCCGGGATGGTCACCGGCTGGGCCGCGGCGGTGGCCACTACGACCGGACACTCGCCCTTCTCACAGCACTGGTCGTGAAGACCGCAATGCCCCACCGCATCGCGGTCGTGTTCGACGACGAGGTCCTCGACGCGGTGCCGTTCGACGCCTTGGATCAGCGGGTATCGGCGGTGGTGACGCCCGGTGACGGGGTCCGGCAGCTGGGCCCGAGGATATGACGCGGAATGGCCGGTTCGGTGGCAGCGTTGATGTGGAGGTGACGGTGGGCGGTCGCGGACGTCACGTTTGCGCGCGTGCCGGATCGGGGCGCATCATCGAACTGGCAGTCTCCCGCCCCGAGTGCCAGACCAGTGCCTGTTGTCGTCAAACTTCATGTCGACGTGACGCGTCGCGTCGACCCCGCCACCTGCCGGTAGGAATGTCCGGCGGTCCCGGAGGACCTCGTGCCCACCTATCAGTACGCCTGCACCGACTGCGGGCACCGCTTCGAAGCGGTACAGGCGTTCACCGACGATTCCCTGACGACCTGCCCGGAATGCGGCGGCAAGCTGCGGAAGGTCTACGGATCGGTGGGCGTGGTCTTCAAGGGCAGTGGTTTCTACCGCACCGATTCCCGGGCCGCGGCCAGTGACGTCAGCCAGGCCAAGGGATCGGACAAGGCCGGGGGCGGCGACAAGTCCGGTGGTGACAAGTCCGGTGGTGACAAGTCGGGCGACAAGTCCGGCTCGGCCAAGCCGGCCGCCGGTGGTTCCGGGTCCAGCTCCGGCTCGGGTTCGTCGAAAGGATCGTCGTCCGGCGGGTCATCGTCCAGCGGGTCATCCAGCGGCCCCAGCACCTCCGGAAGCGGCGGATCGGGCGGAGCAAGCAAGGCCGCGGCTCACTGATCGCCGCGCGAGCCTCCGGCGTCGCTCGCGATCGCCATACTGGAGCGGGTGCCGAACTCCCGGCGCGGCGCGAGGCGGTGACCGGCCGACGACGCTTCCCCATAGCCACCTGGCCACCGGCTCGCAGGTCCCATGGGACTGGGGTTACTGCCCGACGGCACCCCGTCGTCATCCAGGATCTGGCGGATCACGGTGAGCTGATCCAGGTTGTCGCGCGGACTTCGTCACCGCGTTACCGCGAACGAGTTGTCCACTGACGTCACGACCGGACCGACCGTTTCCCGGGCCGATGGGCCGGAGTTGTCCACAGGGACCGGCCGCTCGAGGTCACGATCGCCGCGGCCGCCCTACCGTTCCGGACATGACGTCACGAGCCGACCGTTCCGCGGGGTTGCACGCCCGGTGGCGTGACCGGATCTGGCTTGCCGCTGCCGGACGCAGGCGCGGGGGCCGAGTCTCCAGGGTGCTCCGACGGGTACTCGCGGTGGTGCTCGTGTTGATCGCCGGGATCATCGCGTTGGGTCCGCAACGGGGCGCGGAGGCGGGCACGCCGGTGGTGGTGCTGACCCGCGACCTGCCGATCGGGGCCACCATCGCGGACGGCGACGTCGAGCCGGCGCGGCAAACCCATGTCCCGGACGGTGTGATCGGGGATGCATCGACCGTTGTCGGTCGGGTGTTGGCCGGCCCGACCCGCCGCGGCGAGGTGCTGACCGATGTCCGGCTGGCCGACACCGACGGTCCAGATCCCGGCCCGGGCCGGGTGGCGGTCCCGGTGCACCCGGCTGACCCGGCGATCGTCGACCTGCTGGGGCCCGGAATGCACGTCGCGGTCATCGCCGTCGCGCAGGATGGTTCCTCCGAATTGCTGGCGCCGGACGCCGTGGTGTTGAGCATCGCGCCGGGGTCGGCGCGCGGGCACGACGATCGTCCGGTGGTGCTGGCCGTGCCGGCCGAGTCCGCGGACCGCATCGCGGCCACCGCCCTGGCCGGGACGATCGCGGTCCGGTTCACCTGAACGAATCAATCGGGGGGTACGGTTTCCGGCTGCCGGGCCGGTGCTCGACCAGTGCAATCGGGTAGGTGGAGACCGATTGGCCGCAGGACGTCGTCGTCAGGGGAGACATCATGCTCAAGGGTTTCAAGGACTTCATTCTTCGCGGGAACGTGATCGACCTCGCGGTCGCGGTGGTCGTCGGCGCCGCGTTCACCGCGTTGATCGCGGCGATCACCGCGAACCTGATGACGGCGTCGGCGCTGACCGCACCCGGCACAACGGAGAGCTGAGCGAACGTCGGCGCGGACCGGCCCGCCGGACGTCAGCCGTGGTGCGGTGGTCGGTTCTCCCGGTACCACCGCTCGCGCTCCGTCGCTTCCGCCGGTTCGGGATCACGCTCGTCACCGGTGACGGTCGGAAGGATCTCGCCGAACACCTCGTCGAGCCTGCGCCGCGCCCGGAAGCTCGGCACCGGCGGGCTCCCGCTGGCCTCCGCCGCGTCCTCGGGTCCGGATTGCTCGTTCATCGCGTTCTCGGCGCCGCGGCGCCTGCCCGGGATCGGAGCACCGATAGGTTCATTCCGGCAGCTTCCCACTGCTGACCGGGATCCGGTTGCCCGCTGCACAGAAGGCGAGATCGCTATGGGCTTTATCGACAGGGCCAAGGACGTCGCCGACGACCTGACCGACAAAGCCAAGGACGTCGCCGACACCGTCGGGGACAAGGTGATCTCCCACACCGGCCCGGCGTGGGAGAAGACCAAGGACGTGGCCGGTGACGCCGCCCACAAGGCGCGCGTGACCACCGCCCCGGTCTGGGAGAAGACCATGGACGTGGCCGGTGACGCCGCCCACAAGGCGCTGGTGACGGCGGCGCCCGTCGTCGAGAAGACCAAGGCCGCTGCCGGCGACGCGGCGCACCAGGCCGCGGTGACGGCGGCTCCGGCCGTGGAGAAGACGAAGGCGGTCGCCGGCACGGTGGGCCATGCGGTGGCGGGCGCGGTCGGCGAACTCAAGGACAAGGTGTCCGGCGACAGAGACTGACCCGGCGCGCGGGGAGAACCAATTCCGGTCAGATCTCAGTGTCGGACAGTTCCCCGATCACATGAATGGCGAGCGGGTTCAATGTCGCCAGCCCGTCGCGGATCGCCGCCCGGGAACCCGCGATGTTCGCCACCAGCGTCGACCCGGACACCCCGACCATGCCGCGCGAGATGATCGCATCCATGACGCCTGCGGCCATTCCGGACCAGCGCAGCGCCTGGGCCACGCCGGGCAGTTCGCGGTCGATCACCTCGGCGGTGACGTCCGGAGTCACGTCCCGTGGCGACACACCGGTGCCGCCGACCGTCACCACCAGGTCGACCCCGCCGATGACGGCGGTGTTCAGCGCGGTCCTGATGGCCACGGCGTCCGACGGCACCGCGACGGATCCGTCGACGACGAATCCGGCCTCGCTGAGCAACTCGGTGACCAGCGCACCGGCTCCCCCATCGTCCTCGCCGTGCAGCGCGTGATCGGTGATGGACACGATCAGCGCTCGCCCGGCATGGATGTTGGTCGACATTCCGCTGGCCTCCTGATGGCTGTCCGCGCCCGTCCGCCGCGGCATTCCCCATGCTGCGGGGAGGTGTCATCCTATCCGTCGGCGCTCGGCCCCCCGGCACAGCGGCCCGGCAGCGACGCCGCCCAGCGGGTGGGCGGCGAGTACCCGGACCTCTGACCGACCACGATTCAGCACGATTCAAACCAGTCCCCCGCTGCCGCGTCCGGCCACACCCCCTAAGCTCAGGCCGCCACGCCGCCCGACTTGCCCTACCACCGGCGCCCGCCGCTTCCGCCGGTGACCGTGAAGGAGCACGACGATGACCGACCGCCGCACCACAGCCAGGGACCTCGCTCAGATCGCGATTTTCGCCGCGTTGATCGCCGCGCTCGGCCTGCCCGGCACGATCACCGTGGGCTCGACCGGCGTACCGATCACCCTGCAGACGCTGGGCATCATGCTGGCCGGCGGCATTCTCGGTGCCCGCAAGGGTTTCCTGGCCGTCCTGGTCTTCCTGGTGCTGGTTTCCGCGGGCCTGCCCCTGCTGGCCGGTGGCCGCGGTGGACTCGGGGTGTGGGCCGGGCCGTCCGCCGGCTACTTGATCGGCTGGCTGGTCGGCGCCGCAGTGATCGGCGCGTTGACCGCCAAGATCCTTCCCGCGTACCCGCTGTGGCTCGGCATCGTGATCAACATCGTCGGTGGCGTGTTGGTGGTGTACGCCTGCGGCATTGCGGTGCTGGCATTCCGCGTCGGTTTCGTCCCGGCGGTGACCAGCAACTTCCTCTACCTGCCGGGTGATGGACTGAAGGTGCTGGTGGCGTCCATCGTGGTCAAGCAGGTGCACCGGGCCTATCCAGGGCTGATCGGACCGCCGGCCGCCGACACGGCGGAACGGGCCGATGCGCCGACGGCGCAGACCGAACCTGCGGACGGGGCCCGGCCGGCCGACGGGTCGGCGGTCAAGCCCTGACGGTGACCCGCGGCGCCTCACCGGCTCCGGTCCTGCAACTCGGCGCGACAGACGGCGCCCGCGCGCTCAGCATCGACGGCCGGACCGTCACCTACGGCGAGATGACCGAGCTCATCGAGCAGGTCGACGGCCGGACCGGCCGGATCGACGCGACCGGTCTGCCCGTGGCGAAAGCGCTGGCCGCCGTCTTCGCAGCAGCCAGGGCCGGGGTTCCGGTGCTGGTCGACGATCCGCTCGGAAGTCGGGAATCGGCGGACTCTGCTGACTCGTGTGCAAGCTCGGCACCGCCCGGCGCCTTCCTGATCGCGGTGACGTCGGGGACGTCGGGCCGGCCGCGGCCGGTGCTGCGCACCGCGGCGTCGTGGACCGCGTCGTTCGCGCCGCTGGCCGAGCTGGCCGGGCTGGGCTCGCTGGACCGGGTGCTGCTGACCGGCCCGCTGCACGCGACGATGCACCTGTTCGCGGCGGTGCACACCCTGTCGCTGGGGGCCGAACTCACCGACCGTGCCGACCACGCGACCGCCGTCCACGCGGTGCCCGGAGTGCTCGCCGACCTGCTCGCGGCTCTGCCGTCCGCCGCGCCGTTGCGCACCGCGGTGGTCGCCGGCTCCGCGCTGCCGGCGCGGATCGCCGCCGACGCCACAGCCCGCGGCATCGCCGTCACCGAGTACTACGGCGCGGCCGAGTTGTCCTTCGTCGCGGCCGCCCGGTATCCCGACCCGCTCAGCGAATTCCCGGGAACCGAGGTGCAGATCCGCGACGGGCAGATCTGGGTCCGCTCGCCGTACCTGGCCATGGGCTACGCAGCCGGCGTCACCGGTCCGTTGCGCCGCGACCCGGACGGATTCGCCTCCGTCGGGGACCTCGGCGAGTGCCTCGACGGCGGCGGGTTGCGCATCCGCGGGCGTGGTGACGCCGCGATCACCACCGGCGGGGCGACGGTGATCGCCGAGGACATCGAGGCGGCCCTGACCGGCCTGCCCGAGGTTGCCGCGGCGGCCGTCGTCGGCGTACCGCACGCCCGGCTCGGCCAGCTGGTCACCGCGGTGATCGAGCCCACTGCGCGCGGCCGCATCGAGAATGTCCGGGCCGGGGCCCGGACAGTGCTGCGTGGACCGTCGCTGCCACGGCGGTGGTTCACCGTGCCACGCCTGCCGCGGACCGGTAACGGCAAGATCGCCCGCGTCGTCGTCGGCGAGGCGGTGCAGCGCGCCATCGTCGGCGACGACCCGCCGGCCGGGTCACCGCGCCTGAGCCCGCTACGGTGAGGCACCGTGGTCCGAATCCTCGCCGATCCCGGCGCCCCCGTCCTCACCCTGGGACGGCGCACGGCGATCGGAACCGCGGGCCACGCCCTGGCCGCCGTGGACGTGGTCGGGTTGACGGCTCCGGTGCTGGCCGAGGTCGCGGACCTGGCCGCCGCCGTGGGGCTGCCGGTGGACGACGTGATCCTGGGCAACTGCCTCGGCCCGGGGGGCAATATCGCCAGGGTGTCCGCGCTGGCCGCCGGCCTGGGTCCGGCGGTGCCGGGGGTGACGGTGGACAGGCAGTGCGGTTCCGGGCTGGACGCCGTGCTGCAGGCCGCCTCCCGGGTCCGGGCCGGCGATGCCGAGATGGTGCTCGCCGGCGGCGCGGAATCCGCGAGCACCGCGCCGTGGCGGTTCTGGCCCCCCAGCGGCCCGGCCACGCCGGGGCGCTACACCCGCGCCCCGTTCGCGCCAGCCGGATTTCCTGACCCCGACATGGGCCAGGCCGCGGACGCGCTCGCCGCAGCGCGGGGCATCTCCAGGACCAGGCAGGACGCCTACGCCGCGCGCTCGCACGCGCGCACCATCGACGCCCAACGGGCCGGCGTATTCAAGAGCGAAGTCGTTGTCGTGCAGGATGTCTCGGAGGATGATCGACCTCGACCCGGGATGACCGCGGCACGCCTGGCGAAACTTCGGCCGTCGTTCGGGTCGGCCGGCACGGCCACTGCCGGCAATTCCTGCGGTATTTCCGACGGCGCCGCTGCGGTCGCGGTCACCACCGCCGGAGCCGCCACCGCGGCCGGCCTGGACCACCTACGGATCATCGCCACGGCGGTCACGGCCGGCGATCCGGCGCTGCCCGGTGCCGCGCCCGCCCCGGCGATCCGGCGACTGCTGAACCGTCCCGGCGTGGCCGGCCGGGGCATCACCCTGCGCGACATCGGGGCGGTAGAAATCACCGAGGCTTTCGCCTCCGTCGTGCTGGCCGTCATCGACGATCTGGCGCTCGACGAGGAGTTGGTCTGCACCGAAGGCGGCGCGATCGGCCTCGGCCACCCGTGGGGGGCCTCGGGAACCATCCTGCTGCTGCGGTTGGCCTCCCGGATGCTGCGCCCCGACGGGCCCATCTTCGGCCTGGCCGCCTGTGCCATCGGCGGCGGGCAGGGACTGGCGATGCTGCTGGAACGCCCGGACACCGGTGCCTGACCGGTGGCCGAGATCCGTTTCACCGCAGTGCATCACCGCTTCGGCGATCGCGTCGTGCTGGAGGACCTCGATCTGACCCTGTCCGAACATCGGATCGGCATCGTCGGGGCAAACGGGTCCGGCAAGTCCACCATGGCCAGGATGATCAACGGTCTGGTGCGGCCGACGAGCGGATCGGTGACGGTCGACGGTCTGGACACCACCGCGAAGGGGCGCGAGGTCCGGCGCCGGGTCGGGTTCGTGTTCACCGATCCGGACAATCAAATCGTGATGCCAACTGTTGCCGAGGACGTCGCCTTCTCGCTCCGCCGCTCGGGGCTGACCAAACCCGAAATCGCACAGCGAACGCGAGAGGTGCTGCGCCGCTTCGATCTCGACGAGCACGCCGATCATCCGACGCATTTGCTGTCCGGCGGGCAGAAACAATTGCTGGCGATTGCCGCGGTGCTGATCACCGGGCCCGATGTGATCGTCGCGGACGAGCCGACGACGCTGCTCGACCTGCGTAACGCGCGGATGGTCAACGACCTGCTGGCCGGGATGCCCGAGCAGGTCGTCCTGGTCACCCACCATCTGCATCTGCTCGAACGATTCGACCGGGTGGTGGTGCTGGATTCCGGACGGGTGGTCGCCGACGGTGTGCCGGACTCGGCGGTCAATGCCTACACCAGGCTGCTCGCATGACATGTCTGTCGACGGAGTCCGGCGGATGACGGTCATCGGCCTGTACCACGCGGGATCCTCTGTGCTGCATCGTGTTCCGGCTGGCTGGAAACTGCTCGGCATGTTGTTCGCGATCGTCGCGGTGCTCGCGGCGTCGCGGCCGTGGCAATTGGGCGTGGCCGCCTTGGTGGTGACGGGTGGGTTCGCGCTCGCCCGCATCCCGCTGCGGGTCGCGTGGGCGCAGCTCTGGCCGCTGCGGTGGGTCATCCTGTTCGTCGGGGTCTTCCAGGTGATCTTCAGCGGCCCCGAGCGGGCAGTGATGGTGTGCGGCAGCCTGCTGATCACCGTCGCCGTCGCCGCCCTGGTCACCCTGACGACCCGGGTCACCGAGATGCTGGACGTCTGCCAGCGGTTGTTGCGTCCACTGCGCCGATTCGGCGTCGACCCGGACCGGGTGGGTCTGGTCCTGGCGCTGACCATCCGCTGCATTCCGTTGCTGGTCGACATCGTGCGCGAGGTATCGGAGGCGAGAAAGGCTCGCGGGACGGGATTCTCGCTCCGATCGATGGCGGGCCCAGCGGTGGTTCGGGCGCTGCGGGTGGCCGACGCGATGGGCGATGCGCTGATCGCCCGCGGCGTCGACGACTGACCCTGCGGCGGCCGGCTCGGACCCGCGACGTGCGCGGCCGCGCACAACCGCCTTGTGGCGCAACCGCTTCGGCTCGGCGGGATTCCAGCCGCCGCCGGGGAGAACCACGAAACGAATGAATGACCGATCCGTGCATCCGATCCCGAGGCGCCCCAGGTAATCACGGCGTCAGCACTCCCACCGATCGAGGAGGATCTATGAGGCGTCTCATCGCCGCCACTGCCGCCGGTGCACTCGCCGTCACGGCCGGCCTGCTGGGCGCGTTACCCGCGTCTGCCACGGGTACTGCAGAGGTATATGTCGTACACGGCATTCCTGATCTGCCCGTCGACATCTACGTGAACGGCGCATTGACCCTCGACGATTTCCAGCCCGAGACCGTTGCCGGGCCGCTGGATCTTCCGGAAGGCGGCTACACGGTGGATATCACCGCCGCCGATGCGGCAGACGATTCCGCGCCGTTGCTGACGGCCAACGCGGACCTGGTGGGCGGCACCAGTGTGACGCTGATCGCCCACCTCACCGAATCCGGCGATCCGACCATCACTCCGTACCCGAACGATATCTCCACCATTTCGGCAGGCCAGACCCGTCTGGTTGTCAGGCATGACGCGGCCGCTCCCGCCGTGGACGTGCGCGCCGGTGGCACCGTCGTGCTGGCGGGCGTCACCAACCCGAACGAGGGAGTATTGAACATCCCTGCGGGTTCGGTTTCCGCCGATGTGGTGCTGGCCGGCACGTCCACCGTGGCGATCGGCCCGGCCACCCTGGACCTCGCCGAGGGCTCCGCCACCTTTGTGCACGCCGTCGGTAGTGCGGCGGACGGCACCCTGACGCTCGTCTCGTTCACCATCCCGGGCCTGCACTCGGCGCCCGGTGGCGTTCCGGCCGGCACCGGTCCGGCCGACAGTTCGGTGCCGACGATCCTGCTGGTCGTCATGCTGACGATCGGCGTGGCCGCCGTGGCTGTTGGTGGCCGTCGCCTGTACTCAGGGCACTCGCGCTGACCAAGCGGGGCCGCCACGAGGCGCGCGAGCGCCCTCGATTGTTCCGCCGCCGGGCTGCCACCAGCCTGGCGGCGGGGCTTGCCATTCTTGCCGCCGCGCCGATCGTCTGGTGGGCAACGCAACCCGAGCCCGCCGGGCAGACGGTCACCACCGTCAACGCGGCAGCAGCGTCGGCATTGGCCACTGGATCCGCGTCCTTCTCCCCGGTGACCCCGGTGACCTCGGGGGTATCGGGGGGGACGAGCGCATCCGTGGAGGCAGATCCCCCGGCCGCACCGGCGACGTCGGAGCCGGTTCCAGAACCCTCGCCGGCAGCCGCGCCGGTGCGGATCGAAGTACCGGCACTGGGCGTCGACACGGTCGTCGTCCCGGTCGGGGTGGATGACGAAGGCGAGATGGAAGTCCCGCAGGACGTCGACACGATCGGCTGGTACCGCTTCGGCCCCGCTCCCGGCGCGGCCCAGGGATCGGCGGTCCTCACCGGGCACGTGGATGACTATCGCCAGGGCACAGGCGTTTTCGCCGACCTTGGCGCGCTGCAACCGGGAGACACGGTGACTGTGACAGACGGCGCAGGCGCCGCGCGAACCTTCTCGGTGATCTCCCGGGAGGAGTGGCGCAAAGGCGAGGTTCCGTTGGATCGGCTGTTCGACCGTGGCGGCAGTGCACGGCTGGTGTTGATCACCTGCGGTGGAACCTTCAATACCTCGACGCTGGGATATGACGACAACGTCGCCATCACGGCGGTGCCCGTCGGCGGATGACCTAGGCTCAGGAGCGTGCCCGGCGCCTCACGTCCCCTTTCGGGGGCGACTCCTGAGCCGCTCTTGGACGGCGAGTGGATGGAAAAATTCCGGGCCGGTGACGAGGCCGCGCTTCGTCAGGCCTTCGACCGTTACGGCGGGATGGTGCACCGCGTCGGGCTGCTGCGCCTGGGCAACCACCACGACGCCGAAGAACTCGTCCAGCAGGTGTTCGTCCGGGCATGGAAGGGTCGGCAGGGCTTCAACCCCGAGCGGGGCTCACTCGGTTCGTGGTTACTGGGCATCACCCGGCGGCAGATCGCGGACCGCTACGCGGCGTTGGACCGGGACCGCCGCGTGCTGGCCGCGGCGCAGAACACGGCTCCGCCCGAGGCCGACGTCAAATCCGTCGACCGGGTGGTGGATCGGGTCGTCATCGGCGACGAGCTCAACCGATTGCCCGACGAGCAGCGAATGGTCCTGAGACTGGCCTTCTACGGGGACCTCAGTCATTCCGAGATCGCCGCGACCACCGGAATACCGATCGGCACCGTCAAGAGTCACATCCGGCGGGCCCTCATTCATTTGCGCAAGCTCTGGGAGGTGGATGGTGCAACATCCTGACCCAGATGACCTGACCCTGCTGGCCATGGGCGAGCCGATCGACTCCCCGGTCGACACGTCCATCGACGCCCACCTCGCCGAGTGCGAGCAGTGCCGCGCCGAGGTCGAGTCGATGCGCCGCACAGTCGAACTGGCCGAGCTGAGCAACTTCGGCGAGGGCACCCGGCAACCCGGCGAGCACATCTGGAACGCGATCGCCGCCGAGCTCGGCTTCGGCGCGGGGCGGACCCGGAACGGCTCCGCCCATCGTCCACAAGCTGCCGCCGGAACCGAGTGGGACGTCGACCGGGTCACCGCGGCTGACGCTCCAGCCGAAACCACCACGCCGCCGTCGCCCACCCTCCGCGCTGTTTCGGGCACCGCCACACCAACGCCTGCCGCAACTGGTCCGGCTCCGGACGCGGCAGCCGCCCGGGCGCGACGGTGGCCGCGGTGGGCCGCCCCGATGGCCGCGCTCGTCATCGGCGTTGCGCTCGGCGCGGGCGTGCTGGTGGTTGCCCAGAACAGGTCCGACAGCGTGACGGTGGAAGCGACCGCGCCGTTGACATCGGTGCCCACCGGACCGCTGTCGCACGTCCCCGGTCAATTGGGTCGGGCCGAGCTGGTCGTGACCAATCAGGGTCAGCAGGTCCGCGTCAGCGCGTCCGACCTCCCGTCGATGCCCGGTACGTCCTACGAGGTGTGGTTGTTCGGTGACGATGGCCGGATGGTCTCGCTCGGCTCCCTGGATCAGGGGCAGGGACAGTTCACCGTCCCGGACGACATCAGCACGCAGGAGTACCGCACCGTCGACATCTCCGATGAACTGCCGGACGGCAACCCCGCGCACTCCGGTATCAGCATGGTGCGCGGGTCGTTCAGCTGAGCCCGAGCTCCTTGCCGATCCGGACCGCCAGTTCGTGGGTGGGCTCGTCGAACAACACCAGGGTGGCCTCCTGGACAGCGGTGTCGCCGGAGGTCAGCACCGCGGTCAGCACGGTCAGCGCCTGCCGGACCGCATCGTCCTTCGGCCACCCGTAGATGCCTGCGGAGACCAGCGGGAAGGCAACCGTCCGCGCGCCCAGCTGGTCGGCCACCGCGAGGCTGGTGGCGTAGCAGGAGCGGAGCTGGGGCGATTTGTCCGTTGTCCTGGCGTACCTCGGACCGACCGTGTGGATGACCCACCTGGCCGGCAACCGGCCGGCGGTCGTCGCGATCGATTCACCGGTGGGCAGCCCGTCGGGGTAACGCTCGGCCCTGATCCGCCGGCATTCGGCAAGGATGTCCGGGCCGCCCTTGCGGTGGATCGCGCCGTCGACCCCGCCGCCACCGAGCAGGGTGTGGTTGGCAGCGTTCACCACGGCATCGACGGCCTGCCGCGTGATGTCGCCGCGAATGATGTGTATCTGCATCCGGTCAGTGTGCCGAAAGGCGTGCGACGTCAGCGTCCTCGATGCTGACCTCGATCCCAGCCTCGAGCGGCGTGAACGTGATCTCACCGAGGTTGCGCACCGTCGGCGCGTCCAGGGCCGGGTGGGTGGTCAGCACGCCGATCACCGGGGATCCGGCCGCCTTCGCCGAGGCGATCCCGGCCGGCGCGTCCTCCACCACCAGGCATCGCTCCGGAGGGAAACCCAACAGCTTGGCGCCCATCAGATACGGCGCGGGATCCGGCTTACCCACGGTGACGTCGTCCGCGGTGACGACGACACCAGGGGTGGGCAGCCCGGCCGCCGCGATCCGCGAACTGGCCAGCCGTATCCCACCGCTGGTGACGATCGCCACTCGTTCCGGCGGCAGCGCTGCGAGCACCTGCGCAGCGCTGGGCTGCGGGACGACGCCTTCGGTGTCGGTGGATTCGGATTCGATCATGAAGAGCCTGAGCGCTTCGACCCTTTCGGTCGGCATGTCCGGCTCGAGCATGGTCATCACCTGCGGCACCGGCACTCCGTGGATGTGCGGCTTGACCTCGGCCCACGGCCGGCCGATCTTGTCCGCAAGCTGGCGCCAGCTGCGCTCCACGCTGCCCGCGGAATCCACCAGGGTCCCGTCCAGGTCGAACAGGATCGCGTCCACCATCCACCTCGTCATGCGGACACCCTGACACATCCGTCCCCGAGCGTCGCGTACTTCGCCCTCCCGCCGGTCAGCGCAAACCGTATTCACCGATATCGACTGCTGCACGCGGCTGTGTTTCTTGGGCCTTCCGTTTCTTGTGACTTCCGTTACTTTGTGCCTCACATGCATTTCGGTTGTCATTGCACCGGCAAAAACCTGCACTCCTGCAAGCGATGTCGTCGGATATCGGGTCATCGACGATGTTGCTCATCGCGCGTGCGGGCCCCGAGATCTGGCGGCGGTCAGGCGAATGCGATTGACCGGATCCGGCTGCGCGACCGACAATGAAGGGAATCCGACGGACGTGCGACGTCGTCGATGGGGGGCACCACCATGGTTCGACTCTTGGGTTCACCGACCCTTGCCGCCAGTGGGGACGGGCGGTTGGAGCTTTTCGTCCTCGATGTCGAGGGCACGTTGTGGCACAAGTGGCAGACCGCCCGGAGTAATGGTTGGTCGGGGTGGTCGCGGAGCGGACAGGCTGAACAGTGGCCTGCCTCCATCGCGGCGAGCGGGGATGGACGCCTCGAGTTGTTCGTGGTCGGCGGTGGTGGTCTGTCCCACACATATCAGACGTCGTGGAGCAACGGTTGGTCAGCCTGGATCAACCACGGGTCGCCGCCGTTCAACGGTGGTTTTTCCTTCTCCGCGCCCGGAATCGCGGCCGAGGCCAATGGGCGGCTTGTCGCCTTGGTCGCCAACGGCGCGTTGTGGAGACTGCAGCAGACCGCCTGGAGCAACGGGTGGTCGGAGTGGTTGCCTCACGGTTCACCAAGCGGACGGTTTGTTTCCGGACCGGTTGGCGCGATCCGCAGCGCAGACGGGCGGATCGAGGCGTTCGTCATCGATGTCGACGGCCGGATGTGGAACATCCGGCAGACCTCACCCGGCAGCCAGTTCTCCACCTGGAACGACTTCGGGTCGCCGGGACGCGGACTCGACGATCGTCCCGCGGTCGCCCGCAGTGCCGACGGCCGGTTGGAGCTGTTTGCGGTGGGTCGGGACGGCGCCCTCTACCACCGGTGGGAGACCGCGGTCGGCACGTTCAGCTGGTCGGCGTGGACCTCGGTCGGCAACCCGGCCACTGGGATTCTCGTCGATCACCCCGCCATCGCCGCGAGCGCCGACGGTCGGCTGGAGTTGTTCGTGACGGGGTCGGACGGCAATGTCTGGCACCAATGGCAGACCCTTGCCGGCAATGGGTGGTCGGATTGGGTTCCCACCCGGCCGGATCCCGGCGCCCAAGGCTCCGCCCCGGACGTGCAGGCCAGCGGGGACGGCCGCCTGGAACTGTTCGTCGTCGGCGCGGACGGCGATCTTTGGCATTCCTTTCAAACCCGGGCAAGCAATGGATGGTCGCCCTGGCTGTCTCACTCGCACCCGAGCTGAATGCGCGGGCGGGATCCTCGCCGCTGCCGCATCGCGGCCCTGGCCAGCTCGCGGCCCGGCGTCGCGCGCAATTGGACGCCGCGATCCGCTGCTGCACGGGCAGTCTCGCCGCTCAACAGGAGTTCGATGGCCAACTCCAGTTCGCCGACTCCGGCATGTCGGACGGGGCCGACACCCAGACGGCGATATCGTCCGGCAACAATTCGTCCCGCACGGCGCAGCCGAGAAAGGCGTGCGGCGGCAACAGTGCGGTCCGCGCCGGGTCGTGCAATCCTTCCGGATAACTGAGCAGCAACAGATCCCCATGCTCGGCAAAGGCGTCGGTGGCCGGTTCCAGTTGGGGGCAAGGGTTCTCAGTGCGGCATTCCATTCTGCGGTGAACGCGTCCCGGACGGTCCAGTGATCCCCGCGTACACCGCGGTCAGAGTCCGGGCCATCGCCTGAATGGTGTAGCGCTCCCGCACCAAGCGCCTGGCCTGCTGGACCCGGCCCGCCGCACCAGGATCTCGGGCCAGATCCAGTGCCTGCGACATGCCTGCGGCAATAGCGCGGGGCGATCCGGTGTCGACCAGGAAGCCGGTCGCACCGTCGTCGACGTAGGTGGCCGTGCCCCCCGCGTCCGGACCCACCACCACCACGCCCGCGGCCAACGCCTCGATCAGCGCCAAGCCGAATTCCTCCTTGAGGCTGCCACACACGTAGACCCCCGCCGGGGCGATGGCCGAGCCGAGTCCGGTGTGCGCGGCGGCCATCCAGCGCGCTACGTTTCTGCCGGTGCCCGGCGAGCACGAGACCGGCTGTGGCGTACGGGTTCTCGGCGAAAACGCCGGGCTGCTGGGTTCCGGCGTTGCGTCTAGGTGCTCACTGAGCATCCTGCCAGATGTCAACGACAGAGCCCACATGACGCGCGGAAGCACCGCGGGCGATGGTGCTTGCCCTCCGCTCTAGAGCTCGCTCTATGTGGGCGATGTCGCGACCCGTCCCACCCAGCACGGCCGACCTGACTGCCCAGCGGGCAGCCGAGCCTGGAGCCCGCGCTGGGACAGAGCTGGTGCCGACGTCCGTCCGGCGCTCTGGCTGTGCCCTTGACTGGCTGATCCAGATCACCCACGGCCGAGCAGTGGCCGCGCCAGCAGTCCCCGGCAAGTGAGAACGGAAGGCAGGACCATCGTATGGCACACCACCGTCGGCGCCGGTACGACGCCCCCAGGCCTCCAGGGACCCGATGGCGGCCGCCATCGCCTCCGGCAAGGCTGGAGATCCGGGGCTGGCCTGGGAGGGTCCTGAGGCAAACGACCGTGTCAGTGGACTCTGTAGCGGCCGCTGGCGGGCTAATACCCCTGGGCGGTGGTGAACGGCCGACGGCGGCACCCGGCAGAACGCCCGAGGCCCGGCTGCCGTCGGAGCTGACGTCGGTAACTACAGCCTGCGCACACACCTCCCAGCCCTGATGTGATGCTGTCCGGCCTGCGCGTGGCTGAAGTCGGCCGCCTCCAGCTGGCCGACGCCCAGGAGCAGCAGGGGCGCCCGGGTGCTGCGCGTCACGGGCAAGGGCAGTAAGCCGCGGACCGCGGTCCTGCCAGCCCCCCGGCGGTCGTGGCACTGAGCGACTGGCTGGAGATCCGCGGCCAGGAGCCCGGTCCCCTGTTCACCTCGCGCGCCGGGTCGATGATCACGCGCATGGTCCACCGGCAGATCCAGGCCCTTGGGCACGCGGAGGTGTGACGGCAGCCGGCTTCGGCTCGCCAGCACGCTGCACGGCCCGATAGACGGTGGAACGGGCGACCGAGAACAGCTCGGCGAGTTCGGCGCTGGTGTGCTTCCCGGCGCGCCAGAGCTCGACGAGGTGCGCCTCCTGGGCGCGCCTCAGCTTGGGCTGTTTGCCGCGCAGCCGACCCTTCGCCTTGGCGACCTTCATGCCCTCTCTCGTCTGCATCCTGATG
>JADGOY010000048.1 GCA_017882715.1 Nakamurella sp. | reverse complement strand
GGTGGACGCTGTGATGGACGGTGCCGCGGCGATCGCTGATGCCGGACCGACGCGGTGGTCGATCGACGGGAGCGACGTGGACAGGGTGCGATTGCGCGAGGAGGCGGAGGCTCACCTGCGCGAATTGGTCGGCGACCCGGCCGCGCTGCTGCGCGAGGACCAGTGGACGGCGATCGAGGCGCTGGTTGTCGACCGCCGGCGCGCGCTGGTGGTGCAGCGGACCGGCTGGGGAAAGTCGGCGGTGTACTTCGTGGCGACCGCGCTGCTGCGGGCCAGGGGTGCCGGGCCGACGGTGATCATCTCGCCGCTGCTGTCGTTGATGCGCAACCAGATCAGCGCGGCCGCCCGCGCGGGGATCCGGGCCGTGACCATCAACTCGGCGAACGCCGAGGAATGGTCGAAGGTGCACAGCGCGGTCCGCGCCGGAGAGGTGGACGTACTCCTGGTGTCACCGGAGCGGTTGAACAACCCGGGTTTTCGTGACGAGGTGCTGCCGCACCTGGCCGAGACCGCAGGCCTGGTGGTGATCGACGAGGCCCATTGCATCTCGGATTGGGGCCACGATTTCCGGCCGGACTACCGGCGCATCCGCACCCTGCTCGCCGATCTGCCGGTCGGCGTTCCGGTGCTGGCGACCACCGCGACGGCGAACGCGCGCGTCACGGTCGACGTGGCAGAACAGCTCGGTGGTGACTCCGAACCCGCCCTGGTGTTGCGGGGCACCCTGGATCGCCAGTCACTTCACCTGGGTGTGGTCCGGCTGCCCGATCAACCCACGCGGCTGGCCTGGCTCACCCAGCACCTGGACGATCTGACCGGCTCCGGGATCATTTATTGCCTCACCGTGGCTGCCACCGAGCAGGTCGCAGACCATCTGCGCGCCAACGGGTTCGCTGTGGCGGCCTACTCCGGTCGGACCGAGCAGTCCGACCGGTTGAAGGCCGAGGAGGATCTGCTGGCCAACCGGGTCAAGGCGTTGGTGGCCACGTCGGCGCTGGGCATGGGATTCGACAAGCCGGACCTGGGCTTCGTGATCCACCTGGGCGCTCCGCCCTCGCCGATCGCCTACTACCAGCAGGTCGGCCGTGCGGGGCGGTCAGTCGCCCGGGCCGATGTGATCTTGCTGCCGGGCCCGGAGGACACCGATGTCTGGAGCTACTTCGGCTCGCTGGCCTTCCCGCCGGGCGAGGCAGTGCGGGCCACCCTGAATGAGTTGGCCGACGCCGGCCGGCCCATGTCGCTGCCTGCCCTGGAACCTCTCGTGCCGCTGCGCAGGTCGCGGCTGGAGATGATGCTCAAGGTGCTCGACGTCGACGGCGCGGTCCGCAGGGTTTCCGGCGGATGGATCAGCACCGGCGAGCCGTGGGAGTACGACGCCGACCGCTATGCGCGGGTCGCCGCGGCCAGGGACCTCGAGCAGCAGGCGATGCTCGGCTATCTGGTCACCGACCGATGCCGCATGCGATACCTGCGCGAGCAGCTTGACGACCCCGGTGCCGAGCCGTGCGGGCGCTGCGACAACTGTGGCGGGATGCGGTTGAACACAGGTGTCGACGCGGAGGAGGTGCAGGCGGCTCGCAGCCGGCTCTCGGTGCCGGGTGTCGCGGTGGAGCCGCGCGCCCAATGGCCCAGCGCCATGAAGGAAATTGGCGTGAACCTCTCCGGGCGTATCCCGGTCGCCGAACGCGCCGAGGTCGGCCGGGCGGTGGGCCGCCTGGACGGCATCGGGTGGGGCACCGCGCTGCGGGAGTTGTTCCGCGACGGTTCACCCGACAGGGAGGTGCCCGTGCCGCTCCGGCACGCCGCGGTGCAGACGCTGGATGCCTGGCTGGACGCGTCCGACGGCGGGGGATTGGCACCCCTGGACGGCGTTGTCCATCTCGATTCCGCGACCCGGCCGAGGCTGATCTCGCACCTGGCGGAGGGGCTGGCTCGGTACCGATCATTGCCGGTACTGGCTCGTTTCGACCTGGTCGAGCCGGGCCGGCGCCCCGCGGGCGGGGTCAACTCGGCGCGCAGGCTGGCCGGGGTCGTCCACCGCTACCGGCTTTCCGATCCGTCGGCGGTGAGGGGCCGGCGGATTCTGCTGGTCGATGACGCGACCGAAACCGGGTGGACGTTGGCGGTCGCCGCCCGCGAACTGCGGCGCGCCGGGGCCAGCGCGGTGTACCCGTTCGTATTGGGGGTGCGGTGATGCCGGCCCCTTGGGGGTGCGGTGATGCCGGCCCGCACGGGGTCGGTGATGCCGGTCGGGCACCGTGTGCGGTGATGCGGGCCTGGGCACCGGCTCGTCCGGAGCACAGCGACTCGGATTGTCTCGCCAATCCGTTGCCGCCGGGGCGGCGAACGCCCCGCGTGATGCCCGGGACGCGCGGCACGACCGATACGTGCAATCCCGCCGCCCGGGTCGGGTCGGGTCGGGGTTACCGTTCCCGAACCAGGTTTTCGACGTCATCGCACGAGTCGCCGATCTCGGGAGGTCTTGATGCCCACCGCCACGCCCCGTGAGGTGTCAACCTGGTCGGGAATCCGGGAATGGTTCGGTCCGGGTGGGTGGCGACGCACGGCCGGTGCGATGAGCGTGGTGCTCGCCCTGCATGTGGTGGCATTCGGGCTGTTGTTCCTGGTGGTGATCCCAGGGCATCACTCGATCAACGGGCAGATCTTCGGCATCGGTCTGGCGTTGACGGCGTATCTGCTCGGAGTGCGGCACGCGTTCGACGCGGATCACATCGCGGCCATCGACAACACGACCCGGAAGCTGGTCGCCGAGGGCAAGCGGCCGGTGTCCATGGGGCTGTTCTTCTCACTGGGGCATTCCACCGTGGTGTTCGTGATGGCGATCCTGGTCGCGGTGGGCGCCCGTGTCGTCACCAGCCTGGTATCCGAGGATTCCGATGCTCACCAGCTGTTGGGGGTCATCGGCACCTCGGTGTCCGGGGTGTTCCTCATTGTCATCGGCCTGATCAACCTGGCCGCATTGACCGGCATCGTGAGAGTCTGGCGGGAGGCCCGCACCGGCGGCTACGACGAGGCTGCGCTCGAATCGGCGTTGGACTCACGCGGCGCGCTCACCCGACTGCTCGCACCGGCCATCCGCGCCATCAAGCGGCCCAGCCAGATGTACCCCTTGGGCCTGCTGTTCGGGCTCGGTTTCGACACCGCCACCGAGATATCGCTGCTCGTGCTGGCCGGCGCCGGCGCGGCCACAGGTCTGCCGTGGTACGCGATTCTCGTGTTGCCGCTGCTGTTCGCGGCAGGCATGAGCCTGTTCGACACCCTGGACGGCGCTTTCATGCAGGCTGCATATGGCTGGTCCTTCGTCAAACCGGTCCGCAAGGTCTACTACAACCTGACCACGACCGGGTTGTCTGTCGGCGTCGCGCTGATCATCGGCGGCATCGAGGTGATCAGTGTTCTGCACGACAAGGCGGACCTCGACGACCCGATCACCACCTGGATCGCGCAAATCAGTCTGGACGACATCGGCTACCTGATCGTCGCCCTGTTCATCGGAGTCTGGGTCTCAGCCGTCGCTTACTGGCATGTGGGCAACGTCGAGCAGCGATGGAGCCGACGGCTGGCCGGCGAAGCACCATCGGGACAATCCTGAAACCGGGACAATCCTGAAACCGGGACAATCCCCGAAACCGGGACAATCCCCGAAACCTGGACATTCCGGAGTTCCCGGCTCGACCGCAGCCCCGGTGACCGGCGCGACCGCTGACAACCGGCGGCATCCGGCGGCCATCCGTGGCGTCCGGCGGGGATCGGAGGAGGCCTCGAAGGGTGTGAAGTCACCACCCACATCGGCGTCCGCGTTGCACAATCGATCGATGACGTCCAGACCCGGTGCGGTCCGGCCGGTCCCACCGGGACCCGGCCAGGAATCGGTGTGGGAGTACCCGAGGCCGCCGGCGTTGGAGCCCTCCGCCCGCCATGTCGTGGTGTGCTGCGGAGACCTACCTATCGCGCAGAGCCGCTCCGCGTGGCGGGTGATGGAAACCAGTCATCCTCCGACGTGGTACCTGCCGCCGTCCGATGTGCACGGCGACCGGATCCGACGATCGCGGTCGCGGAGCACCATGTGCGAGTGGAAGGGAGCGGCGACCTATTGGGATGTCGCCGATGTGGACGGCAGTGGAAACGTCACCTGGCGCGAAGCGGCCGCGTGGAGTTACCGGACACCGACCCCGCGGTTCGTGCCGATCGCCGGGTTCCTGTCGTTCATGCCCTCGGCGGTGGCCTGCTTCATCGACGGTGAACGCGTGCGCCCGCAGGCCGGCGGGTTCTACGGCGGTTGGATCACCTCGGACGTGGTCGGACCGTTCAAGGGTGAGCCCGGAAGCTGGGGTTGGTGAGGGGATTCGGCTGCGATCCGCGGGCCTGGCGGTGCCGGTGATCAGCCGGTTGCCTCGACGTGCACGCGGCCTGCAGGCTCGGGCGGGCGGACCGGCCACAGCGCGGCCAGGCCGCCGGCGAGCACCAGCAGGATGCCGACGATGCCTGCCCGGTCGGCGCCGAACACGTAAGTGAACAGGCCGAACAGCATCGGCGCGAGGAATGACACCGCCCGCCCGGTGGTGGCGTACAGGCCGAACAGCTGGCCCTCGTGTCCCGGCGGAGCCAGCCGGGCCAGGAAGGTTCGGGAGGAGGACTGAGCGGGACCGACGAACAGGCACAGGATCAGGCCGAAGATCCAAAAGGCGGTGGGTCCGGACGCGAACAGCAGGATCGTCCCGGCAACGAGCATCCCGATCAGCGAGATGACGATGATCCGCTTGGGACCCCAGCGGTCATCGAACCGGCCGGCGGTGAGCGCGCCGATCGCGGAGATCACGTTCGCAGCCACGCCGAAGATCAGCACGTCGGCGCTGTTGATCCCGTAGACGGTGACGGCCAGGACCGCGCCGAACGTGAAGACAGCGTTCAGGCCGTCACGGAACAGTGCACTGGCGCCGAGGAAGTACACCGTGTGCCGATCGGTCCGGTACAGCGATGCGAGGTCGTGAAACAGCACCCGGTAGGAGGCGAAGAAACCGGCTCGCTTCGACTGGGGTAGGCCGGTGATCTCCGGAACCTTGACCAGCACCGGGATCGCGAACACGGCGAACCAGGCAGCCGCGAGCAGCGCGACGATGCGGATGTTCAGGCCGGCCTCGGACGTGACGCCGAACCAACCGACGTCCGGGTGGATGAATCCGACGTAACAGATCAGCAGCAGGACGATGCCGCCGAAATACCCCATCGACCACCCGAAGGCCGATACCCGACCGATGTTGGCCGGAGTCGCCACCTGCCGGAGCATCGCGTTGTAAGAAACGGTGGCGAATTCGAAGAAGATCGAGCCGAGGCTGATCAGCAACAGGCCGAGCCAGAGGTACTGATACTGGTCCTTGACCCCGAACAAGGCCGCCATGGTGAGGACGGTGAGGCCGGTCCAGACGCCCAGCGACAACTTGCGCCGACCGCCGGCGTCGGCCCGCTGCCCGGTGACCGGGGCCAGGATCGCGACGAAGAATCCGGCGATCCCCAGCGACCAGCCCAGCCAGGTGTTCGCGCTGATGCCGCCCGGCAGATTCACGCCGACGGAGTCGGTCAGATAGACGGTGAACACGAAGGTGACGATCACAGCGTTGAACGCCGCCGAACCCCAATCCCACACTGCCCATGCCGCGATCAGACCACGGCTGACGGGCTGCCCAATCGGGTGAGGCTCGACCGCAGCTGCGCTCATGCGGAAAGGCTAGGCCCCACGGCCGGTTCGGCAATACGGGTCTGCAGTAAGCCGATCCCGGTAGGACCGATTCCGCTCGGCAATTCCCGACCCCGCCCCGGACGCAAGGGGTTCGCCCGGGACGGCCCCGAGGGCCCGGCCCCCGGGAGGGCGGACCTCCGTCGAGTGTGCGCCGAATGTGCTGCGGTGACAACGACGAGATTCAGCGTGATCACCACCAAGTTGCAGGAATCCGACGAAAGGGTCGGACGCAGCCGGCATCTATCGCAACGTCATCGGCAGGGCCGTAGCGTGAGGATGGGCGAGCGGTAGCGGGAGTCAGCCGGAGGGAGCGTCGATGATGGGCGAACAACCTGACGACGAGCGGAGTGAGCGCGCCGAGACGTTGGCACCGCCCTCGGCCGGCGAGGCGACACCGGCGACGGGTGCGACGGCAGGGTCCGCCGCCCCTGAGGGCACGGCCAAGTCGACTGCGGCCATCCAGACCCCGACCGCGCCGGTGACGCCGTCGACCTCGATCCCGGCTGCCGACGCCCCCCGGATCGGCGGGCCGTTCGGCGCGACCGTTCCAGGACCTGCTGTTCCCGGACCGGACTACAGCACCGCCGGCGTTCCGAGCCTGGATTACGTCCGGGACAAGATCGAGGGCCGTTATGCGCACTCGCTCGGCGCGACCGAACTCGCCGAGGGGATCCCTGAGGTCCGGTCGTTCGAGGAGCAGGCGGCCAAGCGCGAGGAGGCCGCCCGCGACAAGCTCGAGGAGATCCGACGCTCGTTGCGGGGTGGCTCGACGTCCTAGCGATGCTCCTGGCGTTGGCTTTGGCGTCGGCGCGGCGGGACGGTGGGGGCCTTCAGCCGCGCGGCGGTATCGGTGGCTCTGTCGGCGCTGTCGATCCGGGCGCAGGTGTCGACGGCATCGGCGAAGCCCACGGTTACCACCTGCAGGAACTGTCCGACGACGGCGAACCGCTCGGTGCCCCGATGACCGTTCGGCGTCCCCCCGACCTGCGCGCCGTGCAGGACCGCGGCGGTCGATGGTTGTGGGATGCCACGAGCCTGGTGTATCCGAGGCTGCTGGAGGCCGGCATCCGCCTGGAACGGTGTCACGACATCACCCTGACCGAAAGGATTCTGCAGGCCCGCGCTGGGGTTTTCGGTCAGCCGTGTTCCGCGGCCGCGGTGATAGCCCGAGCGACCGGCGCGCCCGTCCCGGTCGATCGGGAGCCGGAGACAGCTTCCTCGAGCAGACAGTCCGCAGCGCAGCCGATGCTGTTCGACGCCGCTGACATGGGCCGCGATCACGCGGTGGCAGCACCGGATCCGTTGTGGGTGCTGCGGACCGCCCTGACCGACCAACTGCGACGCGCGGGCGGCGACAGAGCATTGGCCCTGCTGCTGGCCGCCGAGTCCGCGTCGGGGCTGGCTGCCGCGGAGATGGGTCACGTCGGCCTGCCGTGGCGCGCCGATGTGCACCGCGAATTGCTGGTCCAGGCGCTTGGCCCACGTCCAGCGGCGGGCCGACGGCCCGCACGGATGGGCGAGCTGGCGGACGAGATCGACCGGGCTTTCGGCTTCTCGGTCAATCCGGATTCCGCGGTCGACCTGCGTGAGGCCTTTCGGCGGGCCGGCTTCGACATCGGGTCCACTCGCTCCTGGGTGATCCGGTCACTCGGGCACCCGGCAGTGAAATCGGTTCTCGCCTACAAGGAACTGGCTCGACTCTACGCGGCCAACGGCTGGAATTGGCTGGCCGAATGGGTCCGCGACGGGCGGTTCCACGCCGAGTACGTGCCCGGCGGGGTGGTGTCGGGGAGGTGGGCCACCAACGGCGGTGGTGCCCTGCAGATCCCGCGGGCGTTGCGCCGCGCGGTGGTGGCCGAGCCCGGATACGCCCTGGTGGTCGCCGATGCTGCCCAGATCGAGCCGAGGGTGCTCGCCGCGATCTCGAAAGATGATGCACTGCAGCGATTGTCGGCGGATGCGGAGCTGTACGACGCGCTGGCCAGGGACGGATTCGGCGGCGATCGGGCCAAGGCGAAGCTGGCCATGCTGGGTGCGATGTACGGCCAGACGTCCGGGGAGGCGGGGCGGCTGTTGCCGACGTTGCGTCGCCGCTACCCGTCCGCGATGGCGTGTGTAGAGGACGCCGCGCGCCGCGGAGAGTCCGGACAGGTGGTGCACTCGGTGCTGGGGCGTGCCTGCCCGCCACCGGGCGGGTCGTGGCGTGACGTCATGGAGGTGGGTACGACGCCGGATGCGACGGAGGCCGAACGGCGGCGGGCCGACCTCGTAGCCCGGGACCGGGGCCGGTTTACTCGGAACTTCGTGGTGCAGGCATCGGCCGCCGATTGGGCGGCCGTGTGGTTGTCGGGCTTGCGGCGTGATCTCGCCCTGGTGTCCGGTGCCGAGTTGGTGTTCTTCCAGCATGACGAACTGGTCGCGCACGTGCCGCGGGAGGGCGCCGAGCAGGTCAGCGATCTGACGGTGGCGGCGGCGGAATCCGCACGGCAGTTGGTGTTTCCGGGCTCGGCGGTCACGACTCCGGTGCGGCCGGTGATCGTCGACTGTTACGCGGATGCGAAATGACACCTGACGCTTTCGGACTCCGGGTTTCCTGGGATCCGCGCGGTGCCGAGGTGGTAGGAGGAGTCCCATGCGAATGACCGGCGAATCCGCTCGTGCCTGTTTCCTGGCTGCGCGGGTCGCTCGACTGGCCACAGTGGGTGCCGACGGTCGGCCGCATGTGGTCCCGGTGACCTTTGCGGTGATCGCTGCTGATGCTGCTGATGCTGCTGATGCCGCTGCCGCCGCGGACGATGGGGTCGCCGAAGAGGTCGCCGACGCGGTCTTCGACCGCCCAGGCGTGCCCGACTCGGTCGCCGACGAGCTGGGGAAGGCGATCGTTTTCGGGATCGACCACAAGCCCAAATCCACCACTGCGCTGCGCCGGCTGGAAAACATCGCCGCCGAGCCTCGGGTCTCGTTTCTGGTGGACGAGTACGACGAGGACTGGTCCCGGCTGTGGTGGGCGCGAGCGGACGCGGTCGCGCGAATTGTCACGGCGTCCACCCAGGAGCGTGCGTTGCAGGCGCTGGTCGGCAAGTACGGGCAGTACGCCGGCCGGCCGCCGGCGGGACCGGTGGTCGCGGCGAGGGTGACTCGCTGGTCGGGGTGGCAGGCGCGGGAGTCCCCGGCACCCCGGACGAGTGAACCAGGAGAGTCGGCAGCACGGTGACCGATGCCGATGCCGCGCTGTGCGGCGGCTTTGGTCCGGATGGGCTCGTGGCTGACCGGCCGACCGAGACGCGAAAACCCCTGTCAGCGGGGCAGTGAACACGGGTGTTGGTGGAGCGGGCGACGAGAATCGAACTCGCGCTATCAGCTTGGGAAGCTGAAGTTCTGCCACTGAACTACGCCCGCGTGGTCCGGTCACTATACCGGCTGGCGGTGGCCGGGAACGTCACCGACCTCGCCCTGCGGCCCCCGTCCAGGTCGCCCCGGCGTCAGCCCTGCGGGTGCTGCACCTCGTCGACGTAGGTCAACGTGTGGTGTTCCGAAATCGGTGGTGTCGACGGTCGCGCTGATCTTGGGGACCCCTGCGGTGAACAACCGGCGGACGCCGATCGCGCAGTGGATCGGCAACGAGCAGGCGGGGCACGGGACGGTGCCGGAGTGGCACCACCGGCGCCCCATGGTTGCCCCAAAAGGCATTCGCGGCGGTCACGTCCGGGGATCGCCGGGCATCGGCAGCGGCGCCACCGCCGCGGGACGGCGGCGATCCCTGGATCCAGCCTCAGCCTGAGCGGGCCACGAGCGCAGGGCAACGCGACGTTCGTCACGTCCGGCTGCTACCCACCCCGTTAGGCTTCCGCGCATGCTGCTTTCCGACCGCGATCTGCTCGTCGAGATCGACGGTGGCTCACTGGGCCTTGATCCGTTCGATGCCACGCTGATCCAGCCGTCCAGCATCGACGTGCGGCTTGACCGCTTCTTCCGCGTGTTCAACAACTCCAAGTACACCCACATCGACCCGAAGATCCAGCAGGACGACCTGACCACGCTGGTCGAGGTCGACGGCGCCGACGCGTTCGTCCTGCACCCCGGAGAGTTCGTGCTGGGGTCGACTTTCGAGGCGGTCAGCCTGTCGGACAGCCTCGCAGGGCGCCTCGAGGGCAAGTCGTCGCTCGGCCGGCTGGGATTGTTGACCCACTCCACCGCGGGCTTCATCGATCCCGGATTCAGCGGACACATCACGCTGGAGTTGTCCAACGTGGCGAACCTGCCTATCACCCTGTGGCCGGGTATGAAGATCGGCCAGCTGTGTCTGTTCCGGCTCACATCGCCCGCCCTGCACCCCTACGGTTCGGCCCAGTACGGCTCCCGCTACCAGGGGCAACTGGGTCCCACGCCGTCTCGGGCCTACCTCAACTTCCGGCAGGACGACACCCGCCGCTGATGCCCACGACCGATCGAACGGCCGACCCACCCACCGAGGCCAAATCAGCTGGGACGAGCCAATGGTTCCTGCACGGCACACCATGGCGCGCCGCGAAACCGGGCAGGGCGATGAGCTGGATGGCGATGGGGCGGATCGGGTCCGCGACCACTTGGCGACAGACCTGGACGCGGGATCGGCCTCCGAGGAGAATACCGGCCGAACGCCTGCCTGCCTGCGAAAGGACCCGATGACCACCGATACCCGCGATCTGTACCGCCGGGCCAGCGATGCCTTCGGCGCGAACGTGCACCGAGTCCGAGCGGACCAGTGGGGTCAGCCGACGCCGTGCACCGAATGGGACGTCCGGACTCTGGTCAACCACGTGGTGGGGGAGAACCGCTGGGCCGTGCCGCTGTTCGCCGGTGGCACCGTCGATGAGGTGGGCGATCGGTTCGACGGTGATCTACTGGGGGACGACCCGGTGACGGCATGGGACGACTCGGCGCGCGAGGCTCTCGCGGCGGTCGACGAACCTGGGGCGATGGACCGCACCGTTCACCTGTCGTTCGGGGATTTTCCCGGCCGCGAGTACGCCATGCAGTTGTTCGCCGATCTGCTGGTGCACGGCTGGGACCTCGCCAGGGCGACCGCCCAGAAGGAGCTGCTCGAGCCGGAGCTGGTGGCAGCCTGCGCCGGGTGGTTCGCCGACATGGCGCAGCCCTACCGGGATGCCGGTGCCGTCGCGCAGCGCCCGTCGGTGCCCGGTGACGCGGACGCGCAGACCGTCCTGCTGGCCGACTTCGGGCGGGCGGCGGTGCCGGCGACCTGACCGCCGACCGCCGACAACCGTGGTCGCGGAGACAATGCGAGCGATCTGCGGCGCGGTACCGGACGCGTCACTGGAGAGTCGCCCACTCCGCCCGCGGCGCGAAATGCGCGGACGGATGCCAGCGGTTCGAGTCGGGCCCCGGTCGAGCGGGCACACTCCTTCGAGTAGGACGCGTGCTTCGTCACGTCGAGTTGCCCGCCAGCAAGGACGCGCCGGGCGCCGGGCAGGATGTGAGCATTGGCACGCGTTCGGGTCCCGCAGGGCCCGGACACAAGTTACCGACGAGTAGCTCTGCCGTATCGTGCACTCGTCGGGCGGGATCGGGCACGGCAGGTGGCCGGGGCCGGACCGGGTAGAACAGGAGATGAACAGCGCCGATGACATGGTCGTCGTTGCTCATGGGAACCGTCGCGGTGATCTTCATCGTGGTCGGGTTCGGCATGCTGTTCCGCGCCGGGTGGCAGATCTTCTCCACCATCCGCCTCGGTCAACCCGATCCGTACCGGGCAGGGCCGGTGGTGCGGCGCTTCGGCAGGCTGGTCAAGGAGTTCCTCGGGCACACCCGGATGCTGAAGTGGGGCATCATCGGGGTGGCGCATTGGTTCGTGATGATCGGCTTCGCCGCGTTGTTCCTCACCTTGGTGGGGGCGGTCGGCGAGACCTTCTCCCCGACGTTCGAGATCCCGTGGCTGGGTTACCAGGCCTGGTACGGGCTGTTCGTGGAGCTGATCGCGGCCACCACCATCGCCGGCATCTCGACGCTCATCGTGATCCGTCAGCTGCGCCACCCGCGCCGGCCCGGGCGGAAATCCCGATTCGCCGGTTCGACTTTCTGGCAGGCGTATTTCGTCGAGGCTGTCATCCTGACCGTGGGAATCTGCATCTTCCTGATCCGCGGGTTCCAGTCGGCGAACGGGATCCTTCCCTATCCGAGGTGGGCTGCGCCGATCTCGACGTGGTTGGGCAGTTGGCTGCCGGCCTGGTTGTGGGCAGTGTCACTGGTCGCGTTGATCAAGATCGTGGTGTCGATGGTGTGGGCGATCGTCATCGCCCGGAACCTCACGATGGGCGTGGCCTGGCATCGCTTCCTGGCGTTCTTCAACATTTACTTCAAGCGCTCAGACGAGGGCCGCACCGCGCTGGGTGCTCTCATCCCGATGATGTCCGGCGGCGAGGTACTCAATCTCGAGGAGGCAGACCCGGAAAAGGACACCTTCGGTGCCGGAAAGGTCGAGGACTTCACCTGGAAGGGCTGGCTGGACTTCGCCACCTGCACCGAATGCGGCCGCTGCCAGTCACAATGTCCGGCCTGGAACACGGCGAAGCCGCTGTCCCCGAAGCTGGTGATGCTGTCCCTGCGCGACCATTCCTTCGCCAAGGCGCCGTACCTGGCTGCGGGTGGTGGCAAGGACATGGCGGGTGAGGAAAAGGCATCGGCGGAACAGTTGGCCGGTGTCCCGGCGGCCGCGTTGGCCGAGGCGGAGCGGGCGCTGATCGGTGGCGCCGAGATGAACGGCGTCATTGATCCTGAGGTGCTATGGGATTGCACCACCTGCGGGGCGTGCGTGGAGCAGTGCCCGGTGGACATCGAACACGTCGACCACATCGTGGATATGCGCCGCTACCAGGTGATGATCGAGTCCGAGTTCCCGTCCGAGTTGGGTGGGCTCTTTCGCAATCTGGAGAACAGGGGCAACCCGTGGGGGCAGAACAACAGGGACCGGATGGCCTGGGCCGACGGACTTGATTTCGAGATTCCCGTGATCACGGACACCATCGATCGGGACCACGAGTATTTGTTCTGGGTGGGGTGCGCGGGCGCGTTCGACGATCGGGCGAAAAAGACCACGCGCGCCGTCGCCGAGCTGATGTACATGGCTGCCGTCGGGTTCGGGGTGCTCGGCACCGGCGAGACCTGCACGGGCGATCCGGCGCGGCGGGCCGGCAACGAGTTCCTGTTCCAGATGATGGCTCAGGCCGCCGTGGACACCATCAACGATGCATTCGGTGAGCGGACCAGGCGCAAGATCGTGGTGACCTGCGCGCACTGCTTCAACACCCTGTCCAACGAGTATCCCGATCTGGGCGGGGATTACGAGGTTGTGCACCACACCCAGTTGTTGAACAAGCTGGTCCGCGACCGCCGGCTCGTCACGGTCGCTCCGGTGGGGCGCGATGTCACCTACCACGACCCGTGTTACCTGGGCCGACACAACAAGGTCTACGCACCGCCACGGGAATTGATCGGTGCGGCCGGTGCCACGCTCAAGGAAATGCCGCGCAATTCTGCCCGGTCCTTCTGCTGCGGCGCCGGTGGGGCGCGCATGTGGATGGAGGAGAAGGTCGGTAAGCGGATCAACCTGGAGCGCACCGACGAGGCGCTGGACACCGGTGCCGACAAGATCGTCACCGGCTGCCCGTTCTGCCGGGTGATGCTCACCGACGGGCTCACCGCGCGGCAGGATTCCGGTGCAGCCCGCCCGGAGGTCGAAGTTCTCGATGTCGCGCAAATGCTGCTGGCAGGCGTCAAAGGGCAGCGGTGACCGGCTGCGCCGAAAAGACCTTCGTCCGGAGCTGTCCATGGGGCAGAAGGAACTCCCGCGCGGGGATCAGCGGGGATCAGCGGGGCCGCGGCGGGGTGTTGTCCTTGCGATTCCATTTGAGCGCGACCTTGAAGTTGGCCGTCGAGCCCAGGCTGGCGATGACGGCGCCCGCCTCGGCCGACAACTGAATCGCGAATTCCACCGTCACCTCATCAGGAGCGTGAGCCGTGTTGGTCAGCGAAGTGAGTAGGGCGTCGGCAGCCGGCCGAATCTGATCGATGGCTCGCTCGAACGATTGTTGGGCCTGCTCGGCCAATCGGGCGCCCTGGTCTCGCCAGCCTCTGGTGACGACCGCATTCGAGTCGTCGGTCTCGACCAGAATGGTCCCCCCGCTGTCCAGCGGGAATTCCACGAGTCTGGTCATCTGCGGTACCCCTTGACTTTTCTGGTGCGCTGATCCGGCGGAAAGGGTCCATCCGGTTTCCCTTTTTTCAGGGTGACAGTCGCCAACCAGATTGGCTACCGTGAACCTCCTGGGAGGCTGGGGCCAGATGAACGTCATCGAAATCGAGATCGACCGCGGCAACGCGCCCGGGGTTTACGGCGTCAATGTCCTGCGGGCCCCCGTCGAACTCGCCGGCAAGAGTTCCTTGTCGCTCGATGTCGCCGCGATTCTTGACCGGATGGGCGACATCGAGCGGTCCGTCGTCAATTCGGCAACACCGGTGCGCGGCTCGGTGGTAGCGGCCGAGAAGCCCCTGCGCGACCTTGGACGATCGTTGTTCGCCGCTCTTTTCGCGGGGGACATCATCACCGCGTATCGGGCCAGCCTGGGCGCGACGCAGAGCAACGGACAACGGCTGATGGTCGTCCTGCGGCTCACCGAGCCCGAACTGGCCGCGCTGCCCTGGGAATCGCTGTTCGACCCGCTGGAAGACAGCTACCTGTGCATGCGTGAGGCCGTCGTCCGCCGTGTTGCGTCCACGACACCGGAACCGTTGGCCATCACCGGCCCGATCAGGATCCTCGGTTTGGCATCCTCCCCGCGGGGCCTGCCCGCCCTGGATGTTGAAGCCGAGCGCGATCGCCTGACCGAGGCGCTCGCCGATCCCATCGCCGACGGTGCCATCGAGTTGACCTGGATACCAGAGCAGCAGGCGACGTGGTCGGGCCTTCATCGCCATCTGATCAAGGGTCCGTGGCACGTTCTGCATTTCGTCGGGCACGGCGATTACGACCGGACGACCCACGAGGGGTCGATCGTCTTGACCGCTGAGAACGGTCGTGCCAATCTCGTTCCGGCCAGCAAGCTCCGCGACCTGCTCAACCAGGCCAAACCGGTTCCTCGTCTGGTGGTGCTGAACTCCTGTCTGTCCGGTGAGTCGGGTCAGGCCGCCCTGTTCAGTGGCACCGCCGCGGCCCTGGTCCGCAGCGGGATCAGTGCGGTCGCCGCCATGCAATTCGCGATCACCGACCCGGCAGCGATCGCCTTCGCGAATGGTTTCTACATGTCGATCGCAGCCGGTCGTGGCATCGACGAGGCCATGACCGGCGGTCGCATGGCGATCCTGGGCATCCCCAACACGCTCGAGTGGGTCACCCCCGTGTTGTACGTCCGGGGCGATCCTGGACAGCGCCTGTTCACCATCCAGCCGCCCGACCCCGAACACTGGGCAGCCGACCTCTACAAACGAGCGCTCGGTGAACTGCGGGCAGGGCGGTATGGCGGCGCGGCCACGCTGTTCGATGAGCTCCTGGCGGAGCACCAGGAGTACCGGGACGCCCGTCAGTTGCGCGAGCAGGCACGGCGGTGTCTCGATCTGGCCCTCCGGTACGGCCGGGCTCAGGCGGCCCTCGGGGTTGGCGAATTGCAGAACGCGATCGGGCAGCTCCGGGAGATCGTAGCCATCGACCGCGGGTATCGGGATGCCGCCCAACTCCTCGCGAATGCCCAGCGTCGTCAGGAATTGGACGATCGTCATGAGCGCGGGCTCGGGGCGATGCAGACCCGGAATTGGGATGCCGCCATCGATGAGTTCGAGACCATTCTTCGGGTGGATCCCGGCTACCGGGACGTCCGCCCGCTCATGTCGGTGGCAGTGCAGCAGCGAGATCTGGCCGACCGTTACGAGCGGGCTCGCGTCGCGCTGCGGTCTTGGCGATGGAAGAAAGCGACCCGCGGATTCACCCAGGTCTTGGCGGTCGACCCGACGTATCGAGACGCCGCGCGGCTCCGCGACACGGCCGGGCACCGTCGTCGGGTCGCCGTGGCCGCCGCCTGGACGGCTGTTGTCGGGCTCCTCGTTGCCGCCGTGGTGGTGATCATCCCGAAGGGATCGTCCACGCACATGGTTGTGCCGCCAACCGGCCTGCCTGCGTCGACAACCCCGCTTCCTGACGAAACCATCGTTCTGGCCAGGGTTGTCAACGAGCAGGTTGGGCTGTTTCTCGTCGACTCCGCCACCGGCAACGTCGTCGCACTCGATGGCACCGTTGCCGATGTCTACGAACCGGTCGTGACACCCGACCGGCGCACGATCGCCTACGACGAACGGACTCCGGGTCCCAACGACCGACGTACGCTGCACGCGATCGCGGTAGATGGGACGGGCGATCGGGAGCTCTTCCAGCCGCGCATCGATGGGTGCAAGTACATGCTCAGGCCGGCCTGGAATCCCATTGATCAGCGACACATTGCATTGCCGTGCATCGACTTCGGCAACGTTTTCTCGCTGCGGATCGTCGGTTTGGACGGCACGGTGGTTCGCACTCTGGCCACCGGAATGTGGCTCGACGACGCAAGCTTCTCGCCAGACGGCAAGAACGTGATCTACGCCACAGGAACCACCGATCAGCCGGTGATCTACTCGATCCCTGCCGACGGTAGCGGCCCTGCCGTTCCGCTCGCCGACGGGCGGAGCCCCATGTGGTCGCCGGACGGCAACCGCATCGTCTTCAGCCGTGAGGACACTACGTCGGACGGGAACAAGCTCTGGTCCATCTACATCATGGACCGCGATGGGGCGAACACTCAACAGCTGACGTCAGGTCCGGAGCAGGATATGAACCCGCAATGGTCGCCGGACGGCAACACGATCGTCTTTCTCAGCAACCCGACGTCCGCGGATGGTGACCTCCTACCGTGGCTGATCAGCGCGCAGGGCGATTCGCGGCGTCCACTCGTGCCCGGTGACGACACGCCGGCCGGTAGCCAACCGGCGTGGGCCAGACGCTGACCGGCTCGTTGGAGCGCGCCGAGGTGCGGGCCAGTTGTCGACTGTGGCATGCGCTGAGCTGCTCAGCGCCGCGACACACCCTCTACGAGGTGACGCCGCCGCCCGCATCGTGCCAGTCTGTAGAAAGCAGGTCAGCTCACGTCCACCTCTCGGGAGAACGGACGACGATCATGAGAACCCTTGCCTACGAGGGGCCCCGGCTCATACACGTGCACAGCGCGCCGGAGGCGGCGGAGGCCGAGCACATCGATGCGATCGTGCAGATCACCGCGACCCGGATATGGGCCGCGGACCATCCGCTGCACGAGGGCCGGCTGGACTACGCCGAGGGTGTCCTGGTCCGCCACGAAAGCCTGGCCGACGTGCTCGAGGTCGGCGAAGGATCCGCCGCCCAGGTCGGCGACGTGTTGTACCTGCGGCTGAATGTCGCGTGTGGGACCTGCGCCAACTGCGAGCAGGGTGCGACGGAATTCTGCCTCACCGCCCAGCCGGGTCCGGGCGGGACGGGAACCGCCGACCTCACCGCAGGTGGATGGACGGTGCGAGCCGCCGAGCTGGACGACGCTTGGCAACGCATCAAGCGAATGCTGCACGACCACCCGGCGAATCGGCATTCCGCGCTGCTGAGCGCATCGACGCGCACGGACATGGGCGCGCAGCGGCCGAGCGGTGACGAGGACCCGCCCGACTATCCGCACTTCGGGCGCTGGGATGACGGGTGGGCATCGGTGGTGCTGCGGCCGTAGCGCGCCGGTCTCTCCGCGCCCAACCTCGGGCACCCGCCCGTTGATCATGATGCGCAGCCCGCGACACGCCGACGACGGCGTACTGCACCCCGGGTGATCAACACATCGAGACGGCACATCACCCATCGCCACGCCCCGCCCCGCTGGGAACCGGTCTACCGTCGGTGGTGGGAAAGGCGGTTCCGCCATGCTGGGACTCGAGATTGCTGCCGTTGTTGCCGGTCTGGGCGCCTTCTGGTTCGCCTTGAGCGCTCGGGTGGTGAAGCAGTACGAACGCGCTCTGGTCTTCCGTTTCGGGCGCATCGTCGGAGGCACGCGCGGACCGGGGCTGGCGATGATCGTGCCTGCCATCGATCGCCTGCGAAAGATCAACATGCAGATCGTGACGTTGCCCGTGCCGGCGCAGGACGGCATCACCCGGGACAACGTGACCGTCAACGTCGACGCCGTCGTCTACTACCGGGTGATCGACCCGGTCGCGGCGACGGTGAACGTGCAGGACTATCCGTTCGCGGTGCTGCAGGTGGCGCAGACCTCGCTCCGGTCGGTGATCGGCAAGAGCGACCTGGACGACCTGCTGTCCAACCGGGAGCGGTTGAACCAGGGCCTCGAGGTGATGATCGACAGCCCCGCGCTGGGCTGGGGCATCCACATCGATCGGGTGGAGATCAAGGACGTCGCACTGCCCGAGTCCATGAAGCGGTCGATGTCGCGGCAGGCGGAGGCCGAACGCGAGCGCCGCGCGCGGGTGATCTCCGCCGAGGGCGAATTCCAGGCCTCGACAAAACTCTCCCAGGCCGCGGAGGTGATGGCCGACACGCCGGGCGCGCTGCAGCTCCGGCTGCTCGAGACGATCGTCCAGGTGGCATCGGAGAAGAACTCGACCCTGGTGCTGCCGTTCCCCGTCGAGCTGCTGCGGTTCCTGGAACACAATTCCTCCGCGCCGCCCGCCGCCGCCAGGTCGGCGTCCACCCCACCAGCACCACCCACGTTGCCCGTGCAAGCCGTGCCGGCTCCCGTCACCGCCGCGGCCGCGCCCCCGGTCGCCGTGATTCCCACCCCGGCGATTCCCGCCTCCTTGAATCCCTCCGCCGAGAGCGCGGTCAACAACGGACGTGGGTGACCCCAGGGCGCCGGTCGCTGACCCGGCTGGCTGCCGACGCTCCGAGTGCGGTCTCGACGGCCGAGCCGGTCGACTCGGTATGTCCGGGGCCCTGGGTGCGGGCCACCGCCCGTACCGGCCGAGCGGCCTATGCCGAAACCGCCCGCGACACCGAGCTGATGCGCGCGGATGTGCAGGCCGCGTACGCGGATTTCGAACGGATCGGCGATCGATGGGGGTTGTCTTCGATCCTGGCCAACCGGGCGCAGCTGCGGACGATGGACGGCGATCTGACCGGAGCGGTGGCCGACTACGAGCGGCCTTGCAGTACGTCCGCGTTCTGGGATCGCGCGAGGACACCATGCAGATCACGTACGGCTGTCCGGCCGCGCCGCGCGGCTCGGCGACCACGAGAGCGCCAGGGTCCATGTGCAGACGGCAAAGGATCAGATGGCAGGCCAGCCGCGGCTGACCGAGCGGGCAATGTTCGCCGATGCGGTGCTGGCCATGGCGCTCTGGTTCGGCGACGATTGCGAGCGAGCCCGGTCCATCTGCGCCGAACTGCGCGCCGTGGTGACCGGTGGGCCGAGCAACAGCCCGGTGCAGCAGCACGTCGTGGCTCTGGTCCGTTCGGTCACCGGGTTCGTCGCCGCGCAATCAGGCGACATGTCCACTGCCACAGCCGATCTGCAAGTTGCCTACCGGCAGCAGTGTCCACCAGACATGCCCATCGTGGCGAACGCCGAGGTATGCGCTGTGGCGCTCGCGCATGCCCTCGGCCGGGCCGAGGATGCGGCCGTCATGCTGGGTGCCGCGGCGAAGGTGCGAGGTCCCGACGACCGGACCGACCCCGCCGTCGCACCTGGCCAGCGAGTTGCGCCCCGCACTCGGTGACCGCTTCGACGAGGAATACGCCGCGGGAAAAGGGTCTTGCCGCACCCGGGGCGGCTGCCACGCTCAGCCCGGCGCGGCCGCGATCAGCCGGCCGGTTGCGCGGGGCCGAGGCCGGCGGCGTCGAACAGGGCCACGACGGACTGCCGGTAGGTCTCCGGTGACGGGTTGCCGACCAGCGCCTGCTGCGTCACAAAGCCCTGCACCAGAGACACGAGCACCGGGGCAAGATCGCGCGCCGGGATCCGCAGATCCTGGCCGGTGCTTTCCCAGCGCTCGAAGAGCCGGGTGATCTGCTGACGCAAGGCGCCCAGGATCTCGTCGGCGAGGTCGGCCAGTATCGGGTTCCGGGTGGCCTCCGCCCACACAGCCAGCAATAGCGGGAACAGATCACCGGGCGTCTGCGCACGGGCGAGAACCGGTTGTTCGATGAGAAACCCGGCGACCTCCGCCGGGCTCGGCGGCGGTTCACGCTCGAACAGCTCGGCCATCCGGCCCGCGATGCCGGTGAACACCTGCCCGGCCACGGCCAGGATGATCTCCTCTTTGGACCGGAAGTAGAGGTAGACCGCACCGGCCGACAGTCCGGCTTCGGAGATCACGTCGGCCATGGACGTGCTGTGAAAACCGTTGCGCGCAAAACACTTCCACGCAGCGATGAGGATCTGTTCGCGGCGTTGCTCGCGGTGGGCGTCGGAGACCTTGGGCACAGTCCTGATCATAAACCGAATATTCGTTCTTGACGAGCGGAGTCCTCGGGTGCATCCTTCCAGCAGGAAAACGAACGATCCTTCTTGGAAGGAAGGGAGCAGGCGATGACCGTGTCAGATGCGCGTCATGCGGCGCAAGGATCCGGCCACGGATTCGGGGATTCAGTGGCAGCGCCGCATCAGGCAGCGCCGCATCAGGCAGCGCCGCATCAGGCAGCGCCGGAACAGACAGCGCCGGAACACGTAGCGCCGAATCCGGCCGCGACCAGGGCGTCCGCGCTGGGCTCGTTCTCGGAATCGGCAGTGCAGGAAACAACAGCGCAGGAAACAACAGCGCAGGAAACAACAGCGCAGGACTCGGTAGTGCAGGACTCGGTAGTGCAGGAGACAGCAACGCAGAGATCACCCGCGCTGGAATCACCGGAGCACGAGGAGCCCACAGCCGCGGCCCGACCCGGCCATCCTCGTCCGAGTGAACCCGCCCGTGCCGTCGCGATGGTGTTCGGACTGACAGCGGCACTGTCGCTGATCCTCGTGCTGTTCGTGGGGATCGCCGTCAACTCGGGACCGCACGGCGTGCGGCTGGCCGTTGCCGGGCCTCCCGCCGCGGTGCAGCAGATCACCGCTGGTCTGGCCCAGGCAGGTGGGCCGGACGCGTTCGAGGTCACCGTGGTCAGCGACGAGTCGGCGGCCCGGGCGGCGCTGGCGGAACGCACCGCGGACGGCGCCATCGTCGTCGGTCCGAATGGACCAACCGTCTTGACGGCCAGCGCGGGTTCGCCGGCGATCGCCCAGGCACTCAACGTGGCGGCGGGCGAGTTGTCCGGCGCGCCGAGCGCGGGCTCCACGGTGGTTGACGTCGTCCCGGTGCCGCAGGGTGACGCGCGCGGTGTGGGTCTTGGCGCCGGTTCCTTCCCGATGATCATCGCGGGGCTCGTACTCGGCGCGGCGGCAGCGCTCAGCCTGCGAGGCCGGTGGACCGTGCTGGTGACCGTGCTCGGTGGAGCGGTCGCGACCGGGCTCAGCTTCGCCGGAGTGTTGGCGTGGCTCGGTGTCACGGACGGCAATTACCCGGCCGAGGCCTCCGCGATCACCCTCGCGGTCGCCACCTCCGGGCTCGTGGTGGCCGGTCTGGGGCGGCTGATGGGCATCGCGGGCGTCGGAATCGGTGCGCTGCTGCTCGTCATCGTCGGGAACCCGCTGTCGGGTATCGCCACTTCGCCCCGCCTGCTGCCGGCCCCTTGGGGCGAGTTCGGTCAGTGGTTGCCCACCGGTGCGGGCGGGACTCTGCTGCGAACTGCGGCGTACTTCCCGGAGGCCTCGGTGGCGTTCCCGATGTGGGTGCTGCTGGGCTGGGCGGTGCTGGGCGCCGGGGCGGTGCTGATCGGTCGCCACCGCGGCAGCAGCGCGCCCGGATCGCAGTCGACCACCGCCGGGCGGCACGAGGTCGTCACCGCCTGACCGGAGACACACCGATCTGGGACAACGGCGGAGCCGGGCCCATCCCCGCGACAGGGGGTGGGCCCGGCTCCGGCCGTGCGCCGGTGATCCAGGAGCTCCAGTCAGGCGCGTCGCCGGTAGGCCCGCAACGCCAGCGGCACGAACACGATCAGCAGGATCGCCATCCAGACCAGCGTCCACATCAGGCTTTCCGCGACCGGACCGCCGATCATCAGCTCACGGACCGTGGTGACCAGTTGCGAGATGGGGTTCACCTTGACGAACGTCTGCAGCCGGCTGGGGTGCCCGCGTGGCAAACGTGTTGCTGGCGTTATCTCTAGCTGCCTGAGCCAGTTCCACGATGTGCGGGACGCGCGGCGCGCCTGATGGCTTCTGCGTGCTGGACGGAGTTATCTGTCGTCGTCCAGTTCGCAGAGAGGCGAGGGGATGCGGGTTCAGCGGGTGGTGCTGCCGGAGGGTCAGGGCGTTTCGTGGACGGTGCTGGGGGCCGAGCACGGGCCGATCGCGCCGATCGAATCGTGGTTGTCGCATCTGACACGCCGGCCGCGGTGTGGCCCCGCGACCGTGTCGCGGAAGTTGTCGGCGGTGAGCGCGTTCTATGAGTTCCACGCCCGGCACGGATTGGACCTCGGCCGGCTGGAGCCGATGCGGCAGGCATGGGACGGGCGGCGCGCCGGTGGTTCGTGGAAGCCGTTCCTGACTGACGTCGGGCCACCGCGTCAACGGCGACGGCAGATCCGGGTGCGGGTGCCCAAGCGAGAGCCGCGGCTACGCACGCCCACGGAGGTGCAGTCCCTGCTTGACGCGTGTGATCGGCTCAGGGATCGGATCTTGATCGCGTTGCTGTATTCCACGGGCGTTTCTCCGGGGGTCGTCCCTGGGGCGGGCTGTGTTCCGAGTGTTTGCGCTGCTCAGAGGCTGATGGTGAGAGTTTAGCGTGTGCGACAGGTGTTGTGCAGGAACCAGGTTCGGCGTGTCATCGGTGTCGTGTCGCGGTGTTGAGTTGGGCGATGAGTTCGCGGTTGGCGGC
>JADGOY010000047.1 GCA_017882715.1 Nakamurella sp. | reverse complement strand
CGGGTGCAGATCGCCGAAACCTGGATCCGCGGGGATCGGGTCTACGCGCGCCCCACGTAGCGCCGTGATCCCTCCGAGCGAGACGCTCGAGTGTCCACAATCGGCCCTCAGACTTCCCGTGCAAGGACCGAACGTGGCGACCCGATGCGGCCCACAGGGTCGGTCGGGCCAGATGCCCGACTATCCAGGTCATCCCGCTCACACCCGTTGGGCGGGACTCCCGTACTCCAGGACCTTCTGGTCGTTGGTGAGCAGAACCAGCTGCTCGATTCGCGCTTGCGCCAGCAGGATCCGATCGAACGGATCTGAATGCAGCGGCGGGAGTACGGCGACTTCGAGAACGTGCGGTGCTCGGACCGGAAGCTCACCAAATCCCGCGTTCAACGCCTGCTCCCGGAGTCGCACAGGGTCAACACTGAAGTCCTTGCGACCAAGACCGTTCTTGATGACCACTTCCCAGATGGACGCAACGCTGATCAGGACGTCATTCGCGGGGTTCGTGATGATGTCGCGTGCTTGAGGACCCATCGACGGCGAGTTCTGCGCTGCCAAGAGAAGCACATGGGTATCCGGCAAATAGGCTGTCAAGGGGCGCCGAACAGCGAGACGATCGCCGCCGAGCCCATCTGATCAAAGTCGTCGGGAACGGTGATTTCGGGCATGAAGCCGATCCTCGGTGTCGGGGGTTGATCACGAATAGGTACGCTGGTCACCGTCCGGCGGTCGCTCTCCGCCCGCTTGCGTACCTGCTGCATCAGCGAGTCCGGAAGGTTCATCGTCGTTTGCATGCATACACGCATATCCTATGAATATGTACGTGCACATCGCCTGCCGAGCTGTCCCGGACGTGCGGCAGCGGTTGCGGTGCTCGTTGATGACGCTTACTCGGGTTCGTTGGCAATCGGGCCAACCCTGTAGCGTGACAGGCTGGCATCTGACTCAGATCACAGGACCCCGATGGTGACCAGACGAACGAAGAAGCGGCACTCCAACCGCAACGATGAGCCGGAGACGGCCGAACACATGATCGACCGAGTGCTGGGTGCGTTCGATCGTTGGCTGGCCGAACGGGAGCCGGACCCGCGACGGTACGGCGACACGTCAGACATCGTCCGCACCGCATGCGAGTTGAAGAGCAGCTATCTCGGCGAACCCAACCCGGCGGATTGGAGCCCGGCGACCGCCGCTGAGGTGCTGGGGCAGGTCATTCCGCGCAAGGTCGTCGGCGTCGATGATCGCTACATCACGGCGTTGGTGCCCGCCATGTTGACCTATGTCGAGTTCCTGGTGGTGACCGGTCGCTGGAAACCACACAACGACGCCGACGCGACCCGCACGGCCTTGTCCGCCCTCGGTGACGATCTCCCCCGACGTTTCAACGACCCGGACCGGTTGTCGATGGCCGGCCGGCTGATGCAGCTCGCGGTCGACGAAGGTATCGACATCACGGAGGCGGGGGCCCTCGATGGGTTCATGCAGCGCTTCAACGACATGCCCTACGAGTGGCGGAAGCGGCTCACCGATGGATCGGGCATGCTGCCGGATCTCCCCGACGACCTGGAATTCGACGACCCAGGGTTGTGGGACGAAGAATCGGACGACGACGAAGTCGGAGCGCTGGGGCTGTTCGGCGGTCCGGACGTCCTGGCGGATCTGCGAGCAACGATCGACGCGGGAATCGCGGCGATCGGCTTCGAGGTCGACAAGCCATTGCGGATCACGGTGCCGGATGCCCGGTCGGAACTCGCCGCCCTGCTCGGCACCCCGCTGTTGACGCGGATGTCCGCACTGGTCGAATGGACCCGTCCGGGCCGGAAGATCACGTCGACCGGGGCGATGCGCCGCAACGACACCGCGGAATGGGCCCGCCGGTTCGGCGTCGTGAGTGCCGACGGCGTCGCCCCGAACTCGATGTGGGACTGGCCCGAACTGGCCGCTCCCTGGAGCGTCGCCGAAACCCTCGGAATGATCGACATTTCGAGCGCCACGGCGCGTCCTGGTCCGAATTCCGACATCTTCAATGCCACTGATCTGTCCGTTCAAATACTCGGTGCCAGGGAGGCTGTCGATTCGCTGCTGGACGGCCTGATCGATGCCGGTGACACGTTGTCCGGGCTGGACGAGACCGTCGTCGGCCTTCTGCTAGCGGTGCTTGCCTCCCTGTGCCGACCCGACGGAGCGGATCTGTCCTTGCTCAGGTCGTTGGCCAATCCCGTGCCCAACAGGAAGCCGGGAGATCTCCCGGCAGATCTTCCGGAAGATCTCTCGGAGGCGATCGGCCGAATCGTCTTCACCCTGGTGCTGAACATCGTCGACCAACTCGAGGGCTGGGGTTTCGTATCGACGACCGACGGCAGATCGTCTGTACCTCCGGCACTGCGTCCCGCCGTCGTTCAGGCGATTTACGCTCCGGACTCGCCCTTCTCGATCACACTCAAGCCCGGAGCGATCCCCCTGGATGCGTAGGGCCAGCGCTCACTGTGACGCGTGGCGGCTGGCAAATGCGACACCCGAGGGACGACTTACCGGCCACCAGCCGGTCGGTTGACCCGCAGGCTGGGCATCGCATCGGCGCGAACCTGCGCAACGGCAGCAGCCAGTCAAGCTCGACCGGGTAGCGCCGGTTCCCGCGGCGGACATCGACCTCGACCGCACGGCGGGAACGCCGACGACGTGCAGGCGAAAGGGCAGGCAGCTGAACGCGGATTTGTACTTATCGTCGATCTCCGCGATCCGCCGGTCACGCTCTGCGTCGGATGCTCGCCAGCCGAGCCCCGTGGGCCGCTACTTTGTCACTGGCTGCTCCGGACATCCCCCGCCGCAACAGTCGACCAGCGCGGCGTTCGTCACAGGAATCCCACCAGTCACAACAGGCTCACGGAAACCGCGGATCGGCCGTCAACGCCGCGGTCCATTTGCCGGCTGAGCAACATGCGCGGTGGCGCGGCAGCGCGGCTCGTACCGGCCGTCACCTTCGGCGATGACGTCACCGGAGGCTCCTACGATGAGGTCAGGACGAAGCCGGCGCGCAGCAGGCCGGCGCGGAATGCGGCCTCGTGTTCGAGATCGACAGCCAGATGGTGTGTTCCGACCGGAGTGCAATACCGGCGAAGTGTGCGATCGCGGGTGATCATCACGACGGTAGCGGGATCGGTGCATTCGACCAGCCGAACGACTCCTCGGTCCTGAACGGCACCGGTCATCCCCGAAACATCTTTCAGCAATTGCCGAACCGTATCGGGCAGCTCAGCAACCTCGCCGAGAAAGGCCGTGAGTTCGTCGAGACGGTGGTTGTTGCCGAGCGCCTCCAACAGCCGCTGCTTGCTCAACCGAAATACCTGATCCGATGTCCGATCCGCGAATCGGGTGAGCAAACTGATCGCGGTGGAGTCACTCTCGCCCAGCATCACCACGTCGAAGTTGGGCAGAACAGATATCGATCCGGGTGACGTCCGCAATGTGGCCGGAGCATCATAGTCAGGTGTGATTCCAGTTGCGTAGGCGCCGAGGGCATTGAGTCGGAGTGCCAGCAAACCGTCATAGCGGCTCAGGAACGGCAAGTCCTCCGTCCCCCAATTCTCGTGATAGTCGGTCCGCGCGCCCTCGGGACGGGCGTATTCCACGTCGATGAGGCCAAGGCTCGCGGCGTACTCGAACAACACCGCCAGGGTGTAACGGCCTTCCACGATCGACCAATCGGAGTAACCGGAATACCCGAGACTCCCGTACTCCACATGTCCGATGTACAGCCGGAAGAGCCCCCGCTCGCTGCGTGCGATCTTCGGGTTCTGGCGCCTGCGCCGCATCCGCCCGAAGAGCTCGTCGACGCCAACCCAGTCCCCGACGGTCAGGCTGCTGAGAGCGTCCTGGATGACCGCGCGGCGACCTTTCACGGCCGTCAACACATTCGGTATTCCCTGCCCCTTGATCGCATCGATCCTGCTGAACTCGTCGATGACGCCGTTGGTCAGCCAGCGCCGCCAAAGGTCATGCACGGTGGCAGCGGTGGGTGTCGCCAACACGCCGCGTCCCCGCGGTGTCAGCTCCAACTTCGTGCCGTTGAGTTGTGCGAGCCCACCGGCCTGCAACAACAACGGCCAAGCGTACGACGCGATGGGGACATCAGGATAGAAATCGCCACCAGTGAGAACCTTCGCCATCTCCGCGACGGACGCGGCCGTCGGGCGCTTGGTCTTATCGTTGCAGCGAATCAGTCCCGCCGACGCCATTTCCACCGCCGACCGCAGCCAGGGCAGCGCCTGCCGTTCGGTTTCCCGGATGACGGGCAATGTCTCGTCGGCCGGCGAGGCGTCACCACCCATGGAGATGAGCCTGACAGACGAACGGCTCGCCCTCGCACGCGGGTGGAGTGAGCCTGTCGGAGGACAGGGTCGGCCGATGGGAAGTGTTCCTGCTGAAGAACTGGACGATCTCACCGAAGGCCTCTGGGCGGATCCTCGGGCGGGCGCGTTGATCGAACGGGCGGAAGGGCCGTCAGATTTCGCGTTTCACTCCGGTGCGGTAGAGCTACTGGATCGGGCGATACCGCTCGGGGGCGTCGATGCCGCTTACGTCATGGCCGTCCGTGCGTCGTCACTCTACGAGCTCGGCAGAGCGGTCGAGGCCAGGTCGCAGCTCGAGATGCTGCGGATATACCCACTGTTCTCTGCCATCGCTTTTCACCGCGCCGCGGAGGCGGCGGAAATGAGCGCGGCGACCAGAAGCTCGCGCTCCGTTGGTTCGACATGGCGCTATCCCGGTGCGCCGATCAGCTGGAGCACGGCGACCGGAATGAAGCCGGGATGGGCGCTCAGCTCGCGATGCTTACCGGGCGCCGGCGGGTACGAAAGGCATTGGGCCTGCGCCCCGACGATCTGGACACGGCCAGTTCACCAGAGCGGCTTATTGAACCGTGCCTCCGAGACTCGCAGAATGCGGGTTATCCGGCGGAGCAGGTTCGTGACCGACCGGGCTGCGCGCGCCGGTCAACGCTTGCATTATGGCGCCACTGACGCCATATTGGCGCCATGACCAGCGTCCAGATCAGCCATGACTAGCGTCCAGATCAAGGGTGTGCCTGAAGACGCGCACGCCGTGCTGCGGCAGCGGGCCGCCCGGGCCCACCAGTCGTTACAGGAGTACCTGCTGGGCGTCCTGGTCAGAGAGGCAAGCACGCCAACCCTGGAGGATGTCCTCGATCGGGCAGGGCGCCGGTCCGGAGGGAGCGTTGGTTTCAGGGACGCCGTGGTGGCGATTCGCGACGACCGTGATCGTCGTTGACGCCTCCGTGCTCGCTACGGCTCTCGGAGATGATGGCCGGGCCGGAACAGCCGCACGCGCACGGTTGCGATACGAAATGCTCACCGCTCCCGAAGTTCTCGACCCGGAGGTAGCGTCGGTGTTTTCGGCGCCAGGTCAGTGCGGGGCTCCTGACGATCGAGCGTGCCCAAGCGGCGCTGGACGACCTCGTCGATCTCCCACTCCGCAGAGAATCACATCGACCGCTTCTGCAGCGGTGCTGGGAACTCCGCGACGACCTGACGATCTACGACGCCAGCTACGTCGCGCTCGCCGAGTGGCTCGACGTCCTCCTGCTCACCGCCGATTCCCGGTTGGCGCGAGCGCCTGGATTGCGTTGTCAGATAGAACTTCTCAGCTGACCCGCACGCCAGGAACCTCGCCGCCTGTCATCGCAGGGCCGAAAGACGACGCAGAATCTCCTCGTCCCCCGCCCTTGGCACTCGGAAAACTCCTCCCGCACGAGCTCTGTGAATCGGGATCAGATCGTGCCGGCCGCAGGACGACGGCCGACCACGGTGCGAATATCCGACATCGAGTCGGTCGTGAAGCAGCGGGAGATGGACAACCGGCAGCTGGTAGCCGAGGAGGGCGTCCGCATCGTCATGGTGCCGATCACCGTCACTCAGCTGCTGGAATATGCCACACGGACGAACGGCGACCCCCTCGACCCGGTGACTCGCACCGAAGCGCTTGGTGAGCGATATGAGCAGGGAGGGCGGAATCCCGTGGCCGCCTGGGCGCAACGACCGATGCTGGTGCGGCCCAGGTCGCAAGTACAAGGAGTGTTGCGGGGTAGCCGGTCTGGCCTGACGTGTGCGGGGCGACGCACCCCGGTTGTCACCGCTTGGCAATGAGCCGACATCCTTGAAGCCGAGCATGGCCCGTTCACGGACGACGAATTGGACGCCGCTGCCCGCGGGCTCGGCCTGGACGGTTCCGACCAGCGACGCGCCAGGTGACGTGACGATGGTGCTCGATGCCGCCACCGAAATCCTTTCCATCGGAAATCCATCCTCCGCTCATGACGCTTGACGTGGCCGAAAGTGCACATCGCGCTCATCGAAACGGTCCGCCCCGCGGCTTCCGGTAGTCCAGCCGACCAACCGTCCTGCGGGCGACAGCGATCCCGGACAGGGGCCGTGACCAGCGCCTGCCCTCCATGGCAGGTCAGGGCGCCGGCCGATCCTTGATCGCGGAGTCAGGCTGCTTTCCGGGAGTCCTTTTGATTCGGATCCATCTCCCGGCCTTCCGGGGCCACCGGGACTTTGTGCTCTGATATGCCCCTGGGGACCGCGTTGAGGCTGGTCGAGCCGGCCAGTTCAGCCATTTCCACGACGCCGTTGGCCTGCCAGTTCCACACCGGCGCGAGCCGGTGTTCGTTGGCCAGCACCTTCACCAGCAGCTTGAGCTGATCCACCGAGATCGGCGGGTCTTTGAGCTTGGGCATGCGGAAGCAGCGCTCCGTGCGTTCCGAGCCCGCGACGCGCCGCTGCACCGAGAATGCCGCCAACAAGTCGGTCGCCGTGCGAATTCCGTACTCCCGAAGGGCGACGCAGGCCGTCGGCTCGGTCGTGGAGGACTTGGGGTTGTTGCGGCGACCGCGCCGCACCTTTCCCACGGGCGCGGCCGGATTGAGGTGCATCAGGAGTATCGCCTGGTCGATCCAATCCACCAGACGGCCCGGTGGGACACGGGTATGCAGAATCACGTCCACCAGGTTCATGGTGGCCAAGTTCTGCATGTCCTCGACACCCTCCTCGGTGAGCCGCGCCTCGTACCAGATACTGAACCCGTCGAGCTGGTCCAGCGGGTATTTGGAGGTCAACGAGGGCACCACGGCACCGAAAGTTCTCGACACGATCCGCTGTATCACTTGGAGCCCCACCAACGGGAAGAACCCGATGAGGAAGGCAAGGGCCAGCTCGCCGTGCGCCATTGCCGGCGTCGATGCGGGTAGAACCTGATGCAGGACTGCGACGAGCAGTAGCACGAAGATGATGCGAAGCACTGCTGAGGCGTACGCGCTCGGCCGGAGGTCACTCTGGAAGAATCGGCGGACGAGCATGCTGAGCACGAACCCGTAGGCGCCGAGAAAGCCGTACTTCAACGCATCCCACACTCCTCCTGGCGCCGTGAGGAAGGTGGTGTCCCACAGCACGGATGCCCAGCCGGCGGCCAAGACCGCGGTCGCGAGGAACATCGGGAACAGCGACTCTGTGCGGACGGCAAAGTCCTCAGCGTTGGCATCCTGGGGATTCCAGGATCGGCCGTCGGTGGGTATCTGGCGACCGTAGAACGCCTCGAACTTCTGCCGGTAGATGTTGTGGACCGGCTGCACGTCGGTCGGTTCATTCTCCCATCGAGCGTGAAAATCGGACCGCAGCGGCGGCTCTGGGAGGTGTTCGGCACGGTCCCAGCCCAATCGATGCAATGTCAAGACGTACTCGATCCACAGCGACCTGGCCCGCATCCCGAGGAATCGGATGTACAGCCACCCCGGCAGAAACGCCATGCCCCACAGCACAAAGACTTTGAGCGCTCCGGCGCCCCAGGTGGTCGCAGCCGGCCATCGTTGCTCCGCCATGAACCCGGCGGTCAGCATCGTGATCGCTCCAGCCGCCAGGATGAGAAGGTTCATCACGGTCGCGACAATGCGGCGCTGCAGCCATTCTCGCGTCTTCTGGGCCTGGAACGGGGCCCGAAGCCAGCCCCACAGACGGGTCGCAAACGTCGCGTTCGGCCTCACAAGGGCGGTCTCGATCAACTGGTGGTGACTGGGAACGTCTTCTTGCTCGGGCCAACTCATCGTCCCTCCGACTCTCCTTGACCCGGTCACTGTTCCGGACCCTGTCTTCGGCGGATCCCTCGACGGCACCGTAGATACAGGAAAGTTCGGGGCTCCGTCCGACCGATCGGCCGGACGCGAGCGTCTGCTGTCCCCGACCGCTGGAGTGCCGTATCGCCAGACGTGCGGTGGCCGGCGGTACACCACACGTACACCTCTGGGCGTAGGTTACCTGCATGGCCCGGGTCCGGACGAACATCGAGATCGACGAGGTCTACGTGCAGGCGATCATGGACCGCTTCGGGGTGAAGACGAAGACCGAGGCCGTGGAACTCGCCTTGCGGCACCTGGCGGGTCAACCGATGACCCGCGACGAGGCCCTGGGCATGCGGGGCGCACACGCCATGGAGGTCCCTCCGCCCGATGTCCCTCCGCCCGACGTCCCACCTGGCGGAACCACGTGATCCTGGCAGACACGTCCGCATGGGTGGAATACGACCGCGCGACCGGCAGCGCCGTCGATCGACGGCTGACGGCACTCATCAAGAATGATGGGCCGCTCGCCGTCACCGAACCTGTCGTGATGGAGGTCCTTGCTCGCGCCCACCACGACCAGCGCGAAGACGACCTGCGTCGACTGCTGTTGCGGTTCGACCTGCTCCGCTTCGACGCGGCGATCGATCTGGACGCCGCCATGCGGATCTACCGGCGTTGCCGCCGCGCCGAGATCATCCCGCGCGGAATGGTCCAATGCATGGTCGCCTCCGTTGCCTGGCGTTCGGGCGCCGCATTGCTCGCCTGCGACGCCACGCTGAACCGGATCGCCGGGGTCGTCGGCATCGACCTCGATCGGGCGTCGTTGCACGCGTAGCCTTCGGCGGGCTTCAGATATCGCCCTGTGCGGTTGGGCGATGGCCGTGCGCCGATGCGGCCGCGGCCGTGATCGCCGCGTGTCTTCGAGCGAGAGCCGTCGACAGTCCCGTCAGCAGGATCGTCCGGCGCGGTGCGCGACGGTCCAGGACGCCGGCACCGGTATCGTATCGGCGCCTTTACGGCCCCAAGAACGCGGCGGGAATGACGGCGATACCGTCTGACCGGCGATACGCTGTCGGCCCCGTCGTGATGACCGCTGCATCGACCAGGTCGTCGCCGAGCTTGCCTCGCAACCACCTGAGATGCACCAGATCGGCGTCGCTGACTCCCGACGCGAGTTCCACCTCGAATGCCGAGACTCTTCGATCGTCACGCTCAACGATGAGATCTACTTCGTGGTCACCGTTCTTCGTCCGCAAGTGGTAGGTCCGGGCCTCGGCGGCCTGCGCGCAGATCCGGACACCGAGGCTCACCAGAGTTTCAAAAAGCCTGTCCACAAGGGGTCCACCGGTCGCCAATCGGCCGACAACGCCCGGTTTGACACCAGCAACGAGTGCCTGCGCGTCGACCCCGAGGAGGCGGGCGGCAAGGCCGGGGTCTGCCCCAAATGATGCTTCGGCGCCTGTGCGAGGCGAGCGAGCGAGCCACCCGCAGGCAACCATCCGGGGATTGGATCGAGCAACCACAGTCGGCTGAGCACGTCCCGGTACGCGATGGTCGTTGCCCGAGAGGGGTTGTCGATGTCTCCCGGAGTCGCCGCGTCAAGAATGGACGCATAGGACGCGGTCGTTGCCGTCGCCGCTGCACAGGCCGCGAGCCATGCCCGGAATGTCGCGGGTCGGCGGATGGGGCGCCCCCTGTTCCGCGAACTCACGCTCGATGATCATGGCCAGATAACCGTCAAGCTGAGCCCGTCGCGCCCTCGGCGGCAACGGTCGGATGCCGGGAAAGCCAGAATCCATGATCTCGCGGCCGTAGTCATCCACCCGGAAGGAATCGCTCGATGGCGATCAGCGCCGTCGTGTCGACGAGGGTCGTGGTGTGGTCGCCGCCAGGCACGCTGATCGGTTGTGAGCAGCCGATTCGCTCGGCCGCCCTCTCGGACAGCTCGTACGGGACGTTGCTGTCGGCGGTGCCGTGCACCAGCAGCGTCGGCACGTCGATGTCCTCGAGTGGCTGGTCGGGCAGTGACCTGGCCTGCGCGCAACATGAGCCACGCCGCGATGTCGGTGGTCAGCAATCCCCCGGTCAGATTGGCGGTCTCTAACTGGCGTTGCGTCACCCGGACCGCGTCTCCCGACTGGTGCTGTGGGAGGCCGTGACCGCCCAGGTGCCGTGAGAAGCTGCACCGCGGCCATCCCGCCGCCGGACACCCCGGCGACGGCGGCCTTCTCGGTCCCGAGATGCTCCAGTAGTGCGAGGGCGGCATCGGCCTGCTCGGCCGGGGTGCGGCCGACCGAAAGCGGCGTCCGCAGGTATCCCGAGCGCGACGGCGCGATCACCCGGAGACCGGATCCGGCGAACAGCCCGGCCACCGCGAGCGCCAGGTCGTAACCACCCGGGGTCCCGTGCAGCACGAGAACTGCTGGCCCGTGACCCGTCTCGGTGTGTTCGATGGCGCCGCGTGAGGTCTCGGCGAGCTGACTTCCGGCCGCCAACCTGGCGTTCGTGTCGCGCCGTCACCGCCTCGATCCTTCCTTGACCGCGATCGCGATCGCCGCACCCGCGGCGGCCGTCACGGCAACGCCACGATGACGAGCAATCAGGGTCGGTGCGACGCTCACGAGGGCCTCCAGGGTGTGTTGTGCGGGAATTGTCCGCGGGGGTCAGACGGCGACGCGCGCCGGGTTCACCTGGGCCGACCGGGGTGTCCGGGCCGCGACGGCCGCGGTCACGGCGACCCGGGTGACAACCATCGTCAGCGCCATGAGCACGAACGCCGCGGTCCAGGCGTCGGCGCCGGTGATCTGATGCGTCATGGAGAATCGGGCGATGGACTCGCCGAACCAGTGATCGGCGCCGTAGGCGAAGAGCATCCGGCCACCGATGACGGCGATCCACAGTGCGGCGAAACCGGCACCCGCGGTCGCGACCAGCCGCCCGTCGGTGGCGCGGCGGACCCGGACCAGAGCGGCAGCGCCCACGCCGAGCAGGGCTCCGGCGACGGCGCCGACGATCTCCAGCTGGGTGTCGTTGCCGAGACCGGGCATGTCCCGCAGGAAGATCGCACCGGCCATGACGACGAGCACCAGCGGGAGCAGGAACCGCTGGCGGGTCAGGGTTTTGGTGCCGACATTGCCGTACAGGATGTAGCCGAGAAGGCCGAGGTTCAAGATGTACTGGCTGGTGGTCATGGAAGCCTCCGTGGTGGTGGTTGCGTGGTGATCACAGTTCCAGCGGGCGCCCGATCGACCATCGCCGTTCAGGTGGAACCTGGGAAATCGCCGTCTCCACCCCCGGGTGGAGACGATTCGAGCGCCCTCCACCGCCGAACCGATGGCATCGCCCGTCACCCCGTTTACCGTTGCTCGTGTCCACCCGTGTGCCCCCGGTCCGGTACCTGGGAGGAGGAGAGGGTTCGTATGCGCTCCACGGCGAAGCCGTCCCCGAGCGGCGCCCCGCAGACCCGCGACCTCCGTCGGCTGCTGGTGATCGCCGGCTGGGTCGCGGCGACGGTCATCGCGATCAGCACCGTGGCCAGCGGACTGCCCTCCGGTGCCTGGCAGGGGGCCGCCACCATCGGCCTGACCGTGCTCGCATTGGCCCTGTGGCTGGTAGCGTTGGTGCCGGGGATCACCGACACTCGTGTGCTGACCGCATGTCTGGTGGGTGCCGGGGTCGCTGGGGCGGTGCTGGATCTGCTGTATCCGGCCGGCCCGGGCTACATTCTGGCATTCATGGCGGTGGCCGCGATCGGTCTGCGTTTGCCGCGCCGCACCGCGTTGGCCGCCGGCGCCGTGGTGGTGTTGGCCGCCGGCTTCGCCGAGGCGTACACGTCGGAACACCCGTTGAGCGGCGCCTTGAATCTGGCCATCGGCGCCGGTTTCCTTTTCGTGGCATCGGCTTTCGCCGCGGTCAACCGGGACGCGCACGCCCAGGCCGAGGCGCTGCTCCGGCAGGAAGCGGCCACCCGCGCTGCCCGGGAAGAGGCAGCCGCGTTGGCCGAACGGAGCCGGCTCGCGCGTGAACTGCACGACGTGCTGGCCCACACCCTGTCCGGGCTGGCCGTGCAACTGGAAGGTGCCAGGCTGCTCGCCGAATTCACCGAGGCCGACCCCAGGCTCACCGAGCAGGTCGGCAACGCGCAGCGGCTGGCCTGCGACGGTATGGCCAACGCGAAACGCGCCGTCGCGACGTTACGCGGCGACGCTCTGCCCGGCCCGGACCAGTTGCCGGGGCTGATCGAACAGACACTCCGATCCGGAATACCCGTCAGCTATGAGGTTCTCGGCGAACCGCAACCGCTGGCCGGCGAATCCGGGTTGGCGATCTACCGCACCGTGCAGGAGGCCTTGACCAATACCGCGAAATACGCTGGTCGCGGCGCGAGCGCCGACGTCACGCTGCGCTGGGAGCCCGACCAGGTCGTCGCCGAGATCGTCGACGCCGGCGGTGATTCCGTCCCTGCCGGACTGCCCTCCGGAGGTCTTGGATTGACCGGACTGGCCGAACGGGCCGCGCTGGCCGGCGGCCGTCTCGAAACCGGACCCACCGGCGACGGGTGGCGAGTGCAGTTGGCCATGCCCATCGCCCGATTCGCGCCCACTATCGCAGCACCGGAGCAGATCTCATGACGACCCCGCATTCCCACAGGTCCGGCCCCCCGATTCGGGTTCTCGTCGCGGACGACCAGAAGGTGGTCCGCGAAGGACTGGCGATGATGCTCGGACTGCTGCCCGGCATCGAGGTCACCGGCACCGCGATCGACGGCGCCGACGCCGTCCGGCAGGTCGCGAGCAGCGATCCCGACATCGTGTTGATGGACCTGAACATGCCCACCCTGGACGGCGTCGAGGCCACCCGTCAGCTGGTCGAGCGGGGCTGCCGCACGAGGGTTGTCGTGCTCACGACCTACGCCGACGACGACTGGGTGTTCCGCGCGCTACAGGCCGGCGCTCGTGGGTTCCTGTCCAAGGACTCCGGGGCGCAGGAGATTCGGCACGCCATCATCACTGTCGCCTCGGGCGAGGCCCAGCTGGACCCGTCGGTGCAGCGGCGCCTGCTGGAGGTGCTGGCCGGCGGTGGGCACGTCGGTGTCGCGGCCGCTGCCCCGCCGGCGCCACCCGCCGACGGACTGACGGCCAGGGAGACCGAGGTACTCGTCGAGATCGCCCAGGGACTGTCCAATCAGGAGATCGCCGGCCGGTTGTTCGTGTCCGAGGCGACCGTCAAGACGCACATCAACCACCTGCTCGCCAAGACGGCGTGCCGGGACCGGGCCGCCCTCGTCGCCTACGCCTACCGGACGGGCCGCGCCGGCTGACGAACACCGTTGCTCGGCTGGCGGCGGGCGTGGATGCGGGCTCGCCGAGCGCCGTACCGATCGCCGACCGTCACACCAGCGGGCCACGTGGACCGCCCACGTGACGCTCGCGCGCCGGTCAGTCGCCCGCGCCAGGTCCATCGCGACCAACAGGGTTTCGGTCGGGATCGGCCGGCACCGCCCGCGCCGACGGCGCCCCGACGCACCCGACGCCCCGACGCACCCGACGCACCCGACGACCTCCACCCGGGGATGGAGACGAGCGGGGTAGGGAATCAACCGCCAGGCCGATGGGATTCGACCTCGGAATCGGCAGAGTGAGCGACACCACCTGAATTGCCCCACGATCCGGACCGCCCCGACTGAAAGGCAACCTCATGACTGGCAACGACACGCTCGCCACGACCACGTCGGACGGGCGAAACCGCGAGGCAGACGATTCGCTTCCCGCGCGCACCGCCAAGACCTGGCAGTTGGCAGCGATCATCGTCGCGATGTTCGTGCTGCCCTGGCTGGTGTGGGCGTCGGCCATCGCCAAGGGCAATGGCCTGATCAGCTGGCGGCTGCCCCAGGGCATCGGGCTCTGGGTGCTGGCGCCGTCGATCGTGGCCGTGACCGCGCTCATCGGCGGTGTTACGGCATTGCGAGACCTGGGCAGCCGCATCATCCGCTGGCGGGTGCCGGTGCGGGTCTACCTGCTCGCGGTGGCGACCCCGGTGGTCATCTCCGGCATCGTTGTCGCGATCGCGGCTGTCACCGGCCGCGCCTCGCAGCTCGGGGTGACGATGACCCTGCCCGCCGCACTGATCTACCTGCTCTGCGGGACCGGGCTGTTCCTGCTCACCGAGGAGGCCGGTTGGCGGGGTCTGTTGATGCCGCGGCTGCAGTCCCGGTGGGCGCCGTTGACGGCCAGTCTGGTGCTGGGTCTGGTCTGGGGGGTGTGGCACTTCCCGCTGGTGAACGTGCCCGACGCAGCCGACAGCGGCCTGCCGTTCGTGGGGATGTTCCTGCTCATCGTGGCGACCAGCGTCCTGGTCACCGGCCTGGTCAACGCCGCCGGCGGCAGCGTGATCATCGCGGCGATCTTCCATGCCGCCTTCGACGCCTCCTACTCCTGGACCGGCGTCGTGGGCCCTGATCACGCTCTGCTGTGGATCGCGGCCATCGTCACCTCGGTCGCGGCCGTCGGGCTGGCCATTGCCACCCGCGGACGGCTGTTCCTGGCCCGCTGAGTCCGCACGCACAGCAATCGACTCGTCAGTTTCGGACCCTTCGCCCGGCGCCGTCGAACGTTCGAAAGTGGCGACTCGATGGTGACGAGGTGGGGTCCCAGGGGCCGCTCAGCCGGCCTGTCGGCCCGCGGGAATCCTCGAATGTCGGACCCCTGTCCTAGCCTCGAGGGTGAAAAGGTCGACTCATCGGCCGGAGGATCGATCGGGGTGGGTGTCGTGGACTACGACGAGCTGGTTTCGTTGCAGGCGAACAACCCCGCGTGGCGCCTGCTGCGCGCCGACAACGCTCCGCTGGTGCTCAGCGTGCTCGGCCGGATCTTCGTTGCGGAGAACGTCCGCAGCATCAGCAGCAAGGACCTCATCGCCCGGCTGGACGACGAGCTGTACGCCCTGAATGCCCGGCTCGGGCTGGGCACCTTCCCGCGGGCGGCGAAGGCCTATCTGGACGACTGGGCGTCGACCGAGGTGGGGTGGCTCCGCAAGTATTACCCAGCCGGATCCGACGAGCCCCATTTCGATGCGACCCCCGCCGTGGAAAAGGCACTCGGGTGGCTCGAGTCGCTCCGTGCACGGTCGTTCGTCGGCACCGAATCCAGGTTGAACACCCTGTTCGAGTTGCTCCGCCAGATGATCTTCGGAGCGGAGACCAACCCGGAGGTGCGACTGGCCGAGCTACACCGCCGACGGCGGGAGATCGACGCCGAGATCGAACGAGTGGAATCGGGGGCGCTGCCGGTCCTGGAATCCTCCGGGCAGCGGGACCGCTACCAGCAGTTCGCGGCGACCGCTCGAGAGCTGCTGGCCGACTTCCGCGAGGTGGAAAGCAACTTCCGAGCCCTCGACCGCGAGCTGCGGGAACGGATCGCGAGCTGGACCGGAACGAAGGGCGAACTGCTGGACGAGGTACTCGGCGACCGGACCAGCATTTCCGAGTCCGATCAGGGCAAGAGTTTTCAGGCCTTCTACGACTTCCTGCTCTCCTCCGCCAAGCAGGCCGAGTTGAGCGATCTGCTGCAGCGGGTCCAGGCGCTGCCGGCGATCACCGAGCCCGATCCGAGAATGCGGCACATCCACTACGACTGGCTCGAGGCCGGAGAACGAACCCAGGCCACCGTCCGGCTGCTGTCCGAGCAGCTCCGCCGGTTCCTGGACGACCAGGTGTGGCTGGAGAACCGCAGGGTGATGGATGTGCTGCGCAGCATCGAGTCCACGGCACTGGCCATTCGCGACCTACCGGGCCCGGGGCCGGTCAGTGAGATCGACGGCACTGCAGCCACTCTCGTTCTCCCGATGGAAAGGCCGCTGTACAGCCCGATCCAGCAGACGGTGCTCGCCGACCAAACGGTCGAAGCCGGCAACGACCAGCTCGACCACAGCGCCCTCTTCGAGCAGATCTACGTAGACCCTGTCCCGCTGTCCGCCGGGGTGCGGCGGGCCCTGGCACAACGCTCCCACATCGGCCTGCGAACATTGATCCATGAGCACCCGCTCGAGCAGGGACTCGCCGAGCTCGTCACCTACCTCTCGCTGACCGACGACAGTTTCGAGGTGGTGTTCGACGAGCGGGTGACCGAACAGGTGAGCTGGTCGGACCCGGAAGGCAGCGAACGGACCGCCACCCTGCCCCGGGTCACCTTCGCCAGAACAACCGGCGCGACGAGAGGACACCGACGATGACCCGCCCGGCCGCCGCGCCGCACCGCGGAGAATTGAACCTGTCCATGGTCGTCGTGCAGCTGATGAAGGGGGTGGTCTACCGCGAAACCCACGAGGTCCCCTGGCAGCACCTGCTGCTACTGCAACCGCAGGTCCGCGACTACGTGGCGGTGCTGGGGCTGACCGTCGTCATCGACGAGGCCGAGGGATACGCGTTCCTGCGCTCAGCTCCAGAAGGGGAGGTCCTCGAGAGCGACCCGGATGCTCCACCCATCCCGCGGCTCATCGCCCGCCGGTCGCTGTCGTTCCCGGTGAGCCTGCTGCTCGCCCTGCTGCGCAAGAAACTGGCCGAGTTCGACGCCGCCGACAGCGACACCCGGCTGATGCTCACCCGCGACCAGATCGTCGACATGATGGGGGTGTTCCTCCCGCAGAATGGTCACGAGGCGCGCCTGGTCGACCTGATCGACGGGCACATCACCAAGGCCGTCGAGCTCGGTTTTCTCCGCAGGGTCAAGGACGCGGACGGGCTCTACGAGGTGCGCAGGATCGTGAAAGCCTTCGTCGATGGTCAATGGCTGGCCGATTTCGACCAACGGCTGTCGGGGTACGCGGCGCAACTGCGTTCGGACGTCCAGGAGGAGACCGGCTGATGAGCGGTTTGTTCGGAGCAACGGAGCTGGCCGGCGAGGCCGATGTCCTGTCCGGGTACCGGCTCGACCGGATCGAGGTCTACAACTGGGGCACGTTCGATCAGCGAGTGTGGACGCTGCGCCTCGGCGGCGACAACGGCCTGCTCACCGGCGATATCGGGTCCGGCAAATCGACAATGGTAGACGCGGTCACCACCTTGCTGTTGCCGGCGAACCGTATCTCGTACAACAAGGCGGCAGGCGCGGAGCTCCGCGAACGGACGCTGCGCTCGTATGTCCTTGGTCACCACAAGTCGGAACGCAACGAGACCACCGGTGCTTCCCGGGCGATCGGATTGCGCGACGCACGCTCGTTCTCGGTGATCCTCGGGGTGTTCACCAATACCGGCCTGGACTCCACGGTCGCCCTCGCGCAGGTGTTCTGGTTCAGAGACACCGGGCAGGGACCTCCCGACCGGATGTTCGTCATCGCCGACCAGAACCTTTCCATCGCCGAGCATTTCGCGGACTTCGGCGGTGATGTCAAGTCCCTGCGACAGCGGCTCCGGCAGCAGGGTGTCCGGCTGCACCAGCATTTCCCCGAGTACGGCCGGGATTTCCGCCGGGCGCTCGGCATCGAATCCGACCAAGCCATGGAACTGTTCCATCAGACGGTGTCCATGAAATCGGTGGGCAACCTGAACGATTTCGTTCGGCTGCACATGCTGGAGCCGTTCGATGCGGCCGAGCGCATCGACACGCTGGTCACCCATTTCGAGGACCTGGTGAAGGCCCACGAGGCCGTTCGCCGCGCGCACGACCAACTCGCGGAACTGGAACCGCTGCTGATTGACTGCGACGCTCACGATGCGCTGAGCGCGCAGATCGCGGGTCTTACCGAGCAACGAGACGCCCTGCCGTTCTTCATCGCCGACCGCAAGTCCGGCCTGCTGGACGACCAGATTGCCCGGTTGCGCTCACGGATCGAGAACAACGACGCGCTGCTCGGCGCGCTGACCGACGAACTCGCCGAGCTGGACGCCACCCGCTCGCGCCTCGAATTGGAGCGCGCCGGTCACGGCGGCGACCGGTTGGGCGAGATCGAGCGGCAGATCATCCAAGAAACCACCCTGCAGGAGCGTCGCCGGCAGCAATTCGACCGATACACCGAATTGCTGGACGAGGCAGGCCTCGACCGGGTGGACAGCACCGAGCAATTCGACCCGCGGCTGCAGCAGATCCGTAAGGCCGTGGGCGAGGTCGACAGCGCATACGCCGACCGGCAGAACCGGCTCACCGAAATCGGCGTCGAGTTGAAGGAGCTGAATGGCGAGGCCGCGGAGGTGAACGCCGAACTCCGCAGCCTCGGCGGCCGCCGGAACAACATTCCCAAGAAGAACCTGGACCTGCGTCAGGTGCTGTCCGGTGATCTGGGCGTCACCGAGGACGAACTGCCCTTCGCCGGCGAGCTCATCCAGGTCCGGGCGCAGGACGCCGCTTGGGAGGGCGCCGCGGAGCGCCTGTTGCACGGTTTCGCGGTCAGCATGCTGGTGCCGGACGAGCACTACCCGGCGGTCTCCGACTGGATCAACGAGCATCACCTGGGCGGTCGACTCGTCTACTACCGGGTGCCGCTCCGGGTCATGCCCGGCCCCTCGCCGGCAGGAGGACAAGACGCTCTGTACACCAAGCTCGACATCCAGGAATCGCCGTACTTCGACTGGCTCGACCGTGAACTGAGGATCCGCGCCGGACACCAGTGCGTCGATTCCATGAGCGAATTCCGCCGGGCACAAAAGGCGATCACCCGGACCGGGCAGATCAAGTCCGAACAACGTCACGAGAAGAACGACGAACAGCGGATCGACGACCGCCGGCGATACGTCCTCGGGTGGAACAACGACGCCAAGGTCGCGGCCTTGACGGCGCAGGCGGTGGGATTGCAGAACAAGCAGAACCGTCTCATCGACGCCCAGCGGGAACTCACCGCAACACTGGCCACCGCCCAGGCACGCGGCAGAACCCTCGCCAAGCTCGCCGAGTTCATCGACTTCGCGGACCTCGACTGGCATGCGGTGGTGAATCGAATCGCGGCATTGGCCGAGGAGAAGGCCGGCCTGGAAGGAGCTTCGGCGGAGCTGGGCCGGTTGGCCCGGGAGATCGAGGCCACGAAGACCCTGCTGGCGGCTCGCCAGGACGACCGGGACCAGTTGATCTACCGCACCGGCGGCCTGCGGCACGAACTGCAGCAGGCCGGCGATGCGCTGCGACGGGCGAGGCAGGTGCTCGAAGGTCCCGAGAGCACAGCGGCCCGCGGCCATTTCGCGGACATCGCCGAGCACGTTCCGGCCGATCAGGACCTACGCGATCCGGACGGCTGCGACCGGGCGGAGTTGTCCACCACCGCCGCGTTCAGCGTGCTGATCGAGAAGCGGACATCGCGGATGAACGGCGTCGGCAACAAGATCGTGTTCCGGATGAGTGATTTCCGGCAGCGGTACCCACTGGAGACCGCCGACATGGACGACTCGATCGAGTCGGTCGGCGAGTATCGGTCGCTGCACCAGCGCCTGGTCGACGACGACCTGCCACGATTCGAGGCGGAATTCAAGACGTATCTGAACACCAACACGATCCGAGATATCGCCGGCTTCCATTCGCAATTGAATCGACAGGTCGACCTGATCCGCGACCGCATCGACACGATCAACGACTCACTGGTCAGCATCGACTACGACCCCGGGCGGTATGTCCGGCTCGAACATCGGCGCACCGACAACATCGAGATCCGCGATTTCATCACCGCGCTGCGTGACTGCACCGACGGATCGTTGACGCCCGACGATTCCGAGCAGTACTCGGAGCAGAAATTCCTGCAGGTCAAACGAATCATCGAGAGGTTCAGGGGCCGGGAGGGCCAGACCGACGTGGACCGGGCCTGGACGAAACGGGTCACCGACGTCCGCAACTGGTTCGTCTTCTCCGCCAGCGAACGATGGCGCGAGGACGACACCGAGTACGAGAGCTTCACCGATTCGGGCGGCAAGTCCGGTGGGCAGAAGGAGAAGCTCGCGTACACGATCCTTGCCGCGTCGCTGGCCTACCAGTTCAAACTCGACTGGGGCACGTCGATATCGAAGACGTTCCGCTTCGTGGTGATCGACGAGGCATTCGGCCGCGGCTCGGACGAGTCGACCCGATTCGCGCTCAAGCTCTTTCGACAGCTCGGGCTGCAACTGTTGATCGTCACACCGCTGCAGAAGATTCACGTGATCGAGCCGTATGTCGCGGCGGTCGGGTTCGTCGACAACAAGACCGGCAGCCGGTCCAGGCTGCAGAGCATGACGATCGAGGAATACCGCGCCCAGCAACAGGCACGGTCCGCGGTCCGGATCGACGGCCACCACGTACGGCCGGAGCGACCCACGGACGGTCTGGGTGCCTGAGTGTGCCGATGACCGTGAACGACCAGCGCCGATGGACGACGCCAGCCGACATCGTCGACATCCTTCGCCGTCGGTGGGATTCCGGCGCGTTGTTTTCCTTGTTCGCGCCCGACCAGCAGTGGACTCCGCTGTCTGTTCCCATCCGTGGGCCGAGTGCACGTGAGCTGGTGGGCGACTTCGCCGCGGTCACCGCATGGACCCGCAACTGGGTGCCCTCCGCGCGACGAGCTTGGCGGCTCGAGACACGCAACGTCGGCGGTCGACACGCCGGCGTCAACGAGATCCCCGCCCGGGTGTGGTTCGAAGAGGCGGAGCAGTTGTGGACAACGCTCGGCGTGCAGCCCGAGGTCGACCGATTCACCCAACTGGTCCAGGCCGCTGAGATCGGCGCGCCACGGTTGGTCGGTTGGATGCGCGCCCACCCCATGCAGGTGCTGGGCTACGGCGCGGACTGGCACTCGCTCGTGCGGACCGTGCGGTGGATCGACGAGAACGGACGACCCGGGATGTACCTACGGCACGTCGATGTCCCTGGCGTGGATACCAAGTTCATCGAAACCCACCGCGGGACACTCGCCGAACTCCTCGATCTCCAATTGCCGCAGGCGCGCATTGATCTCCAATTCCCCCGGCGAGACATCGAGGGCCGCTACGGCTTCCAGCGCAAGCCCGCGTACGTGCGGTTCCGGCCGGCAGCACTGGATCCTCGGTTCGGCACTTTCGCCGAGCTGAGCCTGCGCGCCGACGACTTCAGGGTCGCCGCACCCGCCTGCTCGCGCGTTTTCGTCGTCGAGAACGAAGTCAGCTACCTGACGCTGCCGACCTCACCCGACGCGATCGCCATTTTCGGCAGCGGTTACGCGCTGTCCCTGTTGGGTGCCGTTGGCTGGTTGGCCGATCGCGAGCTGGTGTACTGGGGCGATATCGACACTCATGGGTTTGTCATTCTCGACAGGCTCCGACGGCACTGGCCGTCGGCCAGGTCGATCCTGATGGACCGGGAGACGCTGCTGGCGCACTCGACGCAATGGGTTCGCGAGCCGACACCTGTCGCGGTGCCCTTGCCCCACCTGGGTGAAGACGAGGCAGTCCTCTACCGGGACTTGGTGGAGGACACCTTCGGACCGTCTATCCGTCTGGAGCAGGAACGCATCCGGTTCTCCGCGGTCGATCGGGCGGCACGCGCGGTCGGGGTCAGCTGATGCGGGCGCCGCCGTCGACGATCCCGGTATGCACGTCGGAGCGCCTCCTTGCGCATTGAGCCTCGTCGAACCGCCGGAGAGGCTGCGTGGGTTTGCGTGGGTTTGGGTGGCCGAGCGCGCCGGGAGCGGCGGCTGACGGAAGGACGGACGGAACGTGGGAACCCTGGCCGGCACCTGCACACCCTGAGCTACGAAGCGTACGTCTACCTGTACCCGCTCGTGACGATGGACCATTCGCGGACGCAGGGCATCAACCTCCCGACGGGGTCGCGGCCGGGGTACTGGGCACCCAACGAGTTCCATCACCTCCGCGAGTTCCCACCCGCGGACTTCCCTGCGGTCGTCCGGCCGAACTTCGACACCCTGTACTCCAACGCGTGGCTCGACCTGACCGCGGGCCCGATGTCTTGCCAATCCTGGGAAGCGAACCACCGGCACCGCGGCTCGTGAGTTCGTCATCGTGGGTCCGGGGTATTCGGGCGAACTGCCCGACGGCATGACACCGATCGCCGCGCCGACACCACACGTCTGGATCATCGGGCGCACGCAGACCAATGGACCAGCCGACTACGAGGCGGTGCACGCCGTGCAGGCGGGTACCGGCTCACCTCATTGACACCGATGCCCGAGCAGGTGATCGACCCGACCGTCGACACGGACACCGAAGCGCTGACTCTCGCGAACGGATGAGCGCGGTCGAACTGTTCACCGAGGCCGCACGCCTGCTGGCGATCAACCCCCCGCACGCCACCAACTTCTCGATCCTGGACCGGATCGCCAACCTGGGGCTCGTCCCTGGCCAGGAGTACGACGCCGGACGGATTGCGGCCGATCAGATCGACGAGATCGAGGCGGGAGGTGCCGCAGCGCGAGAGGCGATGGTCGTCGCGCTGCCCCACCTTGGGCACGGACGTCAACGGCTGGACCATGCACACCAACAGCACGGGTGCTACGGCAACTACTTCTTCAAGCGCGCCGTTGTCACGCTCATCGGTCTCGGGGCCAACCCCGTCGAGGACGCGATCTACCCGATCCTGGTCACCGACGCAGACGGCGACAAGATCAGCGGCAAACACGCCGACGTCATCCACTTCGACGCCGACAAGCTGCCGCCCGCCGCTGCTTTCTGGTCGATCACGATGTGAGACGCGGAGGGTTTCCAGGGCGCCAACGAGATCGACCGCCTCGCCATCGGTGACCGGGACCCCCTGCGTTACGACGCCGACGGATCCCTGGACGTCCACCTGCAGCACGACAGGCCCGTACCCCAGAGGGAGGCGAACTGGCTCCCAGCGCCGCGCGGTCCGCTCGGCGTCACCATGCGGCTGTACGCCCCGAAGGGCGAGGCGCTGGACGGAGGGTGGAAGGCACCCTTCGCCCGGCGGGTTGACGACCGGTCGTAGAACGACGGCCGGATTGGCCGGTCA
>JADGOY010000046.1 GCA_017882715.1 Nakamurella sp. | reverse complement strand
TGTCTGACACCAAACCTGAGGTTGAGGATTTGCGATGACGGCGGCAGCGTTCGAAGGATGGCGGCAGGGCTTGGGTCAGCGGATCCGCTCCGCGGATCGCGCTGCGGCGAGCAGTTCGCTGACCAGGGGTTCCAACTCCCCCGGGCCGGCCGATTCGGCCAGCGCGGTGGCGACATCCTCGGCGGCGCACCGCACCTGGAACAGGCGGTCGGCGAGATCGTCCCGCTCCTGCACCGTCAGCACCACGGCGTCCGGCGGCAGCGCCCCGCGTTCGAGCGCGTTGCGGTTCTCGTACGCCCGCTGCCGGCAGGCTTGCGCGCAGTAACGTCGGCGGCGCCCTACCCCAGTGGTCCAAGCCAACTCGCGGCCACACCACAGGCAGCGAGTCGGCGCCTTGGACGACGGGGGCGGCATCGACTCGGTGATCGAGACCGGCGGCGATCGAGTGGGGTTGCGCACTGCAAGACCGGGCATGGCCGTGACGCTAACCTGTGCCGCTGGCCGTCACGGCGACGACATTCCGCCGACGCCGAATCGCGTTCCAGAATCGCGTTGCACAATCGACACGGGGGGCGTTTTCGGCTTCGCATCTCGGGCCCACATGCCAGACTGCCGCGGTGGCGTATCTGAACGGAAAACCACCAAGGGCATTCGCCCATCGCGGATGGCACACGGGAGACCTGGCGGGTCGGGAGAACACCCTGCCGGCCTTCCAACGAGCGTTCGACGAGGGCTACCGCTACCTGGAAACGGACGTGCACGCCACCGCCGACGGCGTGCTGATCGCGTTCCATGATCCGTTCCTGGATCGGGTCACCGATTCCAAGGGTCGGGTCGCGACGCTGACCTGGGATCAGGTGCGTCAGGCCCGGATTCGCGGCAAGGACCCGATCCCGCTGATGTCCGAACTGCTGGATGCGCTGCCGGAGGCGCGCTTCAACATCGACGCCAAGGCCTCCGGTGTGCTGGGCCCGCTGGCCGACCTGATCCGGACCGCGGGGGTCGCCGACCGCGTCTGTCTTGGCTCTTTCTCCGATCGCCGGTTGGCGACACTGCGGCAGACCCTGGGACCGCAGGTCGCCACGTCCATGGGGCCGCGGGAGATATTCCGCCTGGTCCGGGCCAGCGCGCGGGGTCGTGGCTTCGGGACGACGGCCGTCGCCGCCCAGGTCCCGGTGAGCTGGCAGCGGTTCCCGATCGTCACCCCCCGGTTCGTCGCTTCGGCGCACGCCGCCGACCTGGAGGTCCACGTCTGGACGATCAACGACGAGTCGGAGATGCGGCGGCTGCTCGACCTGGGCGTCGACGCGATCATGACGGACCGCCCCGACGTGCTGCGCGACGTCCTGGTCGACCGCGACGCCTGGCACTGAGCGAGAATGTCCGGCACTACAGTGCCCGGAATGCAGGAAGCCGTCAGCAGCCGACCGGTCCGGGGCCGCCCTCTGCCCTCTTCGCGGTGCCGGCCGCCGGCATCGGGCGGAGCCGGTTCGCGGGTGGCTCAGTGATGTTCTCTTACGGGCCGATGGACTGCGGCACGTCGACATTGGGCGCTACAGCTGGACCACAGCCACGCCAGGCAGGGCCGGCACGGGCTCCTGTGTTGACCCGGCTGGATAGGTCCGGACCTGCCCGGATCAGCTCTCGGATGGGGCTGAGCCGGCCTGGTGTCGAGATCGACGACGCGATGGATCTGGCTGAACTGGTGCGCAGGTCCTGGGCGCAGGGGGCCGGCGAGTGGACTACTTGATCGTGGACGAGGCCCAGTTCTGGGCTCGACGCAGGTCGAGCAGCCGGCCCTGCTGGCCGATGACGCGCAGGTCGACGTTTACGCCTTCGGCATCGCGACGGACTTTCCCGGTCGCCTCTTCCCTGGCTCCGCGCGGCTGTTCGTACTGGCCGACGAGGTGATCGACACAGCGATCGGCACCGGGCGCGTCAGGCGGCCGACGGTGCGCTACCAGTGCTCTGCAGGGCGCGCCATCGTTCCGGCCAACTCGGTCCCGACGGGAACCGGTGACGCCACCGGATCCGGAACGTTTGCCCTGATCGCCGGCTCCTCCTGACCGGTGCGCCGCGCCATGACGAGCAGACAGCCCGAACGTGCTCGATTTCACCCCATCGAGCCGAACATTCTCCGTAGACGGCCGTGATCGTGGACACCTTCGGGGGTCTGTACGGGTGGCGGGCATCCAACCGCCCGTTCGCGACAGTAAGACCTCCCAGAGAGTGAATTGCTGATTTGGCAGGAGCAGACCGAGCCGGCCACGGCCCGGGAACGAACACCACCCGAATAGCGTTACCCATCGGTAGGAAGCCCGATCGGGCTCGCCGCCGGCGGGAACACCCGGCACGCTGCGCGCACCGAGTCGCCGCAGTGATCAAGGCAGCAAGGAAGGAACACCATGGCCGACCGTGTCCTGCGCGGCAGCCGCCTCGGATCCACCAGCTACGAGGCCGACCGCAACCACGACCTCGCCCCCCGCCGGACCGCGACCTACCGCTGCCCGCGCGACCACGAATTCACCGTCCCGATGGCCGACGACGCCGAGGTTCCGACGGCCTGGGACTGCCGGATGCATGGGCTGTCCTCGATTCTGGTCGACGGTTCACTGCCGGAGGGCAAGGTCGTCAAGCCGCCGCGCACCCACTGGGACATGCTGCTCGAGCGGCGGTCGATCGAAGAGCTCGAGGAGATCTTGAACGAGCGGCTCAGCGAGTTGAAGAGCCGCCGTACCGCGTCCTGACCGTGCGGTCGTGCCTGACCCACACCAGCGCCGCTCCGTGGAACGTTCCACGAGCGGCGCTGGCGGTGTCTTCCGACCCGCGTCTTCCGACCGGCGTCGTATTCCGACCGGTGTCTTCCGACCAGGTAGCTCAGGAATAGCCGGCCCGCTCCCGGCGCCGGGCAAGCGACCTGAGCTGATTCCATCGGTAGACGGCCGCCCACCCCGTGACCTTGAGCAGTGCTTCCCGGACGATGCCGCCGCTCATCTTGGAGGTGCCGATCTCCCGTTCGGTGAACGTGATCGGCACCTCGACGACCCGGTACCCGGCCTGGACCGCGTGCCAGGCCAGGTCGACCTGAAAGCAATACCCCTGGGACTCCACGTGGCCGGACAAGCGGTCGCGCAAGACGGCGGCACGGTAGGCGCGGTACCCGCCGGTGATGTCCTTGAGTCCCACCCCCAGCATGATCTGGCAGTAGAGGTTGCCGCCCCGGGAGAGCCACTCGCGGCGTTTGGGCCAGTTGACCACCGACCCGCCGGGCACGTATCGCGAACCGAGCACCACATCCGCGTGCTGCAGCGCGGCGAGCAGCATGGGCAGCTGCTCGGGGGCGTGTGAGCCGTCCGCGTCCATCTCGACCAGCACGTCGAATCCGCGACCCAGTCCCCAGCCGAACCCCTCGACGTACGCTGCGCCCAGACCTGCCTTCGCCGGTCGGTGCAGGACGTTGACCTGATCGTCCGCGGCGGCCCGAGCGTCGGCGATCTCCCCGGTACCGTCCGGGCTGCCGTCATCCACCACCAGCACCGACGCGGCCGGCACCGCGGCCCGTACCCGGTCGAGGATGAGCGGCAGGTTCTCCCGCTCGTCGTACGTCGGGATGATCACCAGCACGCGATCGCCCGGCGGCGGGTCGCCTTCGGGCTCCGGTGAGGGCGACGCTGCACTCGTGGAGCTCACGGTGTCGGATCCTTCGGGGTTGTCGTCGCGGTCGCCGGCGGTCGGCGGGACGATGCTCGGCGCCGGGCACCGATCACCGCCGCAGCGAGCGCCACGGGCGTCACGACGGCGAGGATCCATTCCAGCGGGCCACCGAGTACCGTACCGGGCGTCGTCGCGGTGATCAGCGGGACCGACGGGGTCAGGTAGCCGGGGGTGAACAGCGGCACCGTCGACTCGACGGTGCCGTCCGGGCCGATGACTGCGGACACCCCACTGGTCGCAGACACCAGCACCCCCCGGCCGTGTTCCACCGCGCGGACGCGGCTCATGGCCTGCTGCTGATAGGTCTCGTTGGTATCGCCGAAGGTGGCGTTGTTGGTCTGCACGACGAGCACTTGCGCCCCGCCCTGGACGACATCGCGAACCAGACTGTCGTAGACGACCTCGAAGCAGATGACGTCACCGACGTTCACTCCGGCGATATCGAGATTGCCCGGGACGTCACCTGGGAGGAACGTGCCGCGCTGCAGGTCCACCTTGTCGGAGAAGATCCGGAAGAACGACCGGTAGGGCATGTACTCGCCGAACGGCAGTGGGTGTCGCTTGTCGTAGACCTGGCCGGGGCCGGTGACGGGATCCCAGACGATGCCCTGGTTGTAGTAGTCGCCAGGGGTGTCGGTCTGGACCACCGCGCCGACCAGGATCGGCACCCCGATATCCGTTGCGGCCGCGCTGATCACGGCGTTCGCGTCCTCGTTGCGGTACGGGTCGATGTCGGTGGAATTCTCCGGCCAGATGACCAGCGAGGGCGCCGGCGCCGTGCCGGCGCGGACCGCGGCGGCGAGTTCATGGGTGCGCTGGGCGTGCATGTCCAGCACGGCGCGACGTTCGTCGTTGAAGTCCAGGCCGGGGTGGGGCACGTTGCCCTGGATGACGGCGATGGCGCGGGTTGGGTCACCGGTGCCGTGCTGCACGGTGGCCAGCCCCAGCTGGCCCAGCAGCAAGGGCGTGACGAGCAGGCCGGTCGCGCCGAGCACGGCGGCGGATCGCAGCGGGCGGCGCTGGACGGCCAGCGCGCGGATGAGCGCGGCGAGGGCGAACCCGGCCAGCGCGGTGAGGAAGCCCAGCCCGGTGGCGCCGAGCAGGGATGCCACCGGTAGCAGCGGCCCGTCGGACTGCGAGAAGGCGATCGCGCCCCAGGGGAATCCACCGAACGGGAATCGGGCCCGCAATGCCTCGCAGGTGATCCAGGCGGCTGCCGCCCACAGCGGCCAGGCGGGCAGACGCCGGGAGGCGGCGGCGGCCAGCGCGCCGGCCGGCGCCGTCAGCAGCGACTCGGCGAGCGCGAGCGCGATCCACGGCAGGTCGCCCACATACACGTTGGTGAACGTGAGAAGCGGTAGATAGAAGGCCAGCCCGAAGACCAGGCCGAGCCCCAGGCCGGCCTTCCAGGAGCGGCCGGCGAGCGTCAGACCGAACAGGGCGAACCCGATGATCGCCAGCCACCACCGGGTGGACGGCGCGAACGCCGCGTTGAGCGCGAGGCCGGCGGACAGGCTTCCGAGAATCCGCAGACCGCCCGCGCCGAACAACGAGCGGCGCCAACGGGTCAACGACCGTGTGGACCCAACAGGAGTGCCCGCTGAATCGGGACCTGGCCCACGGCCGACGGGCGGCACCGCCTGGTCGCTGTCCACGGTCGGTGAAGCCACGGCCGCCAGCGTAGTGCGACCGCAGCCGAATCCTCTCCTCACCGTGGCTCGGTCCGGCCGGCCCGTCCCGCGCGGAAGATGATCACCGCAGATCCGACGGTATCCGGCGACCCGCTCCATGAAGGTGCATGGATGCTAGCCGAACACCCCGTCGTCGTGGACGACCCGGCCGGCGACGACGGTGGCCAGGGTGCGAGGCAGTGCCACACCGGGTGTCAGGTCGGGCAGCAGCGGTACTCGTGACCGCGGATCCGTTGACCAGCGTTGCACCAGCGGGTCGGCCGCGGGGCGGACGAGTTCGCCGGCCTCGACGATCGCCAGGTGCGCGGGTGCGCCGACGCTCAACGTGCCGATTCCCCGTTCGGTGCGTCCGGCCGCGCGATGACCGCCGCGGGTGTGCGCAGTGAACGCCGCGCGCGCGGACAGTCCCTGACCGAATGTGCGGTGGTGAACGGCAGCCTGCACTGCCGCCCAGGGGTCGACCGGGGTGACCGGTGCGTCCGACCCGAAGGCCAGCGTGATGCCGGCGGCGGCCATCGTCGCGAACGGGTTCATCGCCGCGGCCCGCTCGGTGCCGAGCCGGCGGGCGTACATGCCCTCGTTCCCACCCCAGGCCGCATCGAACAGCGGCTGCATGCTGGCAACGGTGCCGGTCGCCGCCATCGCCGCAATCGCGTCCTGGTCGGGCATCTCGGCGTGTTCGACGCGGTGGGCGCAGCCCGCCAATCGCACGGTGCCGCTATCCCCCAACCGTTTCGCCGCCGCGCGCAGGGCCTGCCCGACTGCGCTGACGGCGTCGTCCCCGATGGCGTGGAAGCCGGCCTGCACCCCGGCCCGGGTGCACGCGACGAGATGGTCGGTGATCTCCTCGAGGGTGAGGTACCGCGCCCCGCTGGTCGACGGGTCGTCCAGGTACGGGTGACTCAACGCCGCGGTGCGGGAGCCGACCGCGCCGTCGATCACCAGGTCGCCGCCCAGCGCATGTGCTCCGGTCTCGGCGAGCAACGACCTCGCCTGCTCGGGATCGGTGACGACGCCGCCCAGATAGCCACGCACCGGCACCGGTCCGTCCAACACCAGCAGCGCGGCCAGGTCCGAGCGCCCGGTGTCGTCCGCGGCAGCGCACTCGTGCACCTCGACGACGCCCTGCGCCGCGGCTGCCGACAGAAACGCGAGTTGCGCTGCGCGGCGCTGCACGGCCGGCAGCGCGCCCCTGATGAAGGCCCGGACGGCCCCGTGCGCCGCCCGGGTGATCGGACCGGTGGTGGACCACCCGGCGATGCCGGCGCCGTCGGTGATGGCCGTCGCCAGCGCCGAGCTGATCAGCGCGGAGTGCACGTCGATGCGGGACAGGTAGGCGGCGCGATGGCCGACGACGGCGTCCAACTCGGCGCGGGTGGGCGGCCGGTTCTCCGGCCACTGGTGCTCGACCCACCCGTGCCCCCACAGCACTCCGTCCGGATTCGCTGCGGCGTACCGGCCGACGGCGTCCAGGCACTCTGCCAGCGACCGGGTCCTCGTCAGGTCCAGGCCGGTCAAGGACAGCCCGGCGTCCGTGGTGTGCACGTGCGCGTCGACGAAACCGGGAATCACCAACGCGCCGACCAGGTCGATCACCCGGTCCGGCCGGCCGGCGACCGAGGTCGCGTGCTCACCGCCGATCCAGCTGATGGTCGATCCGTCGAAGGCCAGCGCGGTGGCGTCGGGATCGGCGGCCGCGTGGATGCGGCCGCCGCGGAGCAGGGTGAGCGTCATCGAGCACAGTCAACACGACCGGGTTCACCCATGCCGGTCACCGCAGATCCGGGCTTCGGGGGTGGGACTGGCAGTGATCATCTGTCACAGTTGGCCGGTGAGCATCTCGCCGGAATCCGCGCAGGTCGCCGACCGACCCGGGCGCGACGCCGGCCTCACCTCGGCGCAGGTGGCCGAACGTGTCGCTGGTGGTCAGGTCAACGCGACGAGCCAGGCGTCGTCGCGCTCCTTGTGGGTGATCTTCAAGACGAACGTGTTCACCCGCTTCAACGCGATCCTGGGCGCACTGTTCGTGCTGATCCTGAGCACCGGATCGCTGGCGGACGGGCTGTTCGGCGTCGTGTTGATCGTCAACTCGGCGATCGGCATCACGCAGGAGTATCTGGCGAAACGGAAACTCGACCAGCTCGCCCTGCTGAACTCCCCCACCACCAGGGTGCTGCGTGACGGCACCCTGGCCGAGATCCCCACCGCCGACGTGGTTCTGGACGATCTGATCGAGCTGCGCACCGGCGACCAGGTGCCCGCCGACGGCTCGATGCTGTCCACGTCCGGTCTGGAGATCGACGAGTCGAACCTCACCGGGGAGGCCGACGCCATCCCGAAGGCGACCGGTGACGACGTCCGGTCCGGCACCACAGTGGTGGCCGGGACCGGTCGATTCAGCGCCGCCGCGGTCGGGCCGGACGCCTACATCAACAAGATCGCCGCCGAGGCAAAGAAGTTCACCAAGACCCGATCGGAGATCCAGGAATCGGTCAACCAGCTGCTGAAGTACATCACCTGGGTGATCATCATCGCGTTGCCGCTGCAGCTCTGGTCGCAGGCCCGCGCGATCGGCGACCAGGGCTGGCAGCAGGTGGTCATCCGCTCCACCGGCGGCCTTGTGGGTCTGGTCCCCGAGGGTCTGGTGCTGCTGACCTCGGTGGCGTTCCTGCTGGCCGCGGTGCAGTTGACCCGTCAGCAGGTGCTGGTGCAGGAACTCCCTGCGGTGGAGGGCCTGGCGCGGGTGAACGTGGTGTGCCTGGACAAGACCGGAACGTTGACGGTCGGCGACATCGCGTACGAGGATTGCGAACCGGTCGGCCCTGCGCCCTGGAGCGCCGACGAGGTCAGGGCGGCGCTCGGCGCGCTGGCCGACGACCCCAACGCCAACGGCACGCTCAAGGCGTTGGCCGCGGCGCTGCCACCGCCGGCTGACTGGCACCGGGACAGCACCATCGCGTTCAACTCCGCGCGCAAGTGGAGCGCCGCCTCCTTCACCGGCCGTGGCGCACTGGTGTTCGGCGCCCCGGACGTGCTGCTCGCGGCGGACGATCCGCTGCGCGCGCGGGTGGGCGAGTTGGCCGAGACCGGCCGTCGGGTGTTGCTGCTGGCCCGGTCGGACAGTGCCCTGCAAGGCCAGGACCTGCCGGCAGATGTGACGCCGGCGGCGCTGGTCACGCTGACCGAGCAGGTCCGTCCGGACGCCAAGGAGACGCTGGACTATTTCGCCGACCAGGGCGTCGAGATCAAGATCATCTCGGGGGACAACCCGCAGACCGTCGCGGCCATCGCCCGGCGGGTCGGTCTGCGCATCACCGACGACAATGTCGTCGACGCCCGCACGATCGGCGACGACCCCGAAGAACTCCGCGAGATCGTAGAGAAGACAACAGTTTTCGGCCGGGTGTCGCCGGAACAGAAGCGGGCGCTGGTGCAGGCACTGCAGCTGGGCGGGCACGTCGCTGCGATGACCGGCGACGGGGTGAACGACGCGCTGGCGCTCAAGGACGCCGACATCGGCGTCGCGATGGGCAACGGGGCGCAGGCCACCAAGGCGGTCGCCCAACTGGTGCTGCTGGACGGCCGGTTCTCGCACATGCCCGCCGTGTTGGCCGAGGGGCGGCGGGTGATCGGCAACGTCGAGCGGGTGGCCAACCTGTTCGTCTCGAAGAACGTGATGAGCCTGGTCGCGATCGTCTCGGCAGCGCTGTTCACCCTGCCGTTCCCATTCCTGCCGCGGCACCTGACCCTGGTGTCCGCGGTGACGATCGGGATCCCCGCGTTCTTCCTGGCGCTGGGGCCGAACAAGCGCCGGTACGTGCCCGGGTTCCTGCGCCGGGTACTGCGATTCGCGGTGCCGGCCGGGGTCGTCTCCGGGCTGGTCGTGCTCGTCTCGTACCTGTTGGCCCGCAACGCCGTCGGCGCACCACCGGCCTCGGAGTGCCTGGTGCAGACCGAGTCCAACCAGGACGTGGCCAATGTGATCTGCTGGCAACCGTCGACCGCAGCGACGATTTCGCTGCTGTTCACCGCGTTCTGGATTCTCGTGGTGCTGTCCCGGCCGTTCGCCCTGTGGAAGGCGGCGCTGGTGGGGTCGATGGTCGGGCTGGCCGCACTCGCCTTCATCCTTCCGATCGGGCAGTCGTTCTTCAACTTCTCGCTGACCCCCACGACGTTGTGGGAGTCGCTGGCCGTCGGCGCCGTCGGCGCGCTGGGCATCGAGATCATCTACCGCACCGAGCCGGCCATGCGGGCGGCTGCGGCGACCTGAGAGACCCTGTTGCGCAGCGAGTCCGGGGGCTGCGGCCGGCCGGGCCTGGCAGGATCGGCCCAATGGGGGGTCACGGGCAGCCGCTGTTGCAGGTGTCGGGGCTGCGGCGCCGGTTCGGTGAGCACGAGGTGCTGCACGGCCTGACCTTCGACGTTCGGGCCGGTCAGGCGGTGGCCGTGGTGGGGCCCAACGGATCGGGGAAGAGCACCCTGCTGCAGTGCGTGATGGGCATCCAGCCGCCCGACAGCGGGTCGGTGACACTGCGCGGTGCGCCGCTGGTGGAGAGCGATCCGGCGGTTCGCGCCGAGCTCGCGGCGGTTGACGACAGTGTCGACTTCTTCCCGGACCTGTCCGTCGCGGAGCATCTGGGCCTGTTGGCCGCGGTGCACGACGTGCCCGATGCGGATGCGGTGGTGCGGGCGCTGCTCGAGGAGGTCGGGCTGACCGAGCAACGCAACCAATTGCCCGGCACGTTGTCCTCCGGGCAACGCCGCCGGCTGGCGCTCGCGTCGGCGTTCGTCCGTCCGCGTTCGCTGCTGCTGCTCGACGAACCGGAACAGCGACTGGACGGTCAGGGCGTCGACTGGCTGATCGGACGGCTGCTGGACGAGAAGGCGGCGGGCGGCGCGGTGTTGTTCGCCTCCCATCACGCCGGCCTGATCGACGCGGTCGCCGACGCGCGGTGTGAACCCGGAAGGCAGTCGGGGTGAAGCTGCTTGCCCAGGTGCGTCGGGTCGGCCGGGGCAGGCGGGAACGCACCGACTGGTGGACGCTGCTGCTGGCGATCTTCGTGCTCGCCGGGTTGCCGGTCCAGCTGATCATCGGGCTGACCACGCAACGGATACCGGCAAGCCCGAGCGCGGTCCCGGTCGCGCTGGCGGTCGGGGCGGTGGTCCTGTTCGCTGCGATGGTGCTGGCCGTGGCGATGACGCTGGGCCCGGTGCGGGCCAGCCCGGCGGAATACACCTGGGTGCTCGGCGGTCCGGTCAACCGCCGCTCCGAGCTGGCCCCGCGTTGGATTCGCACGCTGATCGGGACTTCTCTGCTGGGCGCTGCGGTCGGCGCGATCGCCGCGATGCTCAGTCGTACGGAGCTGGCGGGCCTCGGCGTGATCGTCGTGATCGGCGCGGGGCTGGGGGCGGCGCTCGCGGCGGCGGCGACGGGTCTGCAGGGCTGCTCGGCCCGAGTGCGGCGATCGGTCCAGGCCGGCGCCGCTGCGGCGGGTTTCGGCTGGGTGGGTGTGGCGGCGGTGCTCACCCGGATCGGCGTGACGCTGCCCCTGCCGTGGTGGGCCGCCGTAGCCGGCGCGCCGCTCGCCTGCCTGCTCGCGGTGCTGACCACGGTGTGGGGATGGCGCACCATCGACACGCTGGACCGCATCGCGCTGACCGCGGGGAACGCGTTGTTCACAGCCACCGGATCGGCCGTGCTGTTCATGGACCCGGCACTGCTCGGAGATGTGCTGGCCCAGCGCCGGTTCTCGCAGCTGCGGATTCGCCGGTCCCGATCGCTACCTGCCGGTCGGACGCGCGCATTGTTGGCGGCGGAGTGGGTCCGCGCCGCTCGGAACCGTCGAGCGGGCGCTGTCTTCCTGGTGGCCCTGTTGGTGCCGTACGTGGCGGCGTTGGTCGTGCCCGCGCGGTGGCTGCCCGGCGTGGTGCTGCTGTGCGCGGTGCCCGCGGTGTCCCCGTTCGGCGCTGGGCTGCGCAGAGTCTGTCAGTCGGCGGCACTGCGGCGGATGCTCGGCGGTACCGACGCCGCGCTCCGGCTGATCCACCTCGCCGCACCGGCGGTCGCGGCGCTGTCCTTAACGCTGGCCGCGGCGCCCGCTGTGCCGGCCGGTCGGTGGGCAGCGCTCGCGCTCACCCCGATCGGCGTGCTCAGCAACCTGTGGCTCCGAGCCACCGCGAGGCCCCTGGAGTTCGACAGCCTCGTCGCCGACCTCGGGTTCGGACCGGTTCCGGTGCGACTGACCTGGTTCGTCATCCGCGGCATAGCGCCGCTGGCGATTGTCCTGACCCTGCAGCTCGCGGTGTAGACGCGGTGCCCGGGCCCGGGGCGACGACCCCTGCTGCGCGCACCTCTGGCCGCCGGCGCGGGGCCGCGGGCGACCGGTTAGATTCCGCTCATGAAAATCGGCATCGGCATGCCCAACCCCGTCCCCGACTGCCCTGGAACCCTGCTCCCGACATGGGCCGCCGCGGCGGAACGGCGCGGCTTCACCACGTTGGCCACCATCGACCGGGTCGCGTTCGGCAACCACGATTCGCTCATCGCGCTGGCGGCCGCGGCGGCCGTCACCGAGCGGATCGAATTGCTGACGAACATTCTCGTGCTGCCCACCCGCAGCCCGGTGTTGATCGCGAAGGAGGCCGCCACCGTGGGGTCGATCTCCGGAGGCCGACTGACGCTGGGCATCGGGGTCGGCGGCCGGGAGGATGACTTCATCGCCACCGGAACGACTTTCGCCGGCCGCGGGAAGCGGACCGACCAGATGCTGGACATCATGCTGGCCGCGTGGCGCGGGGACCCGGTGGCCGGCAGCCCCGAGCCGGTGGTTCCCACCGTCCCGGGTGGCACGATCCCACTGTTGATCGGCGGCGGCGGCGAGCCCGGTGTCCGGCGCACCGTGCAGTACGGCATCGGCTGGACCGCCGGCGGCACACCGCCCGACCGGGTCGCGCCGCTGGCCGCGCGGGTGCGGGAGGCGTGGCGGCAGGGCGGCAGGGAGGGTCAGCCGAGAATCCTTGCACTGGCGTATTTCTCGCTCGGTGACGACGTCGAGGAGGACTCCTACCGGTACCTGCGGCACTATTACGGCTTCTCGGGTGAGTACGCCGAGATGGCCGCCCGCAGTGCGTTGCGCGGCGCGGCAATCAGGGGCGCGTTGAGCGCCTATGAGGATGCCGGGGTGGACGAGCTGATCCTGGACCCGACGGTGGCCGACCTGTCCCAGGTGGAGCGGTTGGCCGACCTCGTGTTCTGACACGAAAATTCGCCCCGGCAGCCCTCCCACCACCGGCCGGGCAGCGCATTTTCCCGCCCCCACGGCGGCGCGCAGCGCCCCGGACAACTGACGTGAAAATTCGCCCCCGCAACCCTCCCACCGCCGACCGGGCACGGCATTTTCCCGCCCCCACGGCGGCGCGCAGCGCCTGGACAACTGATCTGAAACCGCCGGCGCGCCGACGACGACCGGTCACCCCGAAGAATCTTGACATCCTGCCCGCGGGGTGGAGAGCTTCCGAGCGGTGAGCACCCCGGCGATACTGGATCGGTGGGTCTGCCGAGCGAGTTCTCCGCGACCGCGATCTCGGCCGCGGTTCGATCCGGAACGTTCACTGCCACTGCCGCAGCAGACGAGTCTGTTCGCCGCATCGCGGAGCGCGACCCCGCGGTCGGGGCATTCGTACGCGTCCGGGCGGCCGGTGCACGCGCGGAGGCCGCGGCGCTCGACTCGCGGGCCGACCTTGCCGACCTGTCGCTCGCCGGAGTGCCCGTCGCGATCAAGGACAACGTTGCCGTCACAGGCGAACCCCTGCGCAATGGCTCGCGGGCCACCAGCTGCGCTCCGTCGACCGCCGATCACCCGGTCGTCTCCCGGTTGCGTGCCGCCGGGGCAGTGATCGTCGGTATCACCGCCGTGCCCGAGTTGTGCATCTGGGGCAGTACTGACTCCCCCAACACTGTCACCCGTAACCCGTGGAACACCGGTCGGACCGCCGGCGGTTCCTCCGGTGGTAGCGCGGCGGCGGTGGCCGCCGGAATGGTGCCGATCGCGCACGGCGCGGACGGGATGGGTTCGATCCGGATACCGGCGGCATGTTGCGGGTTGGTCGGGATCAAACCCGGCAAGGGCGTCGTGCCGGCCGGGCTCGGCCCGAACTCCTGGTTCGGCATGGCCGAGAACGGCCCCCTGGCAACGACTGTCGACGACGCCGCGACCATGCTCGCGGTGCTGGCCGATCGACCCGACCTGGCCACGGTCCGTGCTCCTGACGCGCTCCGGATCGGCGTCGCGACCGGGTCGCCGTTGGCGTTTCTGCCAACCGATCCGCATTGGGTGGCGGCGACCGAAAGCATCGCAGCGATGCTGCACGAGCTGGGCCACACGATCACCCGCTGCCGGCTCCACTACCCGGTGGTGGCGCCGATGACGCGGTGGCTGGTCGGGCCCGCGCTGGACGCCGAAGGCCTGGATCGGCGGCTGCTGCAACCACGCAGCCGCCGCCACGTTGCCATCGGGTCGGTGCTGCGCAGGCTGAACGTGGTGCGCGACAGCCAGATTCCGCCGATTCAGGCGCGGATGGCCGCTCTGTTCGAGAACATCGACGTGGTGATCACTCCCGCACTTGCCTGGCCACCCCCGACGGCTCGGCCGCGGAGCACCAAGTCATGGCTGTCCAATACCGCGGTCGACGGACGGTTCGCGCCATTCTCGGCGGAATGGAATGTCCTTGGCTGGCCTGCGGCGAGCGTGCCCGCCGGCCGGCATCAGGGCTCGGGGACTCCGCTGGCCGTGCAAATAGCCGCACCGCCCGGTAAGGAATCGCTGATCCTGGCCCTCGCGGCGCAGATCGAGCAGCATCGGCCCTGGCCGCGGGTTGCCCCGTTCCCCGCGTAGAGTCCGCTCATGAGCTCTGTCGATCCCGTGCGCGATTGGCTGGGACACCATTCCCACCGGCTCGCAGCCTCGATCCGGCGGACGAGGACTACAGCGATCTGCAGCCACTGCGCGAGATCATCGGTGACGCAAGGGTCGTAGCCATCGGTGAGAGCATGCACCGAATACACGAGTCCTACGGAATTCGTCATCACGTCTTCCGTTTCCTGGCCACCGAACTCGGGTTCATCGGCTTCGTGATGGAATCGGGATTCCCCGATTCGATCCCCGTCGACGAGTGGGTGCAAGGGGGGCCAGGTGGGGCCAGGTGATCTTCACGAATTGCTGACGACGGGGCTGAGCGTCACCATCCCGGCGTCAGGTTGCGCGTGCGTACCGGATTTGCGTGCTCCGATTGCGTACCAACGCTGATCCGCGGCGGCGTGATCGGCGGGATCGTGGTCGGGTCAGCAGCCACCGTCTCGCCGAAGGAGCCCCGCGATGGGCACGCAAGACCAGTCCGTCAGCTACCAGACCCCGACCGAAAGCGGTTCGTGGGCCGTCGATCTCACCAGGACGACCGCATCGTTCGCGGTCGGCGAATTCGGCCTGCGCACCGTGCGCGGCACCGTTCCGGTGACCGCCGCAGCACTCGAGTTCGAAGCCTCGGGCCGGCTGATCCGGGTGAGCGCCGAACTCGACCCGGCGGGCGTCCGCACCGGGAACCCCAAACGCGATCGTGACCTGCAGGGCCCGACCTTCTTCGCCACCGAACAGCACCCGCGGTGGACCTTTCGCGGCGGACCGGCGGACCCGTTCGAGGGAGGCGGGATGATCAACGGTGAGCTCACGGTCCGGGACAGCGTGGATGTCGCGCTCGAGGTCCGACCAGCGTCCGACGGGTCGGATGACGGTGCGGCCGATGCCCGGGTCATGACAGCCACCGCCGATCTGGACCGCCGCGACGCCGGGCTACGCAAGGCCCCCGGCGCTCTGATCAGCCACCGGATCCGCATCAAGCTGACCGTCACGCTGCGCCGGGTCGGCTGAGGGGTCACCCGTCTGCGTGCGGGTCGGCCGCCCGCCCGGCAGTAGCCATGCGGCGGCGACCATCACCACAGCGAGCAGCAGCGCGGCGAGGAAGACGTTGTGCGTCGCCTGCGCCAATGCAGCCGGAGCCGTCGATCCGGCCGTGGACCCGGCCCCGGCCAAACCCATGGTGGCGTTGGCGATCGCACCGAACACGGCCACCCCCACCGCGCTGCCGATCGAGCGGGAGAAGAGGTTGTTCGCAGTGACGACCCCACGCTCGGCCCAGCCGACGCTGCTCTGGGCTGCGATCAGGGTCGGGCTGGCCACCAGACCCATGCCCAGCCCGACCACGAAACAGCAGCCGGCGACTTCCCACACCGAGGATCCATGGCCGAGCAGCGTGCAGAGCGCCGCGCCCACGACCACCAGCACGCTGCCGATCAGGGCAGTTTTCCGGAAACCCAACCTCAGGTAGAAGCGGCCCGACAGCGCGGCCGAGATCGGCCAGCCGATGGTCAGCGTCGCCAGCGCGAATCCCGCTACCAGCGGCCCGGTCCCGAGGACCACCTGCACGAAAGTCGGCACGTACGTGGTCAAACCCAACAGCACCGCACCGACCAGCAACGCGATGACCGCACTGGCCAACAGCACCCGGCGGGTGAATATCCACAGCGGTAGCACCGGGTCCGCTGCCCGGCGCTGGACCAGGACGAAGATCGCGATCAGCAGGGCACCGGCGGCCAGCACGACGAGGCTGGTGGCGGAGTTCCACGCCCAGGCCTGACCCCCTTCGAGCAGGCCGAGGATGAGCAGTGTGCAGCCGACGGTGAGGGTGAGGCTGCCCAGGTAGTCGATCCGGCGACGTACCCGGGACCGCACGGTTTCGTGGAATCTGCGGATCAACATCCAGGCCGCCAGCGCGCAGAGCGGGATGTTGACGAAGAAGATCCACCGCCAGGTCAGATACTGCGCGAACAATCCGCCCAGGGTGGGGCCGACGACCGCCGACATGGCCCACACGCTGGCCAGGTAGCCCTGGGCCTTGGCCCGCTCGGCCAGGGTGTAGATGTCGCCGGCGATGGTGATGCTCATCGGCTGGACGGCGCCGGCGCCCAGTCCCTGGACGGCCCGGAACGCGATCAACGCCGGCATGCCCCAGGCGAACCCGCACAGGATCGAGCCGAACAGGAACAGCCCGATCCCGAACAGCATGATCGGTTTGCGACCGAACAGGTCCGCCAGTTTGCCGTACACCGGCACCGAGACCGCCTGCGCCAGCAGGTAGACCGAGAACAGCCAGGGGAACTGGGAGAACCCGCCGAGATCGGCGACGATCGAGGGGACCGCGGTCGCGACGATGGTGGAGTCCAGCGCGACCAGCGAGGTGCTGAGCATCAACGAGATCAGGATCGGCCCGCGTTCGGAGCGGAACCCGACCGAGCCGGCTCGCTGCGAGGCCGCCGTCGTCATTCCCCAATGCTCCCGTCTCCTGCATTGTCGGGGGGTCGCTGCCCAGGCTAAGCGTTACCGCAGACAGCCGCGACGACCGCTCCGCAGCCGATCACCCTCCTGCCAACGCTCGTCGCGGCGGATTCCGTGCCCGTGCACCCACGCCGAGCGCGGCCGTTGACGGCGCGGATCAACATCGCCGGCGCGGATCAAGTTGGCTCGGATGGGACTGGTGTGACGGGAGTCAAAGAGTTCAGCCGCGCCGTGGATGTTGATCCGCGCGACAAATGGGCGGCGATCGGGGACAGCAGGTTCAGGTCGAGGCCGGTGTTCTCGGCGGCGAACGCCAACTGGTCGGCGTACTCGGCAGCCAACGCTCGCGCCGGCTTGCCCATCCCGTGGCCGGCGCGGGTGTCGACCCGGAGCAGCACCGGCCCCGGCCCGCTTTGGCAGTGCTGCAACTCCGCACCGAACTTCAGCGAATGCGCCGGGACCACCCGGTCGTCGTGGTCACCGGTGCAGATCAGGGTCGGCGGGTAGGACGTGCCCGGCGCCAGCCGGTGCAAGGGTGAGTACGCGTGCAGCACCGCGAAATCGTCGGCGTCGTCGGGAGATCCGTAATCGGTGGTCCACGCCCAGCCGATGGTGAACAAATGGAACCGGAGCATGTCCAGCACGCCGACCGTCGGCAATGCGGCCGCGAACAGCTCCGGGTGCTGGGTGATTGCGGCACCCACCAGCAGCCCGCCGTTCGACCGGCCGTGCACCGCCAGCTGCGCGGCCGTACTCACCCCGGAGTCGATCAGCGCGTGGGCGCAGCCGAACAGGTCGTCGAAGACGTTCTGTTTCCGGTGCAGCATCCCGCCGCGATGCCAGTCCGCGCCGAACTCCCCACCGCCCCGCAGGTTGGCCACCGCCAGCACTCCCCCGGCGGCCACCCACCCGGCGAACAGTGCGGAGAACGCGGGCAGGACCGGGATGTCGAAACCGCCGTAGCCGTACAGCAGGGTGGGCCGCGGGCCGTCCGGCAGATCCACCCGGCGCAGCACGGACATCGGCACGAGCGTGCCGTCGGCCGAGACCGCGCGGCGGCGCTCGAACGTCACCTCCGGCAGCTCGACCTCGGCGGCCGCCGGCGGCAGCGCGGACACCGCGGGCGCACCGTCCGTCACGTCGAGCCGGTAGGCGAGACTCGGGCGTGTGAAAGTGGTGACGCCGATGAAGATCTCGGCACCGCGGTCACGAGTGTTGATCGCCGTCACCGACATCGGTGCCGGCAACTCCGGCCAACCCACGGAACGGCCTGCCCTGTCAACGATCTCGATGCGGTGTGCAGCGTCCGACGACCATAAGAGGACGAACACCCCGGCTGCTGGGCTGATGTCGACGAGCACGTCGGTGGCGTGCCGGGCGATCACGTCGGTCCAGGGCAGGTCAAGGGCTGCCAGGTCCACGGCGACCAGCCTGCCCCGCGGGGCGTCCCGCTCGGTGCGCAGGAACAGCGTGTCACCGTCGGAGGCCACCACATTGTGGGCGTCGGCAAGGTCGTCGACGACCGCGATGGGGTCGGCATCGACGGTGCATCGGCCCGTCCGGTCCACCACGAGCCGCCAGGCTTGCACGATGGTGCGGGAGTCGGTGCCCGGGCTGGCGATCAGCACCAGCCAGGCGCCGTCCGCGGCGACCCAGGGCGATGCTATCCATTCGTGCGCATCCGGTCGGGACCAGACCAGGTCGTCGGACGCCGGATCGTCACCCAGCCGGTGCAGCACCAGTTCCCCCGCTCCCATGGCGGCGGTGAATTGCGCGGCCGCGGGCTCCGGGTAGCGCCAGTACAGGAACCCCGATTCGTCGGGCAGCCACGTCGGGTCCACCCATTTGGTCCACCGCAGCTCGTCGGCCAGATCCTCGCCGGTGGCGGTCCGGCGCACCCTGATCGTCCGCCAGTCGGACCCGGCCTCGGACAGTGCGTAGGCGACGTAGGTGCCCTGCGGGCTGACCCTGGCGGCGAGCATCGCCACCGTGCCGTCGGACGACAGTTCGTTCGGATCCAGCAGTACGGTCGGCCCTTGGAGCAGCGCATCCAGGGACTCACCCGTCATCAGCCGGTCCTGGTCCAGCTCACCGGGATTGGCGATCATGAAGTAACGCCCGCCGCGCTCCCACGGCACCCCGTGGCGCGGCGCCGTGAGCAGTGCGGTGGTCAAGGCGAGCAGCGGCGCGGCAGCGGGCAGCGCGGCCAGATATGGCCTGGAAAGGTCGTTCTGAGCCTGGACGAAGGCGCGGGTACGCTTTGCATCCGGGTCCTCGAGGTAGCGGTAGGGATCGGTCACGACGACGCCGTGCAGGACATCTGTGGTGACGTCCCGGTCGGGCGGCGGGTAGTGGAGAATCACCCGCCGATCTCATCACGCGCGGACAACGCACCGGCACGCGCGTCAGCCCTCCGCTGCGACGTCCGCCGTCTCGAGATCGCCCGCGACGTCGACGACGGCCGGTGCGACGGCCCGATGCTCGAACGGCGTGGACAGCACGACGGTGGTGCGGGTCGACAATCGGGCGGTGCCGCGAATCTGCGCCAGCAGCGCCTCGAGCGCCGACGGGGAGGCGACCCGAACTTTGACGATGTAGGACTCGACACCCGCCACCGAATGGCAGGCCTCGATTTCCGGCAGCGCCGCCAGGCGCCGCGGATAATCATCGGGCGCGCTCGGATCGATCGGCGTCAGCGAGACAAAAGCGGTCAGCGGCAATCCGATCTGCTCGCTGTCGATTTGTGCGGAATAGCCCCGGATCACGCCACGCTTTTCCAGCCGCCGAACCCGCTGGTGGACCGCGGAGACGGACAGCCCGACCCGCTCGGCCAGATCGGTATAACTGCAACGGCCATCGGCGGCCAACACGCCGGCGATGCGCGCATCGATTTCCTCCAACATCAGGGGGTCCTTTCAGCTCGCGCCGACGATTGTCAGCTCGGTCGGTGCCGTGTTCATCAGCACCGGACCATGGTCCCCGACCACCACAATGTCCTCGATCCGCACTCCGAATCGGCCGGGCAGGTAGATTCCCGGTTCCACGGAGAACGCCATTCCCGGCTCCAGCACCTGTTTGTTGCCAACCACCATGTACGGGTGCTCGTGCACTTCCAGACCGATGCCGTGACCTGTCCTGGTGATGAAGTAATTCCCGAATCCTGCTGCCTCGATCACGGTCCGGGCCGCGGCGTCGACGGATTCCGCGCTGACACCGGGGCGGACCGCGGCCACGGCGGCGGCCTGGGCGCGGCGCACGAGATCGTAGACCTCCCGAGCGTCCGCGGCGATCTGCCCACCGTCAGGCGGCGCGACGACATAGGTGCGGGTGCAGTCGGAGAAATATCCGGACGGCATCGGGCCGCCGATATCGATGACGACAACGTCGCCGGGCTCGATGACCCGGTCGGACGCCTCATGATGCGGGCTGGCGCCATTGGGCCCGGACCCGACGATGACAAAATCCGGCCGCTGATGACCCTCGGCGACAATCGCCTGCGCGATGTCTGCGGCGACCTGGTTCTCGGTGCGACCCGCGCGCAGCCATTCGGAAATCCGGAGCTGCACACGATCGATGGCCGCGCCCGCGGCCGCCAGCGCCGCGATCTCGTCGTTGCTCTTGCGCATCCGTAATTCGGCGATCGCTTCGCCGGCCAACGTCAATTCCGCTCCGGTGACCGAGGCCTGTGCATTCAACGCGTGCACCGCCGGCATGTGGTAATCGACCGCGAGCACCCTGGCGTCCGGGGGCAGCACCGCGGCGAGGGCCCGATACGGATCCTCGCCGTCGGTCCAGGTGCTGATGGGAATGCCCAGCGACTCCACCGGCGTGCCGTCCCACCCTGGCCGTTCCAGCGTCGGTACCAGCAGGGCCGGTTCGCCGGCGGCGGGCACCACCAGGCAGGTCAAACGCTCGTGCGAGCCAACTGAATGACCAAGGAAATACTCCAGATCCGGACCGGGACTGATCAGGATCGCGTCTGCCCCGGTGACGCCGGCCTGACCGGCCAGCCGGGCCAGCCGATCGGCCAGCGCGGACACCCCGTCGGCCGCGGTGCGCGACTGGTCGATGGACATGAACGGCAGCCTAACGCCCAGGCCAGCGGGCTGTCCGTCTTGCCTGGGCACATGCTTCTGCGGCCCGCCCTACCGGGGTAGCGTCATCGCCCATGCTCCAATTGCTCGACCTCGCCGGCATCTATTTCCGCGCCTTTTTCGCCGTGCCCACGTCAACGACTTCCCCCGATGGCCGACCGGTCAACGCCGTGCGCGGATCGCTGGACATCCTGGCCAAGGTGATCGCCGACGCCCGGCCCACTCGGGTGATCGCGTGCCTGGACCTGGACTGGCGGCCGGCCTGGCGGGTCGAGCTGATTCCGTCGTACAAGACCCACCGCGTTCTGGACCCGCAAAGCGCGCTGACCACAACACCTCTCGACGTGGCCGACACGCCACACAGTGGGGCGCCTGGCGCATCCGCCGATATCGAAGTCGTGCCTGACGAGCTGTCCCCACAGGTGCCGATCCTGCTCGACCTGCTCGCCGCCCTGGGCATCACCATCGCCGGGGCACCCGGCTACGAGGCGGACGACGTGATCGGCACCCTCGCTGCCGGCGAACGCGCCGATCCCGTCGAGGTGGTGACCGGGGACCGGGACCTGTTCCAGGTCGCTCGTGACAACGAGCCGGCCGTGACGGTGCGGTACATCGGCGCCGGGATGAGCAAGGCTTCGGTCTACTCGGCGGCCACCGTCGCCCGGCGCTACGCCATTCCCGAGGGCAGCTACGCGGACTTCGCGGCGTTGCGCGGCGACCCCTCCGACGGCCTGCCCGGTGTGCCGGGGGTCGGCGACAAGACCGCGGCCACCCTGATCTCCCGGTTCGGCTCGGTGGAGGGGTTGCTGGAGGCGCTGGACGAGAGGTCCACCGGGCTGACCGCCGGGATGCGGTCCAAGCTGCTGGCAGCCAGGGACTACCTGCTCGTCGCGCCGCGAGTGGTGCGGGTGTCCACCGATGCGCCGGTGACCGTCGCACCCGACGGTCCCGGCACTCTTCCGGCCGAGCCGGTCGACCCCGCAGCATTGTCCGACCTGATCAGAGCGCACGGGGTGGGCGGGCCTACTGCCCGGCTGGTGGCCGCGATGGAGCGCGGCTGAGCATCGCTGTTCCGCAGGGGCAACCGAACAACGGCATCCTGTTGGTGCGGCCGGCGAGGCCGATGTGGTTGTCGCCGTTCGCATCGCGGCCGCGGCGGGACCGCCGAACACCGTTGTCGGCTCGGGTCACGGGGATATCCCGGCGGTGACGAACGGGATTGTCCTGACGACCCGCCGCATGAACAACGTCCAGGTCGATGTTGCCGCGCGCACGGCCAAGGTCGGTAACCGCCGGCCAGGTGGCTGCTGCGGTGCCGGGCGGCACGTTCGTGCGGCTGGAGGGTGGCTTCCACGAGGTGCCGCCGCCGGTGCTCGTGCCGGCCCTGGCGGAGTTCTCCCGGGAGTGAGCGCGGTGACCGCGGTTGGTTGCTCAGATCACGCCGTCGCTTGACGGGAGCGTTCGCATTCGGTCGGGACGTCAGACGGCGCTGCAGCCTCCGGCGGTCGCCGGTGACGAGGACATCGGGATCATGGGCGGCGCCGACACCATGTGCTCACCCGGCGAGGATCTCCGGCCGGTACAGGTCGAACCAGTGGTAGAAGTCCAGCGCCCGCTCGATCCCGCGGCGGACGGTGCCGGTCGTGGCCGCCGGATCCTGACCGATCACCCGCGTCAACCACACCCGGTCGAGGAGCCCGAAGACCGGGTGTTCCGGCTCGGCGAGCAAGTTCCGCACCTGGCGGTGCAGGGCGGCCAGGTAACCGGTGTCCTGCGTCGTGGGGTACCCACTCTTGAGCCGGTCCCGCACGGAGCTCGGCAGGACGGGGGCGGCGGCGTACCGCAGCAGGCTCTTCTCACGGCCGTCGAACGTCTTCAGCGGCCATGGCGCGTTGTAGACGTACTCGACCAGGCGGTGGTCGCAGTAGGGCACGCGCACCTCCAGCCCGACGGCCATCGACACCCGGTCCTTGCGGTCCAGCAGCATCCGCACGTAGCGGGTCAGGTGCAGGTGGCAGACCGTGCGCATCCGCCGCTCTCCGGCGCTGTCGCCCGGTAGGTGCTGGACCTGCGCCACCGCCGCCGCATACTGGTCGGCGATGTAGGTGTCCAGGTCGAGCCGGCGCCGGATCTCCGGATGCAGCACCGCCGTGCGGGCATCACTGCGCGCCTTG
>JADGOY010000192.1 GCA_017882715.1 Nakamurella sp. | reverse complement strand
CCATTAGGTAACCGCGTTCGGCGGTCCGGGGAAAGGGCTGATCCGTGCACGACTTATCACCGCCGCCAATAACACGCCCGAGGAACGGGCTCAGTCCTGGACCAGCCGTCGAGCGGTGAATTCACTCTCCGAAGCCGGCGCATACGCTGGGTGATCCTCCCGGGCGCATTACGGGATGCGCCATCTGGGCCCGCGCCATGCCGGACGCATGCACCGGGCAGCAACGACATCGGTGACCCGCCGACTACGCCAAATGTTGTGGAGTACACCTTGACCTGGAGCCAGGACGGCGTCCCGGGTGCCGGTCACCACGTCCATCTGTTCACGATCGAGCACGACCGGATCGTCGCCGACACGGTGATGTGCGGGGGCCGCTGGCCGGCTTCGCTGCTGGCCGAGATGGAGGAAGCCGGTGGGTAGCCACGGCCCGACGGTCGACGCGATGCGCGCCGCCTACAACAGGTCGGCGGTGGCGTGGACGGCTGGACCGGACGCCGTGTACGGCCGGCTGGCCGAGGTGCTGGTCACGGCTGGACCGATACCGATGACGGGGGCCAGGGTGCTCGACGTCGGCGCCGGCACCGGCGCCGCCGGCAGGGCCGCGATCGCTGCCGGAGCGGGTCAAGTGATCGCCGTTGACATCGCCGAACGGATGCTGCGCGCCCTCGGCGAATCAGGTTCCCGCGTCCAGCTGGTCGTTGCCGACGCGGCGCACTTGCCGTTCGCCGACCGGGCGTTCGAGATCGTCTGCGCTGCTTTCTGTCTCGGACACCTTCCGGATCCGGTCGCGGCCCTGTGGGAGGCCGGGCGGGTTGGCCGGAGCATCGTGGCCAGCGCTTTCGAAGCGGGCTGGACCCACCCGGCGAAGGCGGTAGTCGATGACGTGCTCGCCGAATTCGGTTTCACCGCACCGGATTGGCACGTCGCGCTCAAGCATCACCTCGAGCCCCGGGTGGGTGACCCCCGTCGGCTGGCGCTCGCTGCCACGGCAGCCGGGTACCACCGCGTTGACGTGACGGTGGTGTCGGTTCCGAGCGGCCTGACCACCCCGGCCGAACTGGTCCGCTGGCGGCTGGGCATGGCCCATCTGGTGCCGTTTCTGCAGACCCTCACGCCCGCCGACCGCGAGCGGGCCCGGCTGGCCGCGGAGGCTGCACTGGACGGCGCACCGCCGCTGGTGGTTCCTATGGTCGTGCTGGCCGCGCGCTGATCATCTTCCGCCAGCGCTCGAGCCGCCGATCGGCATCACGGTGCAGTTCCGCTGCCCGCGGACCGATCTCGCGAGCGAGCAGTGCGACACGGTTCTCGGCGCGATCGAGCCAGCGCGTGACACCGAGGTCGGCGGCGGTCTCGCCGGTCCACCACCACGCCTCGAGCGCCACGCAGGAATCGAGCAGGTCGAGCGCCGATTCAACCCCGGCGGCATCGATCGGCAGCCCCTCGGCGGACCGGGCTCGATGGGCAAGGAGTCGTGCGACCGCGGCATAGCGCGGCACCCGCATCCTGGAGGCGTCGGCGTCCAGCGCACCGGCCACGGCATGGGCCTGCTCCGGCCGTCCGGTGTCCAGCGCGAGCCGACCCTGCAGCAGTCGGAGTTTGAACTCCAGTCGCCAGCCGAACACCAGATCGCCGTCCAGCGCGGACGCCGCTTCGCTGAGCAGGGCAGCGGTTCCGTCCGGGTCGCCGGCAACCAGTCGCGCCTCGGCGAGGTCCTCCAGTGCCGCGATACGGACTTCCGGGGTGCCACCGTGGTCGGCGGCGTCCAAGGCTTCCAGGTGGTGATCAACGCCCTCGGTGATGGCCCCGGTGCTGCGCAGCACCCAGCCGCCGAAGTTGACCCCGCGGCCCGCGAAGCGGGGCACCTGCCGGCGCTCGACCTCGGCCGTGTACTGCTCGAAAGCCGACAGCGCCGCCTGCGGGCGCCCCGCGAGTGCGTGTGCGTGCCCGGTGAACAGCAACGCGTGCAGCAACGCCGAGGTGTGCTCGACACCGGTGTGCCTGGTCGCCGGTCGGAGCAGGCGGAGCGCCTCGCCCACCCGGCTCTGGTGGGCGCGCAGCACGCCGAGCCAGGCCGACGCTGTGATCCGGTCGGCGCCGGTCGCGAGCTCGAGCGCGGCGCCGAGCTGTCGCTCGGCCGACTCGAGATCGCCTGCGGCGTGGTAGGTTCGGCCGCCCACGGTCAGGCACCGAGCCCGGACCGCGGGATCGGCGGCGGCAAGTTCGCCGTCCTGGGCGTACTGCTGTGCCTGGTCGAATCGGCGGTCGAAATAGGAGGCCCAGGCGCCCACCTCGAGCGCTGACGCACCGGAACATCGCGCCACATCCTCGTACGCGCCGGCATAGCGACCCCGCCTGGTGCGCACCCGAGCCCGGTCCAGCCAGCATTCGGCGTCGGGGTGCATGCGTAGCGCGTCGTCGAGCAGACCCTCGGCGGTGGCGTGGTCGAACCGGTCGGCCGCCCGGACGGCTGCCGCCCGCAGGGCCCGCGCCGCCAACTCCCGGTCTCCGCCGAGCTGCGCATGGTGGGCCACCTCGATCGGGTCAGCGTCGGTCCTGTCGTTCAGGAAGCGGGCCGCCTCCCGGTGCAGCAGCGCCGAACGGCCGGCTGTCGCACTGGCCGCCAGGGCGGCACGGATGAGTTCATGGCGAAACCCGAAGACCCCGTCGTTCTCGATCAGCAACCGTCGGGCCGCGCCCAGCTCGACGTCGTCCAGCAATTCGATGACCGGCCGGTGCAGCACACCGGCCAGCAGATCGAGGTCGATCCGCGGTCCGCCGATGACCGCCGCGCTGCGCAGCGTGGCCGATGCCCTGCCGAGTTCGTCGCACCGGGTAGACACCGATTCCACCAGGGACGCAGGCAATTCCACCGCATCCGAGGCCGCCAGCTCGGACAGCAGCAGCGGGTGGCCCTGTGACCGCGCGAACAGCTCGTCCAGCCGGGAGGTGCCCACCACGGTGCGGACGGCGCCGCGATCCAACGGCCCGATGTCGATCGTTGCGGCGGCGGGCAGCAATCCGCCCTCGCCGGAGCGCACCGCCGCGACGATCACCAGGGGTACCGGCCGGCGCAGCACGAAGCGCAGCCACTCGGCCAGGGTCGGGCCGGCCTGATGGGCGTCGTCGAGCACCAGCACGACCGGTGCCGCCAGGCCGATCCGCTGCAACGCGCCGACCAGCGCCGAGAACAGCAGCGACGGGCCGATCACCCCTTCGGCGAGCAGGTCCATCGAACCCACCGGCGAGGCCAGCCCCAGCAATCGCCCGAGCAGGTCGTCGTCGGGCCCCAGGATCTCCGCCGCTCGGATCGGCCCGGCCCGGCGCAGGTGGTCGACGATGGCGGTGATCAACGCGTCGAGCGGAGCCGACCGATCCAGCGTCCCGCAGGTGCCGAAGAGCACCGCGTCGCCCGCCGCCGCCCGCGCCGCTGCCCAGGCCCGGACCAGGGTGGTCTTCCCGATACCCGCCTCACCCTCGACGACCACGAGCTGAACCTGGCCGTCATGCGAGTGGGTCGCCGCCGCGTCGAGCCGGCCGCGTTCGATGTCCCGGCCCACCAGGGTCCATCCCGCGGTCTCCGGCGCCTGATGGGCGAGTTCACCCCGGAGGATCGCGGCGTGCAGCGATTCGGTTTCCGGTGACGGGTCGGCACCGAGCTCGTCGGCCAGCCGTTCCCGCACCTGGGCGTAGGCCGCCAGTGCCGCGCCGACCCGACCGCCCGCCACGTTGGCCCGCATCAGCAGCCGCAGCGAATCCTCATCGTAGGGGTCGCGTTCCACCGCTGCCGACGCCAGATCTGTTGCCTGCAGCCAATTCCCGGCCGCAGCCAGGGCCATCGCCGCGATCCTCCGGGAACGGATCACCAGCCGCTCGAGGCCGGCCAGTTCCGCGTCGGCCCAGTCGCCGAGGTCGGTGCCCGGCAGTACCTCACCGCGGATCAGCGAGAGCGCCGCCCTTGCCGCCGTGGCGCCCCCACGGACATTTCCGGCCGCGAGCCGGCGTTCGACCTCGGCGGCCAGCGCCGTCAGCTCATCGGCGTCCAACCAGTCGTAGTGCAGCCGGTACCCGTTGTCGCCGCGCTCCAGCCGGTCCCGACCCAGTACCGCCCTCAGCCGGCTCACCAGCACCGACAGCTGGTCCGCCGGCCGCGACGGCGGCCCGTCACCCCACAACCCATCGACCAGTACGTCGCCGGGAACGAACCCGCCCCGGCCCAGAGCAAGCAGCCGCAGCAGCGTCCGCGCCTTGCGGCTGCCCAGCGCGGCCGGCTCGAGCCCGTCCACGCCGAACTCGCCGAGAACGCGCAACGACAAGGACCGCACACCGACGATCCAACGCGCGACGGCCTCCCCCCGCCAGCCGAGCCTTTGCACCCCTTCTGCAAGGACCCTGCAAATGTCCGCGCGCACCATGACATCAGCACGGGTCAGCACGAGAACCATTCCAGCGAGAAAAGGAGAAACACCGTGACTGAGCTGAGAAAGCCCAGCAAAAGAGCTTCCACACGCCGGACGAGACGCACAGCTTCGATTTCGGGGTTGTCGACCTGCTCAGCATCGGCGACAACGAGATCGGCCGGCTCACGCTGCAGCCCGGCTGGCGCTGGTCCTCCCACGTGAAGCCGTTGGCCGGCACCGAACTGTGCGAGGCACCCCACTTCCAAAACCACGTCCAGGGCACGCTGCACATCCAGATGGCCGACGGCACCGAATTCGACGCCCGCCCCGACGACGTCACGGCGCTGCCGCACGGACACGACGCCTGGGTGGTCGGCAGCGAAACAGTGGTCGTGGTGGATTGGTGGGACGCCAGCAATTACGCCAAGAGCAAGGACGACAAGCAGGCCTGACGGTGGCCGGCGTTACCTCGCGACATGGTCACCGAGATGGATGTGCCGGTCGGTGCCGGCCGGACCGTGCACGCGTACGACAGCGGCGCGGCGGGCAAAGACGCTGCCCTGACGGTGTTCTGGCATCACGGAACACCGCAGACCGGGGCGTTGCCGGAGCCGTTGCTCGCCGACGCGGAGCGGCTCGACATCAGGTTCGTCTCGCACGACCGCCCGAGTTACGGCGGCTCGACCCACAACCGGGCCGCGACATTGCCGCAGTCTCGGCCCGATGTCCCGGCCGTCGCGGATGCGTTGGGGATCGAGCGATTCGCGGTGATGAGTGCCTCCGGCGGCGACCCGCACGCGTTGGCCTGCGCTGCCCTGGCTCCCCGACCGGGTGATCGGCGTGGCCTGCCTGGCCGGGTTGGCCCCCATGGACGCCGCGGGACGACTGGTTCGCCGGTATGCGCGTCAGTGGCGAGGCCGAACTCCGCGCGGCGGTCAGCGGGCGAGCCGCACTGGCCGAGTACCTGGCGTCCGGTGACGTCGACGAGGAGATGTTCGGGCCTGCCGATCGCGCGGCGCTGGCCGGGAGCTGGTCGTGGCAGAACGTCGTTGTGCAGCAGGCCATCACGGCCGGTTCGGACGGCATGATAGGCAAGGACTAGACGGAATTGCGAAAGCCTCGGACGAGGTTAGGAGTGAGCGGCGTAATAGGCGTCAGTAAGTGATTTCGGCAATTTATCTCGGGCGTTAACAGGCATCCCTTTCTCCTGTGCCACGAGCGAATGATCTTTGGGTCGGCAATGGGAGCGGGTTGCTTGACCGGCCGCCGAGCCTTGCTGGGCGTGGCTGGACTGACCCGCTCCTCGGCGCCGCTCATCAGATCGGCGAACCGCGCCCACGAGACAGGCGTAGCCCTGCGCTTGCCCTTGCCTCGCCAATCGATGCCACCGCGGCTGATAGCGACTGTTCCCATCAGCTGAGCGGAACCTCTTCCTCGCCCGCTCCCGTTCCCGGGTCGGTTGATGGGAGTTCTCGGCGACGTACCGTCGCGGGACGCGCTGGCGGACGGCCTGTAGCGACGGTGAACTTGGTCTTGCCGTTCTTATCGACCTCGTCGTACATCTGCCGAGCCACGCGGGCCTGGCGGGGTCCGAGCTTGGGTTTCTGCCCGCCGGCGCGGGCCGCGCGCCCGGGTGGCGGCCAAGCCCTCCACGGTCCTTTCGGACATCAGTGCGTGCTCGATTATCTGGACAACCTCTCCGCGTCAACAAGTTGACGCGGGCAAGGGATCCCGCAGAACTGATGGAGGACATCAACTTCCGTCAAGCAGCAATGGCGATAATCCAGCGGCACCTCGGGTGCATCAGCGATCCATCCAAGATCACCGACATGGATATGGTGCACCAGTGAGCAGCAGCGCCATGTCCCGCCGCGCCGCGGCCCGGGCCGGCCAGTCGGTGGCCCGACCGGCCAGATGCACCAGGAGTGTTCGCACGTCCTGCAGTAGCAGGGGCGTTCGGCGGGTGGGTGGGGTGGCCCGGATCCGGCGGATCCGGGACAGTGCCGAAGACGGCACGGTGCGGCTGTGGGACCCGGCCACCGGCCAGCTGGCTGCGCCGACACCTGCAGGGCACGCTCGGACGGCAGCTCACCAATCTCAGCGCTACCCCGCTCGTCGAGCGGATCGCCACGCTCAGCCAGGAAACTCACCCACACCCGGCAGGCCAACCGAGATCTGACCGATGAGGTCACCGGACTACGGGACGACCTCGATGCCGCCCGCCGCGCCCTTCGCCAGATGATCAAGAACACGGCAGCCGACGCACCACACTGACCGGCGCGGAGACTCCGCCGATACGTTCGGTCCGACGCCGCCTACGTGCGGATTGCACTACGGCTGCTAGGCAGGGGCGGCCGAGTCGCCGCCGTGGGTTTGTTGGTATCGGGCCCACAGCAGGGTGATCCCGGACGCGAGCAGGACCAGTGCTGCTCCGATGAGCGTGAGCGTCAACCGTTTGGCGTCGGTCGATGGAACGTCCGCGACGCTGGTGGAGCTGAACAGGACCACGGCCGGGGTGATGAAGGCCATGTACAGCCAGTAGTGCGGCCCCATCCTGATCACCACCGCGGCCACTACCAGGATCAGACCGACAGCGATCAGGACGGCCCCGTTGGTGATGATCGTGGCCAGGACGGCCGCCGCGGCGGCCCCGATAATGGTTCCGACGACGCGGGCGGCGGTGCGTTTGAGGGTCTCGACGTGGCCGACCTGGGTGATCGCCAGGAGGGTCACCACGAGCCACGCGCCGTCCGAGCCGGGCCACCAGATCAGCGCGGCCAGGGTGCTCAGCGTGCACAACACGGTGATGGTGACGGTGTAGATGACCGTGTCGGCCCGCGAGTTCGGTTCCGGTGGTCTGGTTTTCATGTTGCGGAGCAGC
>JADGOY010000191.1 GCA_017882715.1 Nakamurella sp. | reverse complement strand
GGCTACGGGCGTACTCCGCTCGCGACCGGCACCTTCCCCGACCGGTTTGCTGATGCGATCGCCGAACTGTGCGGCAAGCTCGGCCTCGGGCCTCTCGCGGGTGTCGTGGGCCAGTCTGCTGGCGCGCCGACTGCGGTGGCGTTGGCAACCTGTAGCCCTGACCTGGTGCAACGTCTCATCCTGCAGAGCGCCGTCGGGCTGCTGCCCTGGCCTGACCGCCGCACCCGGCTGGGCTCCAGCGTGGTCTTCAACCCACGGACCGAACGGGCGACCTGGGCGCTGATACACACCATGACGCGACGCACGCCCAGCCTGGCCTTGCGGTTGCTACTGCCGGCCCTGACCGGCCCTGACCTCCCGCCCCGTCAGCGAACTGCCGGCCGACCTCACCACGGCGCAACGCACAACGCTCCTGGAACTGTTTGCCCACATGCGGTCAGGCGCAGGCTTCAGCCACGACGTGCGCACCATGGCCGCACACGACACCGACGGGCAGCGAGCTGCCCAGGCAGCCTGGCTACGCCAGCCGACCCTGGTGATCGCCACCCGCGACGACGGATCGGTCTCCTACGCCGACGCCCAATCCCTGGCCCAGGCCATCCCCAACGCCCGCCTGATCACCAGCACCGCCCCCAGCCACATGATCTGGCTCAGCGACGACTACCCAGCCATCGCCGCCACCATCACCGACTTCCTCGCCGGAGACTCCCACTGAGGTGATCTCCAGAAACCGAATCCGCGTGCAGGCGACTTCAGACATCCCGTGCAGACGACTTCGGAAACTGACATGTTCGGTGGTGTCCGGACTTCCGAATCCTGTAGCGGATCCCTGTAGCGAATTCTGTGCTTCAGATCTCTCATCGACGGACGAGTTCCGCTACATTCTGGGCGTGGGTCATCTTCTCGGCTACGCCCGGGTCTCCACCGGCGACCCGGACGTTGCGTTGCAACGTGACGCGGTGACCGCCGCCGGCTGTTAGCGGGTGTTCGTCGACACCGCCTCCGGTGCCTTGGATGCCCGCCCCGCGCTGACGGAGGTGCTGGATCAGGCGGAACACCAGGCTGATCGAGCGATTGTTCATCCAGATCGACCGCGTCATGAAGATCAACGACCTTCAGACCATCACCGTCGAAGCGGCCCGGAGCACCCTCGTCATCGGCGTCAGCTGACTCCCGCGAGCCGCCAGGGACGCCGCCAATGCCCGCCATCTACCGCCCAACCTCACAGCGAAGGCGTGTATCAGGCGTCCACCACCGCCGCCGCGAACTGTGCGTTGTAGAGCGCCGCATAGGCCCCGTCGCGCTCCAGCAGTTGGGCGTGGGTGCCCTGCTCGACGATCGCGCCGTTCTCCATCACCAGGATCAGGTCGGCGTCCCGGATGGTGGACAACCGGTGGGCGATGACGAAGCTGGTCCGGTCCGCCCGCAACGCCGCCATCGCATGCTGGACAAGCACTTCCGTGCGGGTGTCCACCGAACTCGTTGCCTCGTCGAGGATCAGCAGCGCCGGGTCGGCCAGGAACGCCCGGGCGATGGTCAGCAGCTGCTTCTCACCGGCGCTGATGTTGCTGCCCTCGTCGTCGATCAGCGTGTCGTAGCCGTCGGGCAACGAATGCACGAACCGGTCCACGTAGGTGGTTCGTGCTGCCTCCTGGATTTCCTCCTCGGTCGCGCCCGGCCGCCCGTAGGCGATGTTGTCGCGGATGGTGCCGGCGAACAACCAGGTGTCCTGCAACACCATCCCGACCCGGCACCGCAGGTCGGCGCGCGTCATGGTGGTGATGTCCACGCCGTCCAGGGTGATCCGGCCGGCGTCGATCTCGTAGAACCGCATGATCAGGTTCACCAGGGTGGTCTTGCCGGCGCCGGTGGGCCCGACGATCGCCACCGTCTGACCGGGCGCCGCGACCAGCGAAAGGTCGTCGATCAGCGGGGTTTCCTCGTCGTAGCGGAAGGCGACGTCCTGGAACTCCACCCGCCCGCGCGGGGTCAGCACCCGGGCCGGGTGGGCCGGGTCCGGTGACTGCTGGTCGGCGTCCAGGAACTCGAAGACCCGTTCCGCCGAGGCGACACCGGATTGCAGCACGTTGGCCATCGACGCCAGTTGGGTCAGCGGCTGGGTGAACTGCCGGGAGTACTGGATGAACGCCTGCACGTCACCCAGGCTCATGCTGCCCGATGCCACCCGCAGCCCACCGACGACGGCGATCGCGACGTAGGTGAGGTTCCCGATGAACATCATCGACGGCATGATGACGCCGGAAATGAACTGCGCTCCGAAGGACGACTGGTACAGCTCGTCGTTCTTGGCGTCGAACCGCTGCTCGACCTCCTTCTGCCGGCCGAACACCTTGACCAGGCTGTGCCCGGTGTAGGTCTCCTCCACCTGGGCGTTCAACTCGCCGGTGCTGCGCCACTGCGCGATGAACTTGGGTTGCGACCGCTTGGCGATCACGGTGGTCACCACGAGCGACAGCGGGATCGCGATCAATGCCACGATGGCCAGCAACGGCGAGATGATCAGCATCATGGTGAGCACGCCGATCACCGTGAGCAGCGAGGTCAGGGTCTGGGACAGGGTCTGCTGCAACGACTGCGAGATGTTGTCGATGTCGTTGGTGACCCGGGACAGCACCTCACCGCGCGGGTGCGAATCCAGGTACTTCAGCGGCAACGAGTTCAGCTTGTCCTCGACCTCCTCGCGCAGCTTGTAAATGGTGCGCTGCACGACCCCGTTGAGCAGATAACCCTGCAAGTACGCGAATATCGATGCGAACACGTACAACACCAGCACGGTCATCAGCACTCTGCTCAGCGCGGTGAAGTCGATGCCCTGGCCCGGCACGACCGTCATCCCGGAGAGCATGTTCGCGAATGTGTCCTGGCCCTGCGCCCGGGCGAACTCGATCGCCTGCTGCTGGGTGATTCCCGCGGGCAGCTGCTTGCCGACGATGCCGTCGAAGATGATGTTGGTGGCGTTGCCCAGGATCTTCGGGCCGATCACCGAGAACACCACGCTGATCACGCCGAGCAGCACGACGAAGATCAGCCCGATGCGTTCCGGCTTCATCCGCCCCAGTAACCGTTTCGCGGACGGGACGAAGTTCAGCGACTTCTCCGCCGGCATGCCCATCCCGCCGAAGGGTCCGCCTGCTGGCCCGCGCCGGGGTGGTGGTGCGTATTTCGGGCGCTCGGGCGCCGCGGGCGTCTTGGTCGTCATGCCGCCACCTCCGCGGACAGTTGGGACTCGACGATCTCGACGAACGTCGGGCAGGTTTCCATCAGCTCGTCGTAGCTGCCGACACCGACGATGTGCCCGTCCTCCAGGACGATGATCTGGTCCGCGTCGGCGATGGTCGACACCCGCTGCGCGACGATGATCACGGTCGCGTCCCGGGTGGTGGGCTTGAGCGCGGCCCGCAACCTCGAGTCGGTCGCCAGGTCCAGTGCCGAGAACGAGTCGTCGAACAGGTAGATCATCGGTCGGACCACCAGTGCCCTGGCGATGGCCAGTCGTTGCCGCTGACCGCCGGACACATTGGTGCCGCCCTGGGTGATCGGCGAATTGATCCCCTCGGGCATGGCTGCCACGAAGTCCCTGGCCTGGGCGGTCTCCAGCGCCGTCCACAGTTCGTCGTCGGTGGCGTCCGGGTTGCCGTAGCGCAGGTTGGACGCGACCGTCCCGGTGAACAGATAGGGCTTCTGCGGCACCAGGCCGATCCGCCGCCAGAGCGTCTCGGGATCGAGTTTGCGGACATCCACCCCGTCGACGGTGACCGATCCGCCCGTCGCATCGAACAGCCGCGGGATGAGCGAGAGCAGGGTGGTCTTGCCGGCGCCGGTCGAGCCGACGATCGCGGTGGTGGTGCCGGGACCGGCCCGCAGGTTGATGTCCAGCAAAACGGGCGCACTGGCACCCGGGTAGCTGAACTCGACTTCGCTCATTCGAAGTTCACCGGTGTTGGTGGCCGGCATGACCGGCGATGTCGGTGGCAGCACGGATGATTCCGTCTTCAGCACCTCGCTGATCCGGTCGGCGCTCACCGATGCTCGCGGCACCATCACGGCCATGAACGTCGCCATCATCACGGACATCAGGATCTGCATCAGGTAGTTCAGGAACGCCATCAGCGAACCGATCTGGATCTCGCCGGCCTCCACCCGGTGCCCGCCGAACCACAGCACGGCGACGCTGGAGGCGTTGAGCACCAGCATCACGGTCGGGAACATCAGTGCCATCAGCCGGCCCGCTCGCACCGCGGTGTCGGTCAGATCGCTGTTGGCCTTGGCGAAACGGGTTGTTTCGATCGGTTCGCGGACGAACGCCCGGACCACCCGGACACCGGCGATCTGTTCGCGCAGCACCCGGTTCACCACGTCGATGCGGGCCTGCATCGCCCGGAACTGCGGGATCATCCGCCACACGATGAGGCTGATCGCGATGATCAGCACCGGTACGCTGACCAGCAGCAGCCAGGCCAATCCGAGATCCGTGCGCAGGGCCATGATCACCCCGCCGATGCACATGATCGGTGCCGCGACCAGCAGCGTGCAGGTCGTCAGCACCAGCATCTGGACCTGTTGGACGTCGTTGGTGTTGCGAGTGATCAGTGTCGGCGCGCCGAAATGGGCCACTTCCCGGTCGGAGAAGGTGCCCACCCGATGAAACAGGGCCGCCCGCACATCCCGCCCGAAGCCCATGGCGGTGCGAGCGCCGAAGTACACGGCGATGATCGTGCAGACGACCTGCAGGACGGTGACCGCGAGCATGACCCCGCCGGTCGACACGATGTAACCGGTGTCGCCCTTGGCCACCCCGTTGTCGATGATGTCCGCGTTCAGGGCCGGCAGGTAGAGCGAGGCGATCGTCCCGATGAGTTGGAAGATGACCACGGCCGTCAGTGGCCCGCGGTAGGCCCGAAGGTATTGGCGCAGTACGGGTAGCAGCATCATTCGGCTCCGACTGGTTGGGCGTGAACTGACCTATCGGCTCTGTCGGCACTATCAGCTGTGCCGGGTTGGTCGGCGATTGAGTCTGGCGCTGAATGCTTTGCCGGGGAAACTGTTTTCTGCCCGCTGATGCCGTGCATCAGCAGGTCCACGATCTGTCTGGTGGACAACGTCTGGCCGTCGGTGATGGCGGGATGTGCGCTGGAGAACGTGACCAGCCGGAACATCCGGGCCGCCTCGGTCGGCTCCAAGCGGAGCTGATCGCCATGCGGCTCCAGCAGGGCGGCCATGGTCTGGGTGGCCTCCGTCATGTCGGGCCTGCTGCTCGGGGCGAACCGCGACGTGTCCTCCGAATTACCGGGCGGCCCCGACATGCGCAGCATCCACATGATCTGCCAGACGCTTTCCAAGCGGCGGCGCATGGCGTCGACAGCCTGGGTCAGCACGTCCTCAAGCGAACCGAAGGGGTCGATGCGGCGCAGTTCGGCGGTGTACGGGGCCGGGTCGAGGACACAGGTGACGACTGCCTCGATCACCGCGTCCTTGTCCGGGAAGACCCGGAAGATCGTGCCCTCGGCAATGCCGGCGGCCTCCGCGATCTCCCGGGTGGTGACGGCCGCGCCGTGGTCGCAGACCAGCGGAACCGCGGCCGCGACGATGGCGGCTCTACGTTTCTCGGGCGGCATAGGGGCGGCGCGTGACGGTGGTGGGGGCACGGGGCCTCACGCTAGCTGAGTGAGCGCTCACTCACAAGGAGATTTTCTATGGGCGAACGGGGGGAGCACCGCGGCTGTCGTTCACACCTTGCGGGGCCGAAGCGCGGCAGCCTCGTGCCGCACGACGTCGCGCCCGGCCTCAGTGTCGGTGGACCTTCCTATCCTGGGCGCATGGGCGAACATCTCTCCACAACGACCGATCTTGCGTCCGAGGCCGCTGCCGATACCAACATCTCTTCGGCCGCCCACCCGGACACGCAGGCGGACCACGTCCGGATCCGAGCACGACGGCCAGCAAGGACCCGGGGGACTGGGTGACCGGCGACGAACCGATGACCGGTCCGCAGCGCAGCTACCTCGACACGCTGGCCCGGGAGACCGGCGAGGAACTGCCGGGCGACCTGACCAAGGCCGAGGCTTCCCAGCACATCGACCGCCTGCAGGGCGTCACCGGTCGCGGCCGTGAATCGGACGGCTGAGCCGTCGAATCGGGGGATGTCGGGGTCGAGACGGACAATGACGAGGTGACCAGGAGGACGCCGACGGGCGGAGACGGGGCAGCGGGTGACGGCGCGCGGGTACCCCGCCGGCACCGTCCGCCCATCGCCCCCCAAGCGTCGTCGGATCTGGAGGGATCGACTGTATCCCCGGCCGTCCCGGCGGCGGACCCGGTCGAGTCATTGCACCGTTTCGCCCCGCTCGTCCGGGACTGGTTCACCGACGCGTTCGCCTCACCCACCGCGGCTCAGGCCGGCGCTTGGGACGCCATCGGCCGGGGCGAGCACACCTTGGTGGTCGCGCCCACCGGATCCGGCAAGACTCTCGCGGCCTTTCTGTCGGCGATCGACGATCTGGTCTCCCGGGGCCTGGCCGACCGGCAGCCGTCTGGGAGTGCGGAGACCGCCCGGGCAGCGGCGCGATCCTCAGCCGCCGAACGATGCTCCGTGCTGTACGTCTCCCCGCTGAAGGCCCTCGCGGTCGACGTGGAACGCAACCTGCGATCACCGCTGACCGGGGTGGGGGCGGTCGCGGCGCGCCGCGGAGTGACGCTGCCGCAGATCACCGTTGCGGTCCGGTCCGGCGACACCCCCTCCGGCGACCGCCGGGCCTTCGCCCGCGAGGGCGCCGACATCCTCATCACCACGCCGGAATCGCTGTTCCTGCTGCTCACCAGCCGGGCCAGGGAGATGTTGAGCGGTATCCGCACCGTGATCATCGACGAAGTGCACGCCGTCGCCGGCAGCAAACGCGGTGCGCATCTTGCGGTCTCGCTGGACAGGCTCGACGCCCTGCTGGACCGGCCGGCGCAACGGGTCGGTCTGTCCGCCACGGTCCGCCCCGTCGACGAGGTGGCCCGCTTCCTGGCCGGCGGCCGTCCGGTGACCATCGTCCAACCGCCGTCGGCCAAGCAGATCGACGTCGATGTCGTGGTTCCGGTCCCGGACATGAGCGCGATGGGTTCGCCCACCGACGACCTGACCGGCAAGGCCGCCGGTGAGGTCGCGCGCACCTCGATCTGGCCGCATGTGGAGGAGCGGGTCGTCGACCTGATCGAAAGTCATCGCTCCACCATCGTTTTCGCGAACTCCCGGCGCCTGGCGGAACGACTGACGGCACGGCTCAAC
>JADGOY010000190.1 GCA_017882715.1 Nakamurella sp. | reverse complement strand
ATGGTTGTCGACGGTGGTGGCGCAACTGGCAGGGGAGGTTGATGGTGCAGGCGGCGACGGTGCGGTGTATCGGGGTGTTCCTGAACTGAAGGACCCGGTGGATGTGCCGTGGCCGGTTGTGGAGTACGTGGCCGAGCAGCTCGGCATCGAGGATTCGTCGTGCGTGACGGGGTATGCGGCCCGTGAGATGACTGCGTACGAGCATGCCTGGGAGATCCGAAAGGCCTACGGGTTCAGGGTTTTGGAGGATGGGGGGTTTCGCGGAGTTCCACCGATTCCTTGACGGCCGGGCGTGGACGCACGCGGAGGGCCCGGGGGCGTTGTTCGATCACGGGGTGGGGTGGCTGCGACGGAACCTCGTCTTGCTGCCGGGAATCTCGGTGCTGATCCGGCTGGTCGCGGCGGTGAGGGGAGGCTGCCGCCGACCGGATCCACGGCCTGCTCGCGTCAACTGCGGACGCGACGAATCCGATGTTAGGACTGGTAAACAAATGACCTCTACTTATCGTGTTTTCGGTGGCATGGTCGCGGTATGGCGGTGGGAGCGGATGTCGGAGCGTCGTTGGCGGCCAAGTTCGCGGCGTTGTTCCCGCATCTGGATGAGCGTCAGCGACGGTTGGCGATGGGGGCCGAGGCTCGGTGCTGGGTCATGGCGGGGTGGCGTTGGTGGCCCGGGCCGCGGGGGTGAGCCGGGTGACGGTGTCGGCGGGGGTGGCGGAGTTGAGGCCGGTGCGGCTCCGTTGGCCCGGACGCGGCGTTCCGGTGGTGGCCCGCGGCCACAAAGGCGGCCGCAAACCGAAAATGACGGACGACCTCATCGGCAAAGCTCAACGAATGTACGACGCCCGACACTTCACCATGGCCGAGATCGCCACCTCCTGCGGCGTCACCCATGACCATTTACCGACACATCCGCACCGAGGCGACCGCTCACCGACTGTCGGCCCGACGCACCTCGATCAAGATCATCAATAGCGCTAATTGACCACTGCGTGGATCATCCTCGACCCCGACCTCCACCACGTCCAGCGCCACCAACGGCGTCTCCAATGCGATGGACCGGACGGCCCGGAGCAGGTCCGCAGGGTTCATCCCGCCGGGCTCGGGAGTGCCGGTGCCGGGCGCGAAACCCGGGTCCAGCACGTCGATGTCGACGGAAACGTAGATCCGGTCGCAGCCGTCACCGGCCCGGGCGATCGCGTCGGCGATCACCGGCCGCATCCCGTGTTCCCAGACCTCGTTGCATCGGGTGCCACGTCATGTCCTGTTCGCGCATCCAGTCGAAAACGTCCGGCGGCGGCCAGTACCCGCGCAAGCCGACCTGCACGAAGTTGCGACCCCGGACCGCACCGGACTCGATGAGGCGGCGCATCGGCGTGCCGTGCGAGGCGAGGTTGCCTTCGATGGTGTCCGCGGCGTCGGCGTGGGCGTCGAAATGCCGCAGTCCCCGTTTGCTCCAGCCGTATTTGCGGGCCACCGCCGTCGCCGCCGGCCAGGTGATCGAGTGGTCGCCGCCGATGATCACCGGAAACGCGTCGGCGGCCAGCACATCGGTGACCTTGGCCTCGATGTTGCTGTGCGAACGTTCGGTCTGGCCATGCGGACAGTAGGCATCACCGGCGTCGACCACATCCAGCCAGTCGAAGATCTCCTGCCCGAGATCCAGGTGATAGCTCCCCGGGTCGTAGGCAGCCGAGCGCAGCGCCCGCGGGCCGAAGCGTGCGCCGGCCCGGTATGTGGTGGAGATGTCGAACGGCGCACCAGCACCGCGGCGTCCGGGTGTCGCTTCGCCAGGGCATTCGCCGATGCGACCCAGTCGCGGCTGCTGAACGTCGGCAGGCCGAGGTCGTCGGTCTCCGGGTTGTGCTCACCCGGGGCGGTCGGTGCCTCGGGCGTCGGCCCGGCTGGTCGGTCCACTGTGCTCATCGCTGCCTCCTGCTGGCATTGGTCCAGCCGACCGCCGCCGAACAAACTGGGAACGGTCACGCTACCGCTGGTCGGCACCGACGGCCGGGACTGCGGCTCGCCGCGCGCAGCGCAACCACACTCGTTTGGCAACCCGCCTCGTCGGCGTAGCAACCTGGCCACGACCTCGCGCGTCCCCGCATGGTGACCCCTGAAACGACGCCCTTGCGCCGGTCTCGCACCGACTATGCCTCGACGCCGATGCAGCCGCCGACCCCGCAGCCGGCTCCTCGACGCCGTTCCAGGCGTGGCATCGGCATCGCGGTGACGGCGGCGGTCATCGCTGCCGGCGTCGGTTTCGCACCCTGGATCCCGTCGCTGAACGGGGTGGGCGCGGCGTGGACCAGCTTCCTGCCGTGGAGCGCACTGCTGCTGGTGCTGCTCGGCATCGCAGCCCTGATCAGGCGGGCCTGGTGGGGCCTTGCCGCTGTCATCGCGGCGTCCGTGGTCTGGTCGGCAATGTTCATCCCCCAGTTGACCCTGACCGCCGGCGCCGGACAGCTCACCGACCTGACCGTCGCCACCCAGAACATCGGAGCGACCAACGACGATCCCGTCTCCTCGGTCCGTCAGCTGATGGCCACCGGCGCGGGACTGGTCGCCGTCCAGGAATTGTCCGTAACCGTCGGTGACGACGCGGCCGCCGTGCTGGATGGCCAGTACAAGTACAGCGAGCGGGTCGGCACTGTCGGACTGTGGTCGCAGTGGCCGCTCGGTCAGGTGACGCCGCTCGAGCTGGGTCTGGGATGGCCGCGCGCGCTGCAGGCGACGGTGCACCAGCACGATGGCGACATCTCCGTGTATGTCGTGCACCTGCCTTCGGTGCGGCCCGGCGACACAGCCGCCCGTGACCAGGGCGTCAGCGAGCTCGCCGCGCTGGTGGCGGCAGACAAGGCGCCGCGGGTGATCGTCATGGGCGATCTGAACACCGCGTCGACCGACCCGGCGCTGAAGGCGCTGACCGGAGAACTGGCTGATTCCCGGCAGAGCGTGGACGGCGGATTCGGGTTCAGCTGGCCGGCCACGTTCCCGATGACCCGGCCCGATCACGTGCTCAGCCGCGGCATGACCGTGGTGTCCGATCAGGTGCTGGCCGCCGACGGTAGCGACCACCTGCCCGTCGTCGCCGGGTTCAGCCTGCAGAGGTAAGCGGACGGTGTCGGGCTCGGCGTGGCGACGCGGCGATCCGTCGGGATACTGGTCCGATGGTCAACCGCGCCGTCGATCTGGCGGAGAAGTTCTCGCTGTTCTCCGGGCATTTCTTGCCGAAGGTGATAGCCCGGCTCAACGACTACGGGATCAAGCTCGTCAGGATCAAGGTGAGTTCGTCTGGCACACCCATGATGACACCGACGAGTTGCTCCTGGTCGTCGACGGAACGCTCACCATCCAGCTGCGGGACGGTGACGTGACGGTGACGCCGGGCCAGTTGTACGTGGTACCGCGCGGCGTCGAGCACTGCCCCATCGCCGACGGCGAGGTCCAGGCGATGCTGATCGAGCCAACGCGCGTCACGAACACCGGTGACGCGGGGGGCTCGTTGACCGGGGAGTACGACGATTCCCTTCTGTAGCGTCCCTGCTGTAGCGCTCGGAACTGACTCTCACCAGGCCACCGCCGTGACCGGTCCCGACCCCGACGATCTGCCCGCCGGACCCCCGCACCCGCGAACGGCTGCCGGCTGCTCAGTGCCCGGAACAGTTGACCGCCGTCACCGAGGCCGAGCTGGGCAGGTTGCACGGCATGGTCCGATGGCACTGCAACTGCGAGAGGCCCTCGCCGCGAGCGCCGGAAATTCTCCCACTGACTGTGTCCTCGGCCCGATCGGTCGCTCACTCCCGCCGGACCTGCGAGCCTGAACCAACGCCTGCTCGTGGCCGATCAATCTGAACAATACTGATCTGTGCTGGTGGCGGACGGGCGAGAAGGTGCCGGATGAACTTCGCAACGCTCGCGGTGATCGCCTTGGTGGCGGTTCTCGGGCCGTTGCTGGCGCTGCCCCGGCGGACTCACCTGCCCGTCATCGTCGGTGAGCTGCTGGCCGGCATCCTGCTCGGACCCACCATCCTGGGCTACCTCGACTCGACGGATCCGACGTTCACCTTTCTGGCCGACATCGGGTTCGCGCTGATCATGTTCGTGGCCGGTTCGCACGTGCCGATGCGGGACCCGGCCATGCGTTCTTCGCTGGGGCCCGGCGCCCTGCGGGCCGGCCTCGTCGCGATCCTCGCCGGCGCTGCGGCGTTTGGAATCGCCGCGCTGTTCCAGACCGGGAACGGTCCGGTTTACGCGGTCCTGATGGCCTCGTCATCGGCCGCGTTGATCCTGCCGATCGTCGACTCGTTGGGGCTGGGCGGACCGCAGGTGGTGGCGTTGCTGCCGCAGATCGCGGTGGCCGACACCGCCTGCATCGTCGCGCTGCCGCTGGTCATCGATCCGTCGAATGCGGCGCGTGCCGCGGTCGGGGCGGTGCTGGTCTCGGCCGCCGCCATGGTGATCTTCTTCGCACTGCGTGCGGCCGAACGATCCGGGGCGCGCAAACAGCTCCACAACGTATCGGAAACCCGAAAGTTCGCGCTCGAACTGCGGATCAGCCTGATCTCTCTGTTCGCGCTGGCGGCGCTGGCCCAGGCCACCCACGTCTCGATCATGCTGGCCGGATTCGCCCTCGGCCTCGCGGTCTCGGCGGTCGGCGAGCCGCGGCGGCTGGCTCATCAGCTTTTCGCCGTCACCGAGGGGTTCCTCGGACCACTGTTCTTCGTGTGGCTGGGATGTTCACTGGATCTGCGCGATCTCGGGCGGCACCCCTCGGTCATCGCGTTGGGCCTGCTGTTGGGGATCGGCGCGATCGTGGTGCACGCCGCGATGCGGGTCTTCGGCCAGCCGATCAGCCTGGGCGCCCTCGCCGCGGCGCAGCTGGGTGTGCCCGTGGCCGCGGCGACTGTTGGGGCGCAGCAGAACCTGCTCGCGCCGGGCGAGGCGGCCGCCTTCCTGCTGGGCGCGCTGATCACCATCGTGGCGTCGGTGATATCCGGCGGCATGGCAGTTCGTGCCGGGTTTCGGGCGCCCCCGGCGGCCGGTGAACCCATCGCCTGAGCAATCGGTCCGGCTACTTCGTGCGCGCGCTCAGCGCGCCCGGCAGGTCGGGCACCAGTAGAGATTCCGGGCGGCAAGGAGTTCGCGGAGAACCTCCGTGCCGCAGATTTGGCAGGGCGGGCCGACCCGGCGGTAGACGTACTGCGAGTCCTCCCGGCGCGGGCTCCCTCGTGGCGGCCAGCGCCCGCCGTCGAGGGCCGCGGCGCCCTCGGCGAACCGCTCTCGCAGGCTCCATGTGCGCACCGAGGCTGGGTGTTGATGTGCGGCACGGTGCTCGGCAGGCCCGCGCGTTGCTCTGGCTGCGGGAAGAGCAACGGAACAGCGGCTCGAGCATCGTCCGCGGTGAGCGGCTCAGCCCAGCAGCCAGACCTCGACGTCGTCACCGGCTTCCAGGTAGGTGACGTCATCGCCGATGACGATGATGCAGTCGGCTCCGGCCAGCCAGGACAGCAGATGCGAGCCGGGTCCGCCCCACGCCGCGACCGTCCCGGCCACGGCATCCAGCTGGCCGCGCCGGAACTGGCGTTTTCCGGCCGGGGAATTCAACGGCGCCGACAACGGCGCCCGCACGATCGGCCGGGTGACGTCCGGGTGGCCCATGGCGGCACGGATGGCCGGCCGAAGGAACACCTCGAAGGACACGTAGGAGCTGACCGGGTTGCCCGGCAGGGTGACCACCGGGACGCCCTGGAACCGGCCCGCGCCCTGCGGCATGCCCGGCTGCATGGCCACTTTGGCGAACTCGACACCCTGATCGGTGAGCGCGTCCTTCACCACCTCGTACGCGCCGGCCGACACGCCACCGGAGGTCACGATCAGGTCGATGTCCGCGGCCGCGCCCGCCAGCGCCGCCCGCAGGTGGTCCACGTCATCGGGGACGAAGTGCTCGATCGTGACGGTGGCGCCGACCGACGCCATCGCGGCGGCAAGCATCGGGGCGTTCGACTCGTAGATCTGTCCGGGCCGCAGCGGTTGTCCCGGTGCGACGAGCTCGGTGCCGGTGGACAATACCAACACCCGCAGCGGACGACGGACCACGAGCTCCGCGAAGCCCAGTGCAGCCGCGACGCCGACCTGGGCGGGGCCGATGACCATACCAGCTGCCAGCACGGCTGTCCCGGCGGCGACGTCCTCACCCCTGGTCCGCACGTGCACGCCGGGCGCCGGGGCGCTGTCGATCCGGACTGCGGACTCTCCGCCGTCGGTCCGTTCGATCGGCACGATCACCTCGGCGCCCGGCGGGAGTGGGGCGCCCGTCATGATCCTGGCGGCGGTGCCAGGTGTGAGCGGCTGGTTGTCCATCCGACCGGCCGGGATGTCCTGGGAGACAGGCAGTGTCACAGGTGGCGCGGTGACATCGACGGCGCGGACCGCGTATCCGTCCATCGCCGAGTTGGCGAACGGCGGCAGGTCGATGGTCGCGACCAGATCCTGTGCCAACACGAGACCGACCGTGTGGGCCAGCGGAAGGGAATCCGACGGGGTGGGCTCGAGCAGACCGGCGATGATCCGGGCGTGTTCCTCGACGGTGCGCATGAGTGCCATCCTGCCGAGGTCATCCGGCGGCGCTGGTAGCGGGTCGCCGTCGGCTGACGTCGGGCCCGACGACTGTCGATCGGGTCCCCACGGCTCGGTTGGTCGGGGCGTCGCCTGCGAACGGCAGGCGTTCTGGATCGCCTCTTTGCCCTGCACGGCGCGGCCTGCCCTCGACTCCGCAGCGTCGCACCAGATGCTGGGCATCCGGGATCCTGCGTCATCATCCCGCCTCGGAACCCGGGCGAATCCCATTGATCGGCTGGTCGGTGCCAGAATCCCGCGGACATTTGATTCTTTCGGTCAGCATCGCGCGAATCCACGGACATATGGTGAACGTTCATGGTCGGAGCGGAAAAGTTGTTGACATGTTTGGTTTCTCGAATCATGTCGATGGTTACGCAGATGATGTTGTGCGCGGCGATTGTGTCGAGTCTTGCCCGTTTGCCGTAGTCCCGCCATGGACTGGACGGCGTGCCGGGACGGCTTCCAGTGCGCGAATGCTGTGGTCCCTCTGGACAATGGCCGTCCATTCGGATTGACCATGTCACTGTCGTTGATCCGGCTTCCGGCGGCGGATCCCGCGCATGCATCGGATCCCTGTTCACGAACCCCGGTGGACGGGAAACTCGGGCGTCGATTTCGTCCGCTCGGTGGGGAAAAACATCCCGCTCGAGCTACGTGCCCGCTTTGACCTTGTC
>JADGOY010000189.1 GCA_017882715.1 Nakamurella sp. | reverse complement strand
GTGCCGCTGTCGGTAACCCAGGCGGAGCAGATCGCGGCGTTGCGGGCGTGGGCGGACATCCGCGCGGTGGCCGCGTCGGCGCCGGAGGACCGCGCGGGTTATTCGACCCCGGAGCCCGGGGCGCTCGCGCCGGTGCTGGATCCGCAGGCGGCGCTGGCCCGCGGCGGCCGGCCGGTGGAGGCCTGAGCCGCGGTCTGTGTGCGCTGGTCGCGCGGTCGGTGTGCGCTGTTGGCGCGCTCGCAGGCGACTGCGGGCCGGTTTCCGGCGACTCAGCGCCACTTTTCGTGACTCAGCGCCAGCATATTCCGGCGCGAAGTCCACAAATGGGGCGCGGAGTTGTTGTGGCGCTCAGAGCGAGCCCACCGCCAGCGAGCCCACCGCCAGCGAGCCCACCGCCAGCGAGCCCGCCGTACCGGCCCGCTCTCGCAGCGCCGCTCACCCCCGATCGATCGCGTCCCGCAGGGCCGTGTACGACGCGACCAGCAGGCGTCGCTCGTGGGCAAGCAGCGGGTCGTTCAGCGCACATCCGGCCGCGACCCATCGGTCGGAGCAGTCCATCGCCTCCATCCGTAGGCGCGCCGCATCCCTGACCGCACCGCCAGGGAGCTGGTAGACGTACGCGTAGAGGTCGACCAGAGCCGCGGTGAGGGTGTCCTGCGTGACATCCTCGGCGTGCTGATGCATGCGGTGCACCCGCCACCACTCGACCTCCAGCGCCGCCGCTCGAACAGGATCGAGATGCGGATGTCCGTCGGAGAAGACCAGCGAATAGAACCTCCGCATGTGCTCGCGGGCCGCGTCGGGGTCGTTGTCCGGGTAGGGCGCCCAGACCTGGTTGGCCCGCAACACATGCCAGGCGCCGAGCAACGTGCGCCGACGGCCCAGACCGAATCCGGCGTCCACCATGCCGATCGCGGCGCGCAGGACAGGCACCCATTCGCGGCGGTAGTACGCGGCCCAGGCGTCGCATTCCCGCCGCCCGATGACGACAGGATCGAAGCTCCGGGCAGCGGAGCGGGTCGATGGCGTTGGCATGCCGGCCTCCGTGGCGATTCAGGAATTCGATGGTGCTCCCACGGTGTTCGAAATGCCAGGCTGACCGGATGGGAATGTGAGTGCGACTGTCGGCGAGCCGTCGATGGTCCGGCTCCGAAGGACGGACATGGTGATGACGAACGATCGGACCGTCGCGGCTGTGCTCGACTCCATGCAACAACGGGTCGACGCCATTGCGGCCGCGTACGCACATCGGCGGATCTTCGCCGAAACCTACCTGCGCACCACGAGGGCCGTCGGCACCGCCATCGAGGACGCGCGTTTCGAGGATCCGGAGTGGGTCGAGCGTTGGGACGTGGTATTCGCCGATCTGTACCTGCGGGCGTATGACGCATATGTCACCGAGACCGACGGCGCCGGCGCGTCATTCGGCGACCGGTCCGACACCGGTGGCGCCGAGGCCCTCGTCGCCGACTCCCCTATGTCGGTTCCGCGGCCCTGGCGGCTTGCCTTCGACGCGCCGCCAGACCTGCCGCCGTTGCGTCATGTGTTGCTCGGCATCAATGCGCACGTCAACTACGACCTGCCGCAGGCGCTGCTCGACGTCATCAGCGACGACGACTTCGCTGATCCGGTCCTGATGGCGCGCCGCCGGCGTGATCACGTGCGGATCGACGCCGTGCTCGCGTCGCGGGTCGCGGCGGAGGACGACGCACTGGGCCCTCGCGGCGCGCTGGACAAACTTCTCGACCCGCTGAACCGGCTCGGCTCGAAACGGTTTCTCCGGGAGGCTCGGCAGAAGGTGTGGCTCAACGTCGGACAGTTGCAGGCCGCCAGACTGGTCGGGCCCGATCTGTACCGGACGAGGCTCGCCGAACTCGAGGTTCTCAGCGCAGCGAAGATCGCCGATCTCCTCGCCCCCGGACAGGTGGTGTTACGGCTCGCCGTGTCCGGTTTCGGCGTCGTCCTTCCACCTGTGTGACGAGGCCCCGCGGCGGCCGACTCGTTCGTGGCCCCCCGGACGAGTGCGCCACGGCTCATCCGCTGCGTCAACACCGCGTGACGAGCCGAGCCAGCCGCACCGGATGGTGGACCCGAGCCCTGCCCGGCCCAGGGATTAACCTTGCAGACATGTGCGGCATCGTCGGATACACCGGGCCTCGTCAGGCGCTTCCTCTGGTGTTGGAGGGACTCCGGCGGCTGGAATACCGCGGTTACGACTCGGCCGGGGTGGCCATCGTCGACGGTGAGGGCGGCCTGTCCACCGCGAAAAAGGCCGGTGTGCTAGGCAACCTCGAGCACTTCATCGACAGCGGCGACGTCGCTCTGGCCGGGCTCACCGGGATGGGTCACACCCGCTGGGCCACGCATGGCGGGCCCACCGACCGGAACGCGCACCCGCACACAGATGCGACGGGCCGGGTCGCGGTCATCCACAACGGCATCATCGAGAACTTCGTCACCATCCGGAAGGACCTGGAGTCGCGCGGGATCGAGATGCGCAGCGACACCGACACCGAGGTGGTGGCGCACCTGCTCGGCCAGGCCTTCGCGCAGGGACCGACCGCCGGTGACCTGCCCGCCAGCATGGCCGCCGTGTGCCGCTGCCTGGAAGGTGCATTCACCCTGGTAGCCGGGCACGCCGACGTGCCGGGCATGCTGGTGGCCGCGCGCCGGAACTCGCCTCTGGTGATCGGCGTCGGCGACGGCGAGATGTTCTTGGCCAGTGACGTGGCGGCGTTCATCGCGCACACCCGCGAGGCCGTCGAACTCGGGCAGGACCAGCTGGTGGTCATCACGTCGCACGGCTACGAGGTCACCTCGTTCAGCGGCCGGGAGGCCGACTTCAAGGCCTTCCACGTCAATTGGGACCTGTCCGCCGCCGAGAAAGGCGGCTATCCCACGTTCATGGACAAGGAGATCGCCGAGCAGCCGCATGCCTTGGCCGACACCTTGCTGGGTCACTTCGACGGCAACGGCATCGTGCTCGACGAGCAGCGGCTCGGTGAGGACGAGCTCCGCACGATCGACAAGGTCTTCGTCGTGGCATGCGGCACCGCGTTTCACTCGGGGCTGATCGGCAAGTACGCCATCGAGCACTGGACCCGGCTGCCGGTCGAGGTGGAGCTGGCCAGCGAGTTCCGGTACCGGGACCCGGTGCTGGACCGGGAAACGTTGGTGGTCGCCGTCTCACAGTCAGGGGAGACCGCCGACACCCTCGAGGCGGTCCGACACGCGCGCCGTCAGCGAGCCAGGGTGCTGGCCATCTGCAATACCAACGGCTCGCAGATCCCCCGCGAGTCTGACGCGGTGCTGTACACCCACGCCGGGCCCGAGGTCGGGGTCGCCGCCACCAAGACATTCCTGGCGCAGGTGACCGCCAACTACCTGGTCGGGCTGGCGCTGGCGCAGGCCCGCGGCACCAAGTACCGAGACGAAGTCACCCGCGAGTTCGAGTTGCTCTCCGAGATGCCGGCCGCGGTCGCGACCACCCTGACGTTGATGGATCCGATCCGCGAGCTCGCCGCCGACATCTCCCGCTCCAAGGCCGTGTTGTTCCTGGGTCGGCACGTCGGCTTCCCGGTCGCGCTGGAGGGGGCGCTGAAGCTCAAGGAACTGGCGTACATGCACGCGGAGGGTTTCGCCGCGGGGGAGTTGAAGCACGGGCCGATCGCGCTGATCGAGGAGGGTCTGCCGGTGGTGGTCATCACCCCATCGCCCAAGGCCGACCCCATGCTGCACTCCAAGCTGCTCTCGAACATTCGCGAGATCCAGGCCCGGGGCGCGCGCACCATCGTCATCGCCGAGGAGGGCGACGACACCGTTGCACCGTTCGCGGATTTCCTGCTCGAGTTGCCGCGGGTGCCCAAGCTGTTCCAGCCGCTGGTGGCCACCATCCCGCTGCAGATCCTGGCCGCGGAGATCGCCCGGTCCCGCGGGTACGACATCGACAAGCCGAGGAATCTCGCCAAGTCGGTGACGGTCGAGTAGCGGCGCTCGGCAGGTGTGCGGACGTCGCCCTGCAGTCGCGACGACCATGGTGGACCCGAGGGTGATGCACGAGACGGGTACCGTGCCGCTGGTGACCGAACATCGCCTGCGGTGCCCGCAGGTGATGCGGCGCAGTCCTACCTGCGGCGCGGCGGTGACGGGGCGGGTGTTGCTGCGGGTGTTGCTGCCCAGCGCCTGTGACGGCGCCGACATGCCAGCCGCGGCGCCTGCGGACCTGTGGTGATTGCGCCGGTACCGCCGGGCGCTCGGGTGATCTCGGTCGGGATCGACGTGGTCGCGGTCGACCGATTCGCCGCGATGCTGGTGCGCACACCCGCGCTGGCAGCGCGGCTGTTCAGCGCGGAAGAAATGGTCACCGCGGCTGGGCGCCCTCGCGGGCCCGCCTCGCTCGCTGCCCGTTTCGCGGTCAAGGAAGCGGTGGCGAAGGCGCTGGGTGTGCCTGCCGGGATGGAATGGCACGACTGCCGGGTCGTGTCGGAGTCCTCGGGCCAACCGGTGCTGCGGGTGCTCGACACGGTCGCGGCCGCGGCCGCGGCCGCCGGGGTGACGGGCTGGCGGCTGTCGGTCTCGCACGACTCCGGTATCGCGGCGGCGGTCGTCCTTGCGCTGGGGTGACGCCTCACGGCGAGAGGGTCAGCCGGCGCAGTCGCTGACCGTCAGGGTCGGTCTGTCCGGCGTGTCGTTCATGGCGATCTGTCCGCCGATCGGCAGGGTCGCGAGCAGGAACGTGTGGCCGAAATCCACGTTCGCCAGAATCGGACGGCCGTCCAGCACCGGCCGCACGGCGAGGACCTTTTCCAGAACGGCCCGGTCGATGTGACTGGCTCGCTGAAATCGCCCGATGACCAGACCGCGGATCGTCGACCATCCATCGGTGCGGCGCGGCTCGCGGTGGTCCTGGTCGAGACACCGCATTTCGTCCGTCCAGATGGTGGCCGGAGTGATGGTCACGGGGAGGTCGGCCAGCAGCATCGCGCGGAACCAATCCCAGGTCTGGTCGAATGGTCGCGCATCCCGAACGTCGCCCAGTGCGGGCCGCAACAGGTGACGAGGTGTGCGCGGGCGAGCATCGCCCCCTGGAGTGCGGTGATGTCGGAATCTCCCGGGCGCAGTCTGTGCGGAACCGTGATCTCCACCGACACAAGGTTAGATGCTCGACCGATCATCACCTTCCGATCAAGCAGCAATCACCTGCGGAAATGGCTGCTCCCATGAATGGGAGGCATCGAAGCCCAGGCCACGAGAGCGTGAGCATCCTTGGGTTTGCGTTCTTGGCCGGAACACTGCTGACGGCTTGCCCTTCTCCTCCGCACAATCCGCTGCGGGAGTCTCGTCGACCGCCGCCACGCCATCGGCGTCGGGGGCGCCGGCGGGAGGGGCGGACGATCCGGGTCGCCTCGGTGGTGCGTGCCGGCAGCCAGGCACCAGGATGGATCACATGATCAACGCCTACTCCGTCGAGCAGATCCGCGCCGTCGAGGCGATCGCGCTGGCCAGGGACGGTGACGTCACCCTGATGCGCCGGGCGTCCGCCGCGGTGGCGTTGGCCGTGGCCGAGCGGACGTCGAGGCCGCGCCCAGGCAAGCGGGTGGTGCTACTTGTCGGTTCCGGCAACAACGGCGGTGACGCGCTGTTCGCCGGGGCGATGCTCCGCGGCCGCGGGATGTCCGTCACCGCCGTGCTGCTGCAACCAGACAAGGCGCATCCCGCCGGGTTGGCGGCGCTGCGGCGCGTCGGCGGTCGGATCAGGCATCACCATGCCCAGGACGTCAGCACCGTCATCGACCAGGCCGACGTCGTCATCGACGGGGTGGTGGGCCTGGCGGCGAAGCCCCCGCTGCGCCCGCCTGCGGCGGCGCTGATCGAACAGGCCAATGCCGGCAGCGCCCTCCGGGTGGCCGTCGACCTGCCCAGCGGGATCGAGCCGGACACCGGCCGGGTCGACGGTCCGGCCTTCCTCGCCGATGTCACCGTCACCTTCGGGGGCATCAAGAGCGGCCTGCTGCTCGCCGATGCGCAGACCGGGACCATCATCTGCGACCCCATCGGTATGGACATGTCCGATCGCCCGGCCGAACTGGTCGCGATGACCGACGGTGCGGTGGCCAGGCTGATTCCGACGCCGGGACCGGGTGCCGACAAGTTCACCGGCGGATTGGTCGGCATCCTGGCCGGGTCGCCGGGGTATCCGGGCGCTCCCGTGCTCTGCACAGGTGGAGCGGTCCGCACGCGGCCCGGCATGGTGCGCTACGCGGGAAAGCAGGCCGCCGCGGTGCTGGCCCGCTGGCCCGAGGTGGTCGCCGTCGACGACGCCGCCACGGCCGGGCAGGTGCAGGCCTGGGTGGTCGGCCCCGGGCTGGGCACCGACGGCGCTGCGATCGCGCAGCTGCGGTGGGCGCTATCCCGGGACGTCCCGGTGCTGGTCGATGCCGATGGCCTCACGGTGCTGGCCCAGACCCACTCCCTGCTGGCCGAACGCAAGCGCGCGGGACGGCCGACGGTGCTCACCCCGCACGACCGGGAGTTTGCCCGGGTGTTCCCGGACATCGACCTCGACGACCGGCTGGCCGCGGTCCGCCACGCCGCGGCCGTGAGCGGCGCCACGGTGTTGCTCAAGGGGCACCGGACGCTGGTGGCCGCACCGGACGGGCGGGCCACCGTCAACCTGACGGGATCATCCTGGCTCGCCACCGCCGGGTCGGGCGACGTGCTCTCGGGGGTCATCGGGTCGCTGCTGGCTTCCGGACTGACCCCGCTGCTGGCGGCGGCGGCGGGTGCGCACCTGCACGGCCGGGCCGGTCAGCGCGCTCAGGCCGCAGGACAGGCCGGTGCCCAGGCCTTGTGGGATCACCTGCGGAGCCCGGAGTAAGACCGGGACCGATCCTCTCGGCCGCCGGCGTTTCCGTGGAGGCCCGTCGCGGTGGCCATCGGTTTCGTCGCGGCTTTGGCGGCCGTGGTGACGCTGGTGCACCCGATACGGCTGTTCTGCGCGGGGCGGCGACTGGCACGCACTCGAGAATGACCTGCTCGAAGCACGGCACCGGACCGTGCTCGCTGAGCGGACCGGGGGCGACCACTTTCGGGTGTCTTGCGCCCGCGACCCGGTCGTCGCACGCATGATGAAGGGAGGGACGCATCGAAGCGTGAGGGACCAGCGGAGCGTCCCGAGGGGGATCGAAGGGTTGAAGCACTCTGATCCGGCCCCGGGGTCGCCGTCGGACGCCGGCTCGGGGGTCCGCCTGCGACGGAGATTGCCTCTCGTCATGGCGGGCGCGGTGGCTCTGCTGATCGCGGCCGGCGTCGCCGGATGCCACGATCAACCGGCCGGTGACGCCTCCGCGGGGAGCGGGTCGAGCGCGCCGTCGGTCTCCGCGAGCGCGGCGTCGGT
>JADGOY010000188.1 GCA_017882715.1 Nakamurella sp. | reverse complement strand
CCAGCCGAGGGTGACCGGCATGTTGCCGTTGGACACCGCGAAGATGACATCGCTGGTGATCGGCACGGTGCCGCCGGTACCGATGATCCACAGCAAGATTCCCTGGTAGGCCAGGAACGCCGCAAGGGTCACCACGAACGAGGGGATCCCGACCGCGGACACCATCACACCGGTGAAAATGCCCATCGCCACGCCGACCAGCAGCGCGATCAGCACCGCCAGGTACCAGGTGAGGCCCTGCTTCAGCATCAGCTCGGCCATCACGCCCGCACCGACACCACCGATCACACCGGCGGACAGGTCGATGTGCCCGAGCAGCAGAACGAAGCCGATGCCCATGGCCAGCACGCAGATGGACCCGGCCTGGGTGAGCAGGTTCGCCAGGTTGAACGTGGTGAGGAAGGTGCTCGGTGCGGCGATGGTGAAGACGATGATCAGCACCAGCAGACCGAGAACTGCTGGCAGCGAACCGACGTCGCCGGCGCGGAGCTTGTTCCGGTACTGGTTCCAGTACTGGCCGAGCGATACCGGTCCGGCCGCGTCGCCGGCGAAAGCGGCCCGGGCCTCGACGTCTGCGACCGGAGCGATCACCCCGCCGTCGACCGCGGCGAGCTCACGATCGGCCTCGGCGACCTTCGGGTCGGGGCCGTCCTGTGGTGGCGTCATGCCGACTCCTGCGCAACTGCCGGAGCGAGGCCATGCTCGCCCGATCTTCCCGAAGTGATCAATTCGACGATCTGGCCGGTGGTCACGTCGGCGGCCGGAATGTCGGCTGCCACCCGGCCGAGGTACAGCGCGGTGATCCGGTCGCTGACCTCCTTGACGTCGTTCATGTTGTGGCTGATCAGCAGCACACCCAGGCCGTTGTCCGCCAGCCGGCGCACCAGATCGAGGACCTGCCTGGTCTGGGCGACACCCAGCGCGGCGGTCGGCTCGTCCAGCATCACGACCTTGGAGTTCCACAACACCGATTTCGCGATGGCCACGGTCTGCCGCTGCCCACCGGACAGGCTGGCGACCAACTGGCGCACCGAGGAGACGGTCCGCACCGACAGCGATGCGAGCGTGTCGCGGGCCTTGATCTCCATCTGGCCCTCGTCCAATACGATGCCCGACTTGGGCTCTCGGCCGAGGAACATGTTCTGCACGATGTCCAGGTTGTCGCAGAGCGCGAGGTCCTGGTACACGATCTCGATGCCGAGGGCGGCCGCATCGCGCGGATTGCTGACCTGAACCGGCTTTCCCTCGAACAGGTAGTCGCCTGCATCGATGTTGTAAATCCCGGCGACACACTTGACAAGGGTTGACTTTCCGGCGCCGTTGTCACCAACGAGTGCGGTGACCTGGCCGGGGTAGATCGACAGGTCCACCTCGTGCAGGACCTGGACCGCGCCGAAACTCTTGTCCACCCCCCGCAACTGCAAAATCGGCTCGGTTGCCTGTGTCATCGGCTGCTCCTTGGCTCCAGGGAGGGTAGGAAACGTACTCGGCGCCCGGCCCCGGGCGACGCGGATGCGTCGTCCGGGCCGGGCAACCTTCGATCAGCTGATGCCAGCAGCGGTGCACATCGCGGCGTACTCGCCGGTGCACAGTTCCGCTGCGGTGACACCCTTGGCCGTCACAACATCCTTCACATTCGTCTTGTCGATGGCCTGCGGGGTTTCCAAGATCGCGGCGACCTCGCGGTTGGCCTTGGCGTCCTGCACAGTTCCGGTGGTGGTGGGCTTCTCACCGTTGGCCAGTGCGATGGCAACCTCCGCCAGTCCGGCTGCTTCAAGGGTGGTGTCCTTGAAGACGGTCATGCACTGATCTCCGGCGAGGATGTTCTGCAATCCCTGGACCGTCGCATCCTGCCCGGTCACCGGGAGCTGCACGCCGTTCTTCTTGTTGATCGCGATGACGGCGTTACCGAGACCGTCGTTGGCGGCCAGCACACCGTCGATCTTGCCGCCGGCTGCGGTGTACATCTGCTCGTAGGTGGTGCCACCGACCTGGTTGTCCCAGTCCGGGATCGGCTGCTCGGCAACGACCTTGTAGTTCGTCATCGGGTCGAGTACCGAGTGCGCGCCGGCGGAGAAGAGCGTGGCGTTGTTGTCGGTCGGGGAACCGTCGACATAGACGATGCTCTTGTCACCGGAACCCAGGCACTTGGCCAGGCCCTGGCCCTGGAGTTCGCCGACCTTGGTGTTGTCGAACGACACGTAGTAGTCGGCCGCGCCGCCGAGGGTCAGCCGGTCATAGTCGATGGTCTGCACGCCCTGCGACTTGGCCTTGGTCTCGATGGCCGCGCCGGAGTCGCTGTCCAGGTTGACGATTGCCAGCACGGTGACGCCGTTGGCGATCATCTGATCGGCGATGGTGGCCATCTGGGCCTTGTCACCGTTGGCGTTCTGGATGTCGTAGTCGACACCGGCAGCCTTGAAGGCGGCTTCGAGGTTGGGGCGGTCCTGGGTCTCCCACCGGGCGGAGGACTTGGTGTCCGGCAGGATGACGCCCACCTTGCCGGTGCCCGCGGCACCGCTGCCGCCGGCGGCAGACGCGGCGGAGCTCGCCGCGCTGCCGGCCTTGCTGGTGGCCGACGACACGGCAGAGCCGGCCGCGGAGGTCGCACTGCTCGCGGTGTCGGACGAGCTGCTGCAGGCGGCTGCCAGCAACAGGGAGCCGGCAGCCAACAGACCGACCGCGGCTGTGGTCTTCAAGCGCATGGACATTCCTTTCTGAAGGACACGGCCGACCAACCGATCGGCGGTGGTTCGGTGGTGGTGACGCGCGAGTCGGACTCCAACGGACACCGAGGACCGGGGAGCAGGACCAGCCCGGACGAACGACCCGGACGCCTTCACGTGGCGTGCATCACGCACTAGTACGGTGGTCACACAAACTAGGCACGACGACTCGCCGTGTCAATTACCCCAGAGGTCACATTTTGGTAAGTGCCCCAACGAAGTCCGAGGCTGACACGGAATGATGAACGGGTGCAGTGAACCTTTGTCGCCCCGACGACACAGACAAGACATTTCGGGCGCGGCTGACACGCGGGTGGCGCAACGGTCCATGGGGTCGCGAAGAGCGACCACCGGCAGTGTCTGGCCGTCAGCCAGTTTCGGGGCGGCTCAGGGGCTGCTTCGGTGGCGGCTCAGGAGCGCGGCTCAGTACGAATACAGCGAGCCCGGGACCGTGCCCACACCTGTCACGATGCACACCCCGGCGGACGTGCCGATCAGATCGGCGCCAGCGGCGAGCAGCGACCTGACCTGCTCGACGGTCTGCACCCCGCCGGACGCCTTGACCCCGACCGACGCGGGCACCGACGACCGCAGGAAGGCGATGGTGGCCGGATCGGCGATACCCACCGACGCGCTGGACGCTATCGACACGAAGGCGGCGCCGGCGCCGATCGCGGCGTTGACGGCGTGCTCACGCTGGCGAGCGTCCAGCAACGGAAGTTCCAGCATCAGCTTGACGCCGATCGGATCGGCCGCTTCGACGATCGCCTTGACGTCGGCGGTGAAATCGTCCATCCGGCTGGACAGTAGGAAGCCGACATTCACCGTGGCGTCCAGCTCGTCGACGCCCGCGTCGACGACCGCCTTGACCTGGGCCACCCGGCCCGCGGTGATGCCGGAACCGTACGGGTAGTCGACGATCGACCCGATGCGGGCCACGGTGCCGCGCAGCTCGTCCTTGGCCGCCCACACCCAGCACGGCGGCACAACCGCGGCGTCGAATCCGTGCTCGAGGGTCTCCTGAACATGGTGGCGCACCTGACGTTCGGTGATCGCCTGGCCGATCAGTGTGTGCTGGATCCGGCCGGCGAGCTGCTCCCTGGGGAGTACCAGCGCGGGGTGCACGTCACCGAACTCGAGGTCGTCGTCCTGGTAGGCATCCTGGTAGGCATCCTGATGAGCATTGCGTGACGGCACCGCTGGAGTGGTCATCTGCACCCTTGGAGACGTCCAGGTCAAACCGGTCAGCTCGAACGAGCGCTGCCCAGTGTGCCACGAAGCGCACGAAGCGATTGTCGTCACTGCTCGCGGACCATTCATGGTTACGCTCCGGATCCATGCGGATCCTGTCCATCCAGTCGTCGGTGGCCTACGGGTACGTCGGGAACAGCGCCGCGACGTTTCCGTTGCAGCGCCTCGGTCATCAGGTGTGGCCGGTCAACACGGTACATTTCTCCAACCACACCGGATACGGCGCGTGGCGCGGTCAGGTGCTCGACCCGGTGGTGGTCGCCGAGGTGATCGAGGGGATCGCCGACCGGGGTGCGCTGGACACCGCGGACGCGGTGCTCACGGGGTATCAGGGATCGCCCGGCGTGGCGGAGGTGGTGCTCGGGGCGGTCGACAGGGTCAGACGGGCGAATCCCGCGGCGCTGTACTGCTGCGATCCGGTGATGGGAGACATCGGCCGCGGGATGTTCGTCCTCCCCGGGATCCCGGAATTGATGCGTGAGCGGGTGGTGCCCGCGGCAGATGTGTTGACACCGAACGCTTTCGAACTTGCCTACCTGGCTTCGGGGGTCGATCCGTCGGCCGCCGCGACGGACTTGTTCGCCACCCAGGACGATCTGCTGACCGCGGTCGACGCCGTTCGCGCCATGGGCCCGTCGACCGTTTTGGTGACCTCGGTGGCGCACGCAGGCATCTCGGACGACGAGATCGCCATGCTCGCGGTGGATTCCACCGGTGCCTACCGGGTGCGGACCCCGCGGTTGCCGCTGTGGGTGAACGGGGCAGGTGACGTGACCGCCGCGCTCTTCCTGGCGCATTTGTCCACGGGGATCGAGCTGGCGCTGGCTCGGGTGGCGTCCTCGGTCTACGGCGTGCTGGCTGCCACACACGCTGCCGGAAGCCGTGAGATCTGTTTGGTGGAAGCACAATCGGTGATCGCCGAACCGGCCTGTGAGTTCCCGGTGGAGCGACTTGGCCGCTGATCGCGTTGCTCAACGGCCCACCCCGACGGCACCGGGCTGCGCGGTGGACGTCACGCTCCACACGGGCGCCTCGGGAAACCGACCACGCGCGGTGAGGGTTCTTTGATGGGCACACCGTTCGGCCGCGGCTGTCGCAGCCAGCAACGGTTCCAGGACGGGCCCCGCCAGGCTTCCATCGCCGTCCGGATGACATGTGCGGCGGCGACAGCATTCTACCGGCGGTGTGGGAGGGTCTGCGCATGGCGGACGCGGACATCATCGTGGTCGGAGCGGGGCTGGCCGGGCTTGTCGCGGCGGCCGAAGCCGCGGACGCCGGGCGATCGGTGATCGTCGTCGACCAGGAGGGGCCCGGCAGCCTCGGCGGACAGGCATGGTGGTCGTTCGGCGGGCTGTTCCTGGTTGGTTCGCCGGAGCAACGCCGGCTCGGCATCAAAGACTCGGCGGAGCTGGCGGCGGCCGACTGGTTCGGATCCGCCGGGTTCGACCGGCCCGAGGACCACTGGCCGAGGCTATGGGCACAGGCCTACTTGGACTTCGCGGCGGGCGAGAAACGAGCCTGGCTCCGGGGACAGGGCGTCGCGTTGTTCCCGGTCGTCCAGTGGGCCGAACGCGGTGGTTACCCGGTCGGCGGTCCCGGCAACTCGGTGCCGCGATTCCATGTCACCTGGGGAACCGGACCCGGGTTGCTGACCCCGTTCGTCCGCCGGGTGACCGAGCATGTTCGTGCCGGTCGGGTCCAGCTGAGATTCAGGCATCGGGTGACGGAGCTGGTGACCGATGGTCAGGTCGTCACCGGGGTGGCGGGTGACATGCTGGAGCCGACCACCGCCAGTCGAGGGGAGCGCTCGTCCAGGTCGGTTGTCGGTGAGTTCACCCTTGGCTGTGGCGCGGTCATCGTGACCTCGGGCGGGATCGGCGCGAACCATGATCTGGTCCGGAGGAATTGGCCGGGTGGTGACGGCCGGGCGCCGGCGCACATGCTCTCCGGGGTGCCCGACTCGACCGACGGGCTGATGCTCGACGTCACCGAGCGTGCGGGCGGCCGGGTGATCAACCCGGACCGCATGTGGCACTACCCGGAGGGCATTCTCAATCACTCGCCGGTGTGGAGCTCGCACGGCATCCGGATCCTGACCGGGCCCAGTCCGCTGTGGCTGGATGCCTTCGGCCGGCGGCTGCCGGCGCCACTGTTCCCGGGGTTCGACGCCCTCGGCGCCCTGCGGCACATCACCGCGACCGGCCGCTCGCACTCCTGGTTCCTGCTGGACCAGCGCACGATCGGGCCCGAGTTCGGGCTGTCCGGTTCCGAGCAGAACCCGGATCTGACCGGCCGATCGGTGAAGCTGCTGCTGACCACCAGAGCCGGTGGCAAGATCACCCCACCGGTGCAGGCGTTCCTCGACCACGGAGTCGACTTCCTGACCGCGCCGACAGTGCCCGACCTGGTGGACAAGATGAACGAGCTGGTCGGGGAACCGCTGGTGGACGCCGGCGAGCTGGGCCGGATCGTCACCCTCCGGGACGGCCAGGTCCGGGCCGAGCTCGGCAAGGACCCACAGGTGGTGGCGGTGGCGGGCGCTCGCCGATACGTCGGGGATCGGACGATGCGCACCGTGGCGCCGCACGAAATGCTGGATCCGGCTGCGGGTCCGCTGATCGCGGTGCGGCTGCACATCTTGACCCGCAAGACCCTCGGCGGGCTGGAAACGGACCTGTCATCCCGGGTGCTGCGGGTGGGTGGTTCCGCCGTCGTCGGGCTCTACGCCGCCGGTGAGGCGGCCGGCTTCGGTGGCGGCGGCATGCACGGGTATCGCTCCCTGGAGGGCACCTTCCTGGGCGGGTGCCTGTTCTCGGGGCGCGGCGCGGGGCGGGCGGCGGCTGCTGCGGTGTGAGGACAGCGGGAGATGGTCGACCTCGCTCGTGACCGCTACACCGACCGCCGGGTGCCCTGACCAGTGGGACGCCGACCTGCCGCTCACCGACGGCGGTGTCGCGCACCTGCGCCCCTCGAGTCCGGCCGACGCGGATGCCATCCGCGCCAAGCACGGCCGACTGAGCGCGAAAACGCTGTACCTTCGGTACTTCTCGACGGTCAGTACGGTCTCCCACCAACAGGCCGAAATCCATAGGGGATCCCACGGGTGCAGTACCGCGCGATGAGCAGCGCGGCCGAGGCGGGTGGCGGCGGCCGAGGAAATCGGGCACCCGGTGGCACTCAAGTCGTTCGACGATTCGTTTCGCCACCCGCTGGACCACTCCGGGGTGCCGCTCGGCCGCACTGACCGTATTCGGACACCCGCGCCGAGCCGCCCGAACCACGCGCTCGGGCATTCGTCGCTTTGCTCTTGTCCGGCCTATCGGACGTTGCGCAGCTCTTGTTTGCGGATCTTGCCGGTCGACGTCCTGGGCAGTTCGAGCACGAAGTCGACCGACTTGGGTGCCTTGAACTTCGCGATGTG
>JADGOY010000187.1 GCA_017882715.1 Nakamurella sp. | reverse complement strand
AAGGAGATCTACAAGACCCGCAACACCGTGGAGCGGGCGATCAACCGGCTCCGCGGGTACCGGGCCGTGGCCACCAGGTACGACAAACGCGAGTTCGTCCACAAGGGAACCATCGACGTCGCGAGCATCGGGATCTGGCTACGCTAACCCGCCGACCAAGATCCTCGGGACACGCCCTAGCCTTCCTCATGATCATCGCCCGTTCGATCGCGTTGTTCGTGCTCGCCGCGCTCGCCGAGATCGGCGGGGCCTGGCTGATCTGGCAAGGCGTTCGGGAACATCGGGGGTTGCTCTGGATCGGCGCGGGCGTCATCGCGCTGGGCTTGTACGGGTTCGTCGCCACCCTCCAACCAGACGCCGACTTCGGACGCATCCTCGCCGCGTACGGCGGCGTTTTCGTCGCCGGATCGCTGGCCTGGGGAATGATCGTGGACAAGTTCCGCCCCGATCGCTACGACATCGCCGGCGCCGCAATCTGTCTGGTAGGCGTTGCGGTGATGATTTACTTCCCACGGGCGATGTGACCGGCTCAGCGGGACCGTCGGCGCACGGCCGGTTATCACCGATTCGACCGGCCTCCTCCTGATCGAATCCCCGGACGGAAGGATTTCGCATGTCCGTCCCAGCGCACAAATGGCGGCGCGCGGCACCGCACGATCGGCGGATCGCCCGCACCACCCGGGGACTTCGGGTCTTCGCCCTGCTGGTTGGCGTCGCGATCGTCTCCGGTCGCTCACCCCACCGAGAGCCTGACACCGCAACCCCTGTCACCGTTAACTTCGCCCCCGCCTCCGAGGCGCGGATCAACTTCCACCGCGCGGACAAACCTTCGCCCGATGTGAATCGTGGTACGGAAGTCAACGATTTCATCCGCGCCGGCGAAGTTGACGTGAAAATTCGCCCCGGCACCCTCCCACAGCGCATTTCCCGCCCCACGGCGGCGCGCAGCGCCCCGGACAACTGACGTGGGACTTCGTGTCCTCGCCGGACGGGAATCACGCCTGCCCGACGGTGCGGAGATGACGGCCACGGTGGTCGCCGAGCCCTGCCGGGACCACCGACGTGGCGATCACGCACCAGGGTGGGGAGCCCGGGCCGTTCACCGGTTTCGTCGGAGCCGAGGGCAGCGGCCGGGGGAGCGCCGGCCGGCTGCTTGGATGCGGGGGTGACGCCACCGGGATCGACCACAGAGTCGCCGCGGCCCGGTTTCGGCTTCGACGTGGAGGCGCGGTTGCCGGGTGCGCTGGGTCGCGCCGGCGTCATCAGCACTCCGCACGGCGTCATCCGCACCCCGGCGTTCATCGCTGTCGGCACCAAGGCCACGGTCAAGTCGGTGCTGCCCGAATCGATGGCGTCACTCGGCGCCCAGGCGGTGCTGGCCAACGCCTACCACCTATACCTGCAGCCGGGCGCCGACATCGTCGAGGACGCGGGCGGTCTCGGAGCGTTCATGAACTGGCCGGGACCGACGTTCACCGACTCGGGCGGCTTCCAGGTGCTGTCGTTGGGGGCGGGGTTCAAGAAGGTGCTGGCGATGGACGTTACCGGCCTGCAGGCCGATCACGTCATCGCCGCGGGTAAGACCCGGCTGGCCACGGTGGACGATGACGGCGTCACGTTCAAGTCGCACCTGAACGGTTCGATGCACCGGTTCAGCCCGGAGGTGTCGATGAGGATCCAGCACCAACTGGGCGCGGACATCATCTTCGCCTTCGACGAATGCACGACGTTGCTGAACACCCGGGAGTACCAGGAACAGTCGGTGGCCCGGACCCAGGGGTGGGCCGTGCGATGCATCTCCGAGCACCGTCGGCTCACCGTCGAGCGGGTGGATCGGCCGTACCAGGCGCTGTTCGCGGTGGTGCAGGGCGCGCAATACGAGGATCTGCGCCGGCAGGCCACCCAAGACCTGGTGCCGTTGGGCTTCGACGGGTACGGCATCGGCGGGGCGCTGGAGAAACACCATCTCGGCACCATCGTGCGCTGGGTGTGCGAGGAACTGCCGGAGGACCGACCGCGGCACCTGCTGGGCATCAGCGAACCCGACGACATGTTCACCGCCATCGAGAACGGCGCCGACACCTTCGACTGCGTATCACCGTCCCGGGTCGCCCGCAACGGTCAGCTGTATTCGGCAACCGGCCGCCTCAACGTGACCAATGCGCGATTCCGCCGGGATTTCAGCCCGCCCGACCCGGGCTGCGACTGCTACACCTGCGCGCATTACACCAGGGCCTACCTGCACCACCTGTTCAAGGCGAAGGAAATGCTGTCGGCGACGCTGTCCACGATTCACAACGAGCGTTTCGTGGTCCGGCTGGTCGATCGGATCCGGGACAGCATTGTCGACGGAAGCTTCGCGGCGTTCCGCACGGAATTCCTCGGGAATTACTACCGAATGGCGCCGGAGGCGAAACCGGCCGGCACGTAGTCGGGTTCGTGTCGCTTGACCATGGCGATCACCGGGTAGGTGATCGGCAGCATGACTACCTCGACCAGCACCTTGTAGACATATCCGGTGATCACGTAGTTCAGGAAATCGCCGCCGGTGATGATGCCGTAGAACGCGATTGTGCAGAACACCACGGTGTCGGCGAGTTCGCCGACCAGGGTCGAGCCGATCAGCCGCGCCCACAGATGTCGTTCCTTGGTCACCGCCTTGATCCTGACCAGCACGTAGGCGTTGAGCAATTGGCCGGCCAGGAAACCGCACAGGCTGGCCAGCACGATCCGCGGTACGAAACCCAGGACGGCCTCGAATGCGGCCTGGTTCTCGTACGCCTCGGCAGCCGGCGCGATTTGCACGATGAAGAACGTCAACGACGCCAGGATGGACAGCCCGAAGCCCAGCAGGATCGCCCGGCGAGCCTTGCGGAACCCGTAGACCTCGCTGATGACGTCACCGAAGATGTAGGTGAGCGGGAACAGGAACGCGCCACCGTCGGTGATGATCGGGCCGAACTGGATCAGCTTCGTCGCGCCGATATTGGAGATCAGCAGGAGCCCGCAGAACAGGGCGACGATGATGTCGTAATTACCCGACCGGCGGTGAGCCGGTTCATGCTCGACGCAGGGGTCTGTCACGAGGCAATCCAACCAGGACGTGAGCACCGTTCGTGCGTCGTGACAGGATGAGTCATGGACCTCGGTGTCGCGCTGCCAACGTCCGGTGCCTTCGCCTCGCCAGCCGCCATCGTCCGGATCGCCCAGGCGGCCGAAGAGTTTGGCTACGCCGCGCTGTGGACGTACGAGCGGCTGCTGCGGCCGGTGGGTGACGTGGCCCAGCCAGGCGGTCCGCCCCGCCCGCTCCCGAAGGTCTACCGCTCGGTGTACGAGCCGCTGGAAACCCTGAGTTACGTGGCTGCCGTGACGGAGCGCATCAAGTTGGGCACCAGCGTCATCGACGCGCTGTTCCACCCGCCGGTGATGTTGGCCCGCCGTTTCGCGACCCTGGACCAGTTCAGCAACGGCCGGGTGATCGCCGGGCTCGGTCAGGGCTGGATGCCGCAGGAGTTCCAGACGGCCAACGTGCCGCTGCAGCGCCGCGGCTCGGGATTGGACGAGGCGGTCGCCGCCATGCGGGCCTGTTGGGGTCCCGATCCGGTGTCCTACCAGGGCCGCTTCTACCGCATCGCACCGTCGGAGGTGGGACCCAAGCCGGTGCAGGCGCACATCCCGGTCCTGCTGGGGTCGATGACGCCGGCCGGGGTGGCGCGGGCTGCGCGGATCGCCGACGGCATCAACCCGATCGTGGCCTCCGAAGAGGTGCTGCGGGGACTGACATCCGCCTTCTGGGAGGCGGCCCGCGAGCAGGGCCGGAATCCGGCCGAACTCACGGTGGTGGCCAGGGCCAACGTGCCGATCACCGCCGAGCCGCTCGGCGACGATCGGCCGTTCCTGGGCGGGTCACCCCGGCAGATCGCCGAGGACGTCGCCAGCTTGGACGGTGCCGGGGTCGACCACGTGCTGTTCGCCAATTCCGCGGCCAGCGATATCGACGAGGAAGTCCGGCTGCTGGCGGAATTGCAGAGGATCGTCTCCGGTTGATCAGGGCAGCTGACGAGGGCAGCACACCCTGACGGCGGGATGGCGACATGAAGAAACCGGTGTGGATCGGACTCGGCGTGCTCCTTCTCGCGGTCGGCGGGGTCTGGGGGCTGCAGGGACTGGGCGTGTTCGGTGGTTCGGCGATGTCGGGCAAGACGCTGTGGGCCGTCGTCGGACCGATCGTCGCGGTGGTCGGGGTGATCCTGGTGGTGATCGGGCTCCGGATGTCGCCGCGGCGCTGACCCGCTCTGGCTTCGTTCGGCGGGCGATCACGCCTGGGCTGCCGTGATGGCATGGAGCGGCGGTGCCCGCTGGGCAGGCCGCGCCCGCTGGGTGCCGCCCGGCACCGCCTGGTTGTGCACCGTCATCAATATCACCTCGACACGCGGGCACGGTTGCCTGCCGGCTTGCGGGTATCACAGGCGCCCGCCAGGTGGTCACCCGGAGCACCCCACCGCGGATGAGGCTTGCTCGGCAGGCCGGGGCCGTGTGCTGGACGCTCATCACCGTGTCGAAACGACAACAGCACGCACGGGTCAGAGATCCGCCGGATCGACCAGCCACGGACCACGGGGCAACAACCGAGGGTCGAAGCGGGCGAGAAGCCCACCAGGGGTGACGATTTCGCCGGGCTGGGCCAGGCCGAGCGACGCGGCCAAGTGGCCGAGCACTGTTTCGGGGGTTCGCCCGTGATCGCGCAGATCGGCGAGCGTGACCGCGCCGTCCCGTTTGGCCAGCCGTTGGCCCGCGAGATTGAGGGCGAGCGGAACGTGGGCGTAGCGTACCGGCGCCAACTCGAGCAGGGACGCGAGGTAGGCCTGCCGCGGCGCCGCGCTGAGCAGATCATCGCCGCGGACGACCTGGTCGATGCCTTGCGCTGCGTCATCGACCACCACCGCGAGGTTGTAGGCGGCTACCCCGTCGTTGCGGCGCAGCACGACGTCATCGACGCGGCCGGTGACTGCCCCGGCCAACTCGTCGCGGATCGTCCAGTGGTCGACCTGCGCCCGCAGCCGCAGCGCGCTGGGCCGGCCGGTCGCTCGGCGGCCGGCGATCTCGGTGTCGGACAGCTTCCGGCACGTCCCGGGATAGGAGCCGTCAAATCCTGAGGCTGGGTCCGGGTGGGGCGCCGACGCTGCCTCACGGATCTCTCGGCGGGTGCAGAAGCACTCGTACGTCAGGCCGTGGGCACTGAGCCGGGCGATGGCGCTCTGATACAGGCGGGTGCGCTCCGACTGGTACCGGACCGGCCCGTCCCAGTCGAGCCCGATCGCCGCGAGGTCGGTCAGCTGGGCTTCGTCGGCACCGGGCGCGACCCGGTCCAGGTCCTCCATCCGGACCAGGAAGGTGCGTCCGGCACTCCGCGCGAACAGCCAGGCCAGCAGAGCCGTGCGTAGGTTGCCGACGTGCAGGTCGCCCGACGGGCTCGGGGCGAAACGCCCGGCTCCGATCCAGAGGGAGGCCGGGATCGTCATCGACGACCATGATGCCCCCGCGAGCGCCTGAAAAAACAGTACCCTGCGACCTCAGGGCGGCACCCCCCGCACACCGGCCACCGAGCAAGGAGATCACCCATGCTGGTCGTGGAACAAACGGTGCGCGACTACCTGACCGCCTTGGCGGCACGGAGCCGGGACATCCTCGGGCGGGATCTTGTCGGGGTCTACGCCGCCGGGTCGATCGCGCTGGACGCCTACCGGCCGGGGCGCAGCGATGTCGACGTTGCCGTCGTCACGGCCGGAGCGCTGTCCGGCTCGGCCAAGCAGGCCGTCGTCGAGGGATTGCGCCATGAATCGCTCCCGTGCCCGGCCCGCGGGCTCGAGTTGGCCGTCTACCGGATGGAGGTGGCGGCGGGCGCCGGAAGCGATCCCGGATTCGAGGTGGAGCTCAACTCCGGTGCTGCGATGCCGTTCCGGGTCACCTGGACGGGCGAGGCGCGGCGCGACGAGGACGGAACGTTCTGGTACGCCATCGATCGCAGCATCGTGGCCGAAAGAGGACTGACGGTGTACGGCCCGGCCGCGTCGACGATTTTCCGGTCGGTGCCGGACGAGCAGTTGGTGAACCTGCTGATCGGCTCGCTGCGGTGGCACCTCAGCCAGCCGGACGAGGACGGCGACGCGGGGGGCGCGGCCGGGCCGGCCTGGACCGACGACGCGGTGCTCAATGCGTGCCGTGCGCTGCAGCGGGTGCGGACCGGGCACTGGACGAGCAAGACCGCAGCCGGTCAGCAGATGCTCTGGGCGAACCCGGATCCCACCGTCCGGGACGTCGTGTCGCGGGCGATCGCCGCCCGCGAGGGCGGGGTGCATCCCAGCGCCCGGGACACCCGGTCGTTCCAACGGGACGTGCTGCTGGAGCTGGAACGTTCGGTCGACATCCGCTGATCGGGAACGAACCGTCAGCCCGCGGCGGGAGGCGTCGGGACCGGATCCGTCGAGGGGCTGCCATGTTCGGCCATCGTGGGGCCGGCAGCGTCCAAGCGTGCGTCGAGCCCGGCAGGCTCGGCCGGCCCCGCCGGATCCGGCTGCGACGGCTTGCCGGCGATCAGGTCGCCGACCCAGCGCCACTTCGGATCCCACCGCGCGTCGAATTTCCGGGCCCGGGCCGTGGCCCTCGCCACCTTTTTCGGCTTGTAGCGACGGCGGGCCCACCGTGAATTCGGACGGGCCAGCCGGAAGGCGGACACCCATGCAACGAACGGCACGAAGCAGCTGATCAACGCCGCGCGGTACTTGGCCTTGAGGACACAGACCAGCACGAGCATGGCGTGGATGAGCAGGCCGGCGGCCAGGGTGATCTTGACGGTGACGTCACCGACGCTGAAGTCGACGTCGCCGAGTGGACTGAAGCCGAGCATCAGCAGGCCCATGCTGGCCGCGGTCAGACCGATCAGTTCCACCGAGATCCGTCCCTCGTTGGACCAGTAGACGTCCTGCAGATGCAGGATCAGCGCGAACTCGTCCAGGATCAGCGACATCCCGACGCCCACGATGACGCCCGCGATCTCGATCCACGGCGACCCGGCGGTCCCCAGTGCCGTCAGCGCACCGATGATCAACAGGATGATCCCCGGGACCGCGTGGTGGATGTGCACGCCACTGTCCGACACGTTGTTACGAAACGGCCCGATGCCCGCCCGGATCATCCGGGTGATCATCCTGGTCAGCACGAACGTCAGTACGAAGGCGGCCAGGCAGAGCAGCAGTGGGAGCTTTCCGGTCTCCAGGATGTTCTCGGACCACCAGTCGCTCACCTGCTGATGGTAAGCCGCCGCAGGCCGAGCACGGCCGGACTGTCGGTGGCACGGCCTAGCGTGGGCCGAAGACCGATGGCGGTTGGGACCATCGGCGGCCCAAGGGGGTGGACG
>JADGOY010000186.1 GCA_017882715.1 Nakamurella sp. | reverse complement strand
TATTGCCCCGAACGGACTGGCCCTGACCGGCGGCGGCTGCGACGATGGTGTCATCGGCGGCGGTGTCGGCAACGGCGGTCCACGTGGTGAAGTCGGTCAGCCGGCCACGCGCTTGCCGATCGACGTCGCAATCCGTCTGGTAGTGAAAGCCGACGTCGATGAATCGATGACCGAATGATCGATATCCGGCAACAACGATATGGAGTGGATGTTGGGGGTCCCTCATTGCATCGAGACAGCGTGCGCGCCAGGGTCCGCTCGTGGTCGAAATCACCTGCGTACAGCACCGACAGATCGGGGTAATACCGGAAGCGGACGCGGCCCCCCGACCCTTTCTGGTCGTTGTACTCGACAATCGTGAGAAACCCGCCGTTGGGTAGCGACCGGATCGTCGGCTGGGTGGCTTGCTCGTCCAGCGCGCACCGAAATGTCCACGTCACCAGTCAGAACTCGTTGCGAGATTGACGGTGTCGCCGGTGTGGTACACAGCGAGATATCCACCGGTGGAATTGGCGATGATCTCGGCAGTGTCCATCCTGTTGCCGGTGCCGTCCTTGGCGTCATGGCGGTGGCCGGTGGCGCCGCGGACGTCGCCGATCATGGACTGCACAGTCCTGTTCGCCGGCATGCCGACGACAGTGGCACGGGTACCGGGAGACCGCAACGACACGGTCGGCCGATCCAGGGCGAGCCGGCCGACCAGGCCCGCACACTGGTGTCGTATCCGTTCGAGACCCTTGATCTACGGACCGGGAAGGAAGGACCGCCGCGTGGCACCCGAACCTGCAGGCCTCCAGCCGTTCATCGTGACGATTTCGGTACCGGTCGGCACGTTCCGCGAAACGCTGACCGGCGCGATCCCCGACGCGCAGCTGGGACGAGAGCTGTCGGCCGCCCGTGTGGTGGTGATACTGCCCGGAAGCCTCGCGGGGTCACTGGCCGGCCTACCCGGGGTCACCGCGGTGGCTCCGGACGAGCTGCTGAAGAAACTGCGCCACGGTCCGCCACGGAAGTCCCGAGACTGACCGTGGCGCAGTTTCTCCCCTGACGACGACGGCGCGTCGTGCTAGTTCCGGTTGACCGGGACGATGTCCCACTCCAGCGTCTTGCCTGCGACGGCCGGTGAGGTCAGCGTCGTCAGGATCTGACCGTTGCCGGGGCGCACACCGCGGACCTTGAACTGATAGGAGACGCTGGCGCCCCCGCTTCCTGGGTCGCTGGCGACCCGCAGATCTCCGGTCGGCGCACCGGCGATCTGGGCTCCGGCGGAGCCGTCGGCGTTCTCCGCGCCGACTGTCAGATTCTGGCCGTCCGGCTGGGTCGGCAGGTTCGTCGGGTCGTAGGTGTAGGTGATGTCCTCGGTCCCATTGAGGCCGATCCAGGCCTGGAACACCTCGAGGTCCGTTGTGCCCCAGGCGAAGACCCGCCACTCCACGACGAGCCAGTTGTTCCCCCCGTCGGTCAGGTGGCCGACGAACACCCCGGGTGCGCCAGTCCCGTCGAGGTCGGTCCAGAACGGCGCCAGCACGTTGTTGGGCTGTACCGGGTCGGGCAGAGTCTGGGGCTCATATCGAATGTCCGAAGCCGTGCCACCGCCGACCACCAGGTAGCCGTCCGATGTCACGCCCACTTTGGTGTACGACTCACCTGCATACACGAAGGCCGGCACGGTGTAGTTCAAGATCTGCTCGTCACCGATGACTTGCGGCGCGACGCCGCGGGCGTCCAACGGAAGGTAGCCCCGGGGGGTTGACGTCGCAGCGGCGATGCCCGGTGCAGCCAGTTTCTTTCCGGCCAGCTCGACCGGATTCAGCCGGACACCGCCACGTCCGTTGCTCACGGCCCCGGTGATGGAGGTGACCTCGAGCCGGTCCGTCATCGTGGACGCCCCGTCGACCGTGGTGGAGCCGTTCCCGGTGTTGGTCGCCGTGACAGTGCAGGTCGAGTCGGTGCGCGGGTAGAGGGTGATCGTGGTGGGCGCGCAGTCGGTACCCACCTTCAGGGAGCCCTGCCCGCGGGTGAACGCCACCGGCAGGTGCAGGTCATGCGTGCCACTGACCTCGTCCAGGGTGATCTGACCGAAGTGGGGCGTCGTCGTATCGTCCGAGGGGAGTTTGCCCCCGTTGATCTCGATCTTCAGCTTGATGGACTGCCCGGGGTTCACGTCGAAGGTCGACGGCGTCACGGTGATGGTCGCCCCGGCGGGTGCCTTCACGGTCGCGCGGTAGCTCAGGCGGTGATTCGTCACGTTCTTCGCCACGCGCGCGGTGGTGACGGCTCCGGCCAACCCCGGGATGTTGATCGACGGAACATTGATGTCGACGCCCTTGCGGAGAGTGTCGGTCGCCGCGGCGTGGAAGTCGGCGGCCGTCGCATCGAAGGTCAGTCCGGGATCGCCCGCCTTTGTCAGGTCGATCCGGCCGGCGCCGAAGTCATACGGATCCGCCGGTGTGGTCAGGTCATCCTTCACCACTGCCGTGGTCGCGGTGGTCATCAGCGCCGACTTGATCTGGCCAGGCGTCCAATCGGGGTGCAGAGAGACGATCAACGCGGCAGATCCGGCGACATGCGGCGAGGACATCGAGGTTCCGGCGATGGCCTGGTAGTACTGACCCGGCGGACCAACCGTGATGTTGTCGGGAGTCGGCGTGTTGCCCGCGAGAATCTGCACGCCGGGCGCGGTCAGATCGGGCTTCAACCAGTCGCCACCAGGTCCGCGCGAGGAGAACGCTGCCATCACATCGCCCTGGCCCGTTGCCTTTTCGCCGGCGGTGAAGGTCGCCGTCGCATCCGGGTGCGCAGTCATGAAGGCAAGGAAGTCGGTGCCGTCGGCCAGTTGCACGGCGGGCAACCAGTGGTTGTCCGTCTCGACATCGGCCAGCGACGGGTTGTAAAGGATCATGCCGGCTGCCCCGCCCTGCAGGACGTTGTGACCCTTGTCGACCCTGGAAATGCCGCCACCGCGCGGGCACGCCACGATCTTGCCGTCGAAGATTCCGGGTTCGGCCGGCGCAGCGCACTGAACGTCGCCGTAGGGCGCGGCGCTGGACAGGACCACCGGGGTGGGACTGGTGACGCCGGCCGTGATGGAGGCGCCGACGGTCGTGTAGGTGGCCCCGCCTGACTGCACCGTCAGGGTCGATTGGAACGCGCGTTGCTGGGTGGAGGCGGCGACGGTGGTGACCCAGGGACCGTGATGGTCGGTGGTTCCGACGCCCGGCCCGCTGTTGCCGGCCGACGCGGACACGAAGACACCAGCGGCGTAGGCGTCCAGGAAAGCCAATTCCACGGCATCGGCGAAGGGTTGCGCGCCACCGGAAATCGAGAAGTTGATCACGTTGACGCCGTCCTTGATCGCCTGCGCGACCGCAGCGGCGGCGTCGGACGAGAAGCAACCTGCGGCTCCGCACACCTTGTACACCGCAACATGTGCGCCCGGCGCAATGCCGTGGACGGCGCCGCGGTCGATGCCGAGGACCGTGGCATGGTCAACTGCCGCACCGGCACTCGTCGACGCGGTGTGGGTGCCGTGACCGTCACTGTCCCGGGCGGAGGTCGCGTAGGTCTCCCCGGTGTGGATGGCGTTGTACGTGTCCAGGAACGGCTCGCCCGAGATCAGCTTGTTGTTGCAGACGAAGGGGTCGTTCTCCGGCGTCAGCGGGTTGTCCCCGAAATCGCAGACCCGCGGCGTGCCATCCGCTTTCGCCGACGGCGCACCGATACCAGGGTCGGCGAACGAGGGGTGTTCCGGCCAGGCGCCGGTGTCCAGGACTCCGACGATCGCGCCCTGGCCCGCCGTCTTGTCCGAGCCCAGCGCGGAATACAACGTGGGGGCACCGATGAACTCGGGGCTCGAATCGGTCTGCGGGTGATTCAGCTGATCGGCCTGCACCGCAACGACACCGGGCAGCTCGAGCAGGTCCTTGGCACGGTCGGCCGGCACGGTCACCGCGACGCCACCGAAGACGGTGCGCAGCCGGGTGCCCACGGTCGCGTCCGGGATGGCGGCGCTGAGCTGGGCTGTGAAGGTGCCCTCGACGCCTGCGACATAGGACTCGTACTGCTTGACGGCGTCGGTGTTCTCGTCCAGCTTGCGGCTCGTTGCCGAAGGGCTGGTCGGCTGCAAGTTCTGCACCCCGCCGGTGTAGGTCGCCACCGAGTCGTAATCCAGTTTGACCAGGACCGGCACCTCGGCCGTTCCGGTGGCCTGCAGGACGGCGGGGTCGCTCTGCGCCAGCCGGCTCGTGGCGGCTTTGGGTGCGGATTCGCTGCCGCTGCTCGTCAGACCCTGCCCGCTGAAATCGGGTGGGTCCGCGGCGACCGACGATGTCGGGGCGGTGGCGATGGCCACGGCCAGGCCCACGGCGACGACTCTGCTCAGTTGGCGGCGTTGGCGGTTGATGATGTGCTTGGACAAGCCCCTTGACACCCCGTCCTGCGCCTGCGGCGGCACTCAAGCGGGGACCATAGCTCACCCCACCGGAAACCCGCGTCCCGCCAACTCGGTGACCCTCCCCCATCTGCCTCGTGACTCACTGTGTTGGTCTGTTCACCCATTCTCGGCCGGGTGACACTCGCCGTTTGGTGTGGCTCTTGGACCGTTGACGGTGGACTCACAGGGTGGCGCGCGCCGCACACTGTTGTGAGGCAATAGGGTCCCGTGGGTTCACGCGCCGTCGCAATGGGGCGGATGATGAGTCGGTGTCCACCTCGGGTGAGGAGTTTGTCGAGGGCCGGGCCACCCGGCCCTGGCTCAGCGCTGCCTCCCCCGCCGCGGCCGTGCTCATCCTCGCCGGCACCTTTCATATCTACCGAGGCGTTCCCGGCGAGGGCGTGCTGTTCTGGGCGGTCGGGTTGGCCATCGCAGCCGACAGCGCGGGCTGGCTGCCGAGCCCACGCCCGAGATCATTTCGGCTACCCGGTCCGGTGACGTCGCTCGCTATTTCCGTCGTCGCGGCGACAGCGTTGACCGCATTGCCGCCACACGGCACCGTGGAAACGGTTGTCCTGGCTGTCATCGGGGTGTTTGTCCTCGTCGTCGGTTGGTTGCAGCCGGTCCGGATTGGGGCTGGGCCTTCCCGCGGGGCAATGCGTGACACCGGCGTTGGCTCCGTGAGTGAAGGCGCCGTCGGCACTCCCGGCGAAAGGTCCGTCCGACCTCTTGCTGGATCTTCCAGTCGATCTTCGTATGGGATTCCGAGCCTCGATTCCCGCAGGGCTGTCGGCCGGCGTGAGCGCACTGCGGCGGTGTGGTGTCTCTTTGGAGTCGCTTTATGCCTGTGGGAGCTGGCGGTGTATTTGCTTTCCGACCCACCTTTCCGCGAATTCGAGTATCCGACGCTGTCGACGCTGCTGGAGCCGGTCGTCGAACAGCCGCTGGGCCGGCTGCCGCTGCTGGTGCTGTGGATCGCGTTGGGGTTGGCGCTGCTGCGGTGGTCGCAGGGCGGAGCGGCTGGGTCCGCCGGGGTCGCGGACGGAGCCGGGCGTCCCGGTGCGGCGGGATCATCTGGATTTGACCCTCCCGATTTCCTCGGGTCTCCTTCAGCGATCGGGGCGGCTGCGATCGGGGCCGCCGGTCCGCCGGACGACGGTAGAGGCAGGACTTCCGCGGTCGGCAACGTGGTCGCCGACGGCAACCAAGTCCCCGACGGCAAGCAGTTCACCGACGGCAAGCAGTTCACCGACGGCGATGCCGACCTGCCGCAGGTCACCGACAGCGATAGCGTCGCCGAATCCACGCATGTCGCTCACCCGGATGGCCCCGCGTGACCAGCCGCCTGGTGGTCATCGCCGTCTTCGTGGCGTTCGGCCTTGCTGCCGTCGGGATCGAGGCCCTGGCGCACCGGTCCGGATCCCGCCTGGTTCCGCTCGCCCGGCTCTTGCAGTCGGCGCTGGGGCGGCGCCCGGTGCGGATCGCGATCTTGTTGGTCTGGTGGTGGCTCGGCTGGCACTTCCTGGTCGAACCGTGACGGACCGCGCACCGGATGGCGGTTTTCAACCCGTCGGGACTGTCGTTCGGCTGGGACTGACCGCGTTGAAGGGCGCGGCTCATTCCCACCCGGAACGGGTCGCCGTTCGCCGCGACGAAGTCCTGGGTGACCGCCGATGGGCGCTGATCCAGCCCCGGGACGGCGGGGCGCGCATCGTTCGCACGGTGGAATCGCCGGGCATGACGGCGGTCCGAGCGCATTGCGACGCGAGCGGTGGACTGCGGCTGGAGTTACCGGATGGTCGCCATTTCCCGGTGACCCGTCCGCAGGACACGACCGTGATCGCGGAGTACTGGGGGTGTGCGACGCGCGTGCGCCCGGCGCCCGGCCCGTGGGATGCAGCACTCTCGGACCTGCTCGGTCGCGAGGTGCACCTCGTGTACGTCGATCGGGCCGGTGCCGTGGTCTACGCCGAGCCGGTCAGCCTCGTCACGACGTCCTCCATGCAGGAAATCGCCCGGCGCGCCGGCGTCGGCGACGTGGATGACGAGCGATTTCGTTCCACGATGGTCGTCGATACTGCCGGTCTGCCGGCCTTTGTGGAGGACGCATGGGTTGGCGAGCGGCTGCGCGTGGGTGCGGTCGAGCTGATCGTGCGGCAGCGGCTTGCCCGGTGCGGCGTCATCCGGATCGAGCCGGGTACCGGATCGGTGGGTGGTCCAGATCCGCTGCAACTACTGGCGTCCGACCGGATTGTCGCTGGCGAGGTGGTCTTCGGTCTCGGGGCTGATGTCGCGGTGCCCGGCGAGATCGCGGTCGGCGACCCGGTGAGTGTCGTGCGCGCCTGAGCTACCGGTGGACTGAGAGGTCGGCCTTCGCACCGGGTCTTGGCTGTCCTCTCCTGGCTGGGCCTGCCCGGGGGTGTGGCAGGTATCGGGTGAGCCTGCCTGGGGGTATGGCGGGCGGCGACCGCTCATCGCAGCCCGGCCCCGTCCACCGCATCGCCCCCCCGAGCGGGGTTGTCCGTCCGCAGCCTCCTCCTGACTCCACCTCCGCGCGGTGGCGCGGCTCTGCCCATGATCGTTACCACGGTATCTGACCTGCAGTTTTGCCCGCCAGCACCCCCGACGGGTAGGGTTACCGGCCGGTGGTCACCCCCAAGGTGGTCCGAGGAAGCGTGCCAGAGCGGCCGAATGGGACACACTGCTAATGTGTTGTGCTCGCAAGGGCACCGAGGGTTCAAATCCCTCCGCTTCCGCGTTGGTCCTCGGGTAGCTTCGGGGTCCGGTGGTGGTGCGGTTCCGTTCGCGGGGCCGCACCGGTTGGTTATCCGCTGAGGCGGGTCGGGCGGTATTCGCCGATCGGGTTCCGGTTGGCGAGAAGAAACTGAATAGGCGCCCGTAGCTCAACGGATAGAGCATCTGACTACGGATCAGAAGGTTGGGGGTTCGAATCCCTCCGGGCGCGCCCAGGTCAGAGGCATGATTCGAA
>JADGOY010000185.1 GCA_017882715.1 Nakamurella sp. | reverse complement strand
GGGGTGTCCTGGTGGAACATCAACCCCGGCTCCCTGAACCCCACCACCGCGCCGCTCACCGCAACCGCCATCCGCGCCCACAACACCGACATCGCAACGCAGAATTGACCTTTCGCCGAAAGTGATTCTTTCTAGCAGTTGTCGCGGTTCTAGCCCTATCGGCATCTTCGACTGGGGTACGGCGCTAATCGGATGGTTCACTCCACTATTGGAGGCGGCCGCCGCCCGCCCGCAGGTATCACAGTTCTCCGGCTTCGGGGCCGCAGGCGAGCAGACCCCATGGGTCGAATCGGTGGCGGACGGCCGCGGCTGCCCAGCTGCAGTAGCCGGGGAGGAATTCTCGGCGTAGGAAGTCCATGAGATCCGCGCCGTGGTAGGTGATGTCGGTGTGGTATACGGAGAATATCGGTGCTTCGGGCGGGCAGGGTGCTGCGGGGGCGAAGCGGTTGCGATACATGGGCACCAGTTTGGGCAAACTGACCAGGTGTTCGCGTGCGGTTGCTTCGGCGGTGTCTCTGTCTTGCGGTGCGCTACCTGTTGACCGTCGTTCGTTTTGCCGTTGATGGCTTCATCATGAATGAAGACCGAAATCGGTGGCATGGTCGGCGAAGTGACGGCGTGGTGGGCGAAGTGACGATTCCCGGGCGTGCGTGGCCGGACCTTGGTCGTCAGAGTGACGGACACGGCCGGGCGTGGCGGGGCCCGGCGGGACACCGATTTCAGCTGCGCCGCGGGTGCGGGGGTGCCAGGACACGACCGCGAGTGAAGGAGCCGACCAACGCCCACACCGGGATGGCCACGCCGAACCGTTCGCAGTAGCGCAATGCGGCGCCAGCGAGCAGGTTCAGGGCGTGTGCCCGAGCGTGGTCCGATGCGGCGCCCGCCGGACCAGCAGCTCCCGATCGATCGCCGCGGCACGGTCCACGCCCCGCCGGTACAGCCACTGCGCGTGCGGCTCGCGGACGCCGCGCAACCATCGCCGGACGGTGGACTCGGGCCGCCCGAACCGAGCGGCGATGGAACGGTGTCCGGCCACCGGGTCCGCGGCACCCGCGTGTGCAGGAACGCCTTGTGCTGGAAGAAATCCATGTGCCGCCACGTCTTGGCCTCGGTGTCATGCACCCGGCAGGAACCCTCATCACAGCCCTGAACCGAGCACCCGAAACGCGCTCCCCGCGGGAAGTCCAGGTACAAATCCAGCCGGCCCTGCTCCACGTCGAAGTCCGACTTGGTAACCTGCCACGGCTCACCCAACCCCAAAGCCGCCTTGAAGAGATCGAGTCTGTCCGACACCCTTCACCACCCCTCCGCCCGGCTACGAAACGTCACGACCCTACCCGCCAGGCAGGCCGAACCCGGGCGGCGACCCCCAAAATCCACCCAATCGCGAGGAGCCCTCGTTCGGCCATGCCTGTGGGTCGATGTGGTTGTAGCTTGGGATGTTTCGCGTTTCAGCGGTCACTCCAAGCCTAACGTCGGTTGGGTCTGCGGTTGTATGGCACGCGGTTCTGTCAGACGCGGTCGGGTAGTGGTCGTTCTGGCCTGGTGAACCGGTGTCGTCCGGGAGCGCGGCGGCGTCGCAGCCAATGGGCCGCCCCGGGTGCTGCGGCGGCGCACACGACGATGACGACGCCGGCGACGACGATGGCGTCGACGTTGTCCCGAATGATCGGGATCTGCCCGAGACAGACGCCGGCGAAGGTCAGCAGGGTGACCCAGATCAGCGCGCCGATCGCTGAGTACATGGTGTAGATGATGATGTTCATCCGCGATGCCCCCGCCATCGCGGTGACGAGAGTCCGCACAACCGGCACGAACCTGGCCAGGATGACGGTGGGCTTCCCGTGTTTGGTGAAGAATGCCTCGGATTTGTCGATGTACTCGGGTTTGAGGTATTTGGCGTCGGGCCGGCCGAACACGGCGGGACCCACGCGGTAGCCGATGGCGTAGCCCAGCATGTTGCCGAGGAATGCGGCCAGCGCCAGCATCCCGGTCAGCAGCCAGGGGTTGAGGTCGATGCCGCCGGTTGCGGTCAGCAGACCGGCAGTGAACAGGAGGGTATCGCCGGGTAGGAAGAAGCCGACCAGGAGGCCGCACTCGGCGAAGATGATGAGCAGGATTCCCAGGACCACCCAGGGGCCGAGCGTGGTGATGAGGTTCTGCGGGTCGAACCAGCCCGGTAGCAGGGCGAGGTCGGTGGTGCTGCCGGCCAGCAATGGTGTGGCCTTCATCAGGCGGCCATACCGTCAGTGGCCCGGAAAACCCGGCCGATGCCGGTGATCCGGACGTCTCGGTCGGCTGAGGGGATCCACAGCGTCTGTCCGCGGACGAGAGTGATTGCCTGGCCGGTGTTGTCGGTGGCGGTGATGTAGCCATCGACGGTCAGCAGGACCTGCGGGCCGGGGTGGGTGATGTCTCGTACCTGGCCATCCAGATCCATTTGGGAGAGCTGGAACTCGAGCACCTGGGTCGGATAGGTCACCTCCCCGGCCCATGTCGGGCTTCCGGTCAGGATCGGCACGTCACCCGGAGTGAAGTCGACGACGGCCATGAGTACGGTGACGTCGACGTGTTTGCTGGTCAGGCCGCCACGCAGCACGTTGTCGGAGTTCGCCGTGATCTCCACGCCCACCCCCGACAGGTAGGCGTGCAGATTCCCAGCCGGCAGGAACAGCGCTTGCCCAGGGTGCAGGGTGATGCGATTCAGCAGCAGAGAGACCAGCACCCCGGCGTCGGCCGGGTAGCGGTCGGCGAGATGCTGCGCAGTGCGGTATTCCGCGGCGAACGGCGAACCGGTCGATGCCCGGACGGTGCAGGCCGAGACCACGGCATCCAGCAGCGGGGTCAGTGCCTCCGGTGGGAGGGAGACGAGAGCCTCGAATAGTGCTCGCAGGCCTTCGGCGTCGGGCTGGTGGTACAGCACAGCCACGTACTCGTCGATTTCAGGCACGCTCAGCTCGGCGAGCAATCGCAGGGTGCTGGTCGGATCACGGAATCCGCACATGGCGTGGAAGTCGGTCAGCGCGCAGATCAACTCCGGTTTGTGCGAGCCGTCCCGATAGTTCCGGTCGGGCGCTGACAGCGGGATACCGGCGGCTTCTTCGCGGGCGAATCCGCTGCGGGCATGTTCGGTGCAAGGGTGGGCCTGCAGCGAGAGCGGTTCGTCGGCGGCCAGGACCTTGAGCAGGAAAGGCAACCGGGCCCCGAACGCGGCCTGCGCGTTTGGGCCCACGGTGCCGACCGGATCGAGCGTGATGACCTTGGCGAGGGACTGGTCTGGGTCCTCGCCCAGGACCGACGAGGCGCTGGGGTGTGCTCCGATCCACAGTTCGGCCTGCGGGGTCGGCGCGGGAGAGGGTTCACCGAGCAGGTCGGCCAGCGCCGTGCGGGAACCCCACGGATAGGGGCGGATCTGGTTGCGCATCAACTTCATTCCGGCACTCCCCTTGATTTCCTTGCCAACAGTCCCGTGCTCATGTCACGTCGACTGCACGCGGTATCCGCAGACCCCCGGTGATCACCGGTGCTGCGGCGGATCCCGGATGCGGTCCTTCCGGTGAGCCGTTTACCGGCGGATGACGGCGAGTACCGCCTCGCGCAGGGCGCTAATCCCTGTGGTCGTGTCCGCCTCGACGTTCAGACGCAGCAGTGGTTCGGTGTTGCTGGGGCGGACGTTGAACCAGCTGCCGTCGGGCAGCGTGACGGTCAGCCCGTCGAGGTCGTCGACAGCGGCGTCGTTGTCCAGGGCCCAGCTGCGGATCCTGCCGAGCGCTGCCAGTACGTCGTCGACGATCGAGTTGATCTCACCGGAGGCTGAGTAGCGCTGGTAGCCGGAGACCAACTCGGAAAGGGGCCGGTTCTGTCGGCCGAGAGCGGCCAGCACGTGCAGTGCTGCCAGCATCCCGGTATCAGCATTGAAGAAGTCGGCGAAGTAGTAGTGCGCGGAGTGCTCGCCCCCGAAAACCGCTCCGGTGGCGGCCATCTCGGCCTTGATGAAGGAATGCCCCACCCGGGTGCGGACCGGGACACCACCGGCCTCGGTGATGATCTCGGGGACCGCCTTGGACGAGATGAGGTTGTGCAGCACGGTCGATCCCGGAACTCGGGCGAGTTCCCGGCAGGCAACCAGTGCGGTGATCGCGCTGGGCGACACCGGTTCACCGCGTTCATCGACGACGAAGCACCGGTCGGCGTCACCGTCGAAGGCCAGACCGATATCCGCGCCGGTGCGCCGCACCTCGTCCTGCAGGTCGACCAGGTTGGCAGGCTCCAGCGGGTTGGCCTCGTGATGGGGAAAGGAGCCGTCCAGTTCGAAGTACAGCTCGTCTACCCGCAGCGGGGTGTCTCCCAGCACCGCAGGCACGGTGTACCCGGCCATCCCGTTGCCGGCGTCGACCACCACCCGCAGCGGCCGGATACCGGTCAGGTTCACCAGCGAGGTGAGGTAGTCGGCGTAGTCGGTCAGCAGATTCCGTTCGGTGATCGCCCCGGCGGGGACAACGTCCGGCGGGGTCAGGTCGCCGTCGAGCAGGGCCTGCGCGTCGTCGCGGATCTGCGCGAGCCCGGTGTCCAGGCTCAGCGGTACCGCGCCGGCCAGGCACAACTTGATGCCGTTGTAGCGAGCGGGGTTGTGGGAGGCGGTGAACATCGCGCCCGGCCGATCGAGTGCACCGGACGCGAAGTACAGCATGTCCGTGGATGCCAGCCCGGCCATCACCACGTTTAGACCTGCTGAAGTGATGCCCTCGGCGAACCGTGCGGCCAGTTCCGGGGAGGAATCCCGCATGTCGTGTCCTATCACCACTGACGTCGACCCTCGTGACCGCACGAACCGGGCGAACGCCCAGCCCAACGCCGCGGCCACCTCACTGGTGAGCTGTTCACCCACCACGCCGCGCACGTCGTAGGCCTTCACGAACGTGGAAAGCCGCGCCGCTACCTGTTGTCCGGCGATCCGAGGTTCGTCGGATGTCCCGCTGTGGGTGATCAGTGTGGTCACTGGATTCTCCTGGGCTCTTTGGTGTCGGAAACGAGGCGTCGCGGTCAGTTCAGAATTTCAGGAGGCGCTCGCGAATCGGACGCTGGTCCGGGAGGTTATGCACCGCTCGGCCGGATCGCTTTCCCATTCGGTAGGTCGGGTCATTCGCATCGCGCTGTTGGCGTTTTCGGGCAGATTCGCGGCGTCGCACAGCACGGTTCGGGCTCCGATCCGGGAACTGGCGCGAAGCACGGGGCGGACGATCCTGGGTTCGGCACCGAGGTCCTCGGGTCCGGCGCAGGCTCGCGCGTCGGGTAACCCGATCGCCACCTCGGCCGGCACTGACAAGGCAGCGGCCGGCAAATCCGTGGGCACCCGAACAAGCGCGGGCGGGTACCTCGGTCCAGCCATTGGGAAGCGTCCCCCAGGGAATCGGCCGCCGTACGTCATCAGCGTGCTCACAGATTCTCCTCGGCCCAAGGTCTAGGAGTCGGCGGAGAATCGGACGCTGCCGGGGGGAATGTGCACGTCGGGCCAGACCCGAACACCGCTGGTCAGTTCGTTGTCGGCGCCGACGTCGGCGTTGTCCCCGATCACCGCGTCGCAGACGACGGTGCCGGCGCCGATCCGGGCGCTGGCGCCGACCGCCGACCGGGTGATCCTGACACCGACCCCGATGTCCGCGCCGTCGAAGACGACGGAGCCGTCCACCACCGCGGCGCCCGCCACCCGGACATCGCGGCCCAGGGTGGACCCTCCGATGACCGCAGAGTCTGGGGCGACGTGAGCGCCCGGCAGGATAATAGCGCTCCCGGCCGGCCCGGGCAGGGCGCCGGTGGGTGCGATGCCGGTCACCAGATCGGCGGACCCGCGGACGAAGGCCGCCGGAGTGCCCAGGTCCAGCCAGTACGAGGAGTCCACATGGCCGAACACCCTGGCGCCGGAGGCGAGCAGGCCGGGGAAGGTCTCCCTTTCCACGGACACCACCCGTCCCGCGGGGATCGATTCGAGCACCGACCGGCGGAACACGTAACACCCGGCGTTGATCTGGTCGGTCGGCGGGGTCTCGGTCTTCTCCAGAAATGCCTGCACCCGGCCGTCCGGACCTGTGGGCACCGAACCGAACGCGCGAGCGTCCGGGACCTTCACCAGATGCAGGGTGACATCCGCGGACCACTCCTGGTGGCTGTCGAGCACCTCGGACAGATCCAACCCGGACAGGATGTCACCGTTGAACACGATCGCGGTGTCCGCTCGAAGTTTGTCCGCGACATTGCGGATCGCCCCGCCGGTGCCCAGCGGGGTGTCCTCCACGACATAGTCGATGTCCACGCCGAACGCCGCACCGTCGCCGAAATAATCGGTGAACGTCTCGGCCCGGTACGACGTACCGAGCACGACGTGCCCGATCCCGGCCGCGCGGATCCGGGACAACAGGTGTTCCAGGAACGGCACCCCCGCCGTCGGCAGCATCGGCTTGGCCGCCGAGAGCGTCAACGGACGCAGCCGGGTACCCCGACCTCCGACAAGCACCACCGCATCAACATCGGACCGCATGCTCACCTCGTACTCCCAGATCATGATTTGTTCAACCCAGCCGCCCGGCTTCGTGCGTCTGTTGTGAAGTAGCCCAGATATCCGGCATCGGCCGGGCGCCCCCATTTTCATCTCCGCACGATTCCGGCCGATCTTTCCCGGCGATTTCCGGCAGGGCCGACCGTCACGGCGACCAGAGGTAGCTGCCTGCCGAGGGTTTGGCTGCGCTGACGAGACTGCGATGCCCGGGGTGCCCCGATGAGCCGACGTCTTGGCTTGATAATCGGGTTCCTTATGCCGTCGGCCGCTTCCCGGGACGATAGCAGACACGACGAAAATAGACGACCCATTGGCCCATTCGCCTTGCGATTGTCCCTCATTTGGCCGAACCTGTCGTGCCTGACGATAACGTTGGCGCCTTTAAGGGGTATCCGCGACTGGTGCTCTCTGAGAATTCTCTGATCTTTGTGCTTCGATCGGATGAGAGGTGAAAGGATAAATGTCCATCAGGTTACAAAAGGCGTTGTGGCGCCGATCTTCGAGCCCGCGACGTGTTTGCTCTACGAAAGAGCCGGACAGCACCTATACGCGTCGGCCATTGCTCCCCAAGCTAGCGGTTCGTTGTCTCCGCAACCAAAGACTACCCCCCGTGTCACTGTCCGCAATTACACAACCCGACCGGGCGTATGGATATCTCCATCAGGTTGACCCGGATGGCTCACTTGACACGGACAGTCACCTCCTATAGACCTAATGCGGTGAGGGGTCGGTCATCGTCAGCACGATTCCCCAGCAGCTGGGTTTCGCAAAGCGGTCCGGGGATGCGTCCGGGGATGCGTTAGTGCAGCGGTCGACGATGATGGCTAAATCGGCGCTCGATTCATTCAGCCTGCCGGGCTGGATTCCATCGGGGCTTTTTCCTATTTCTGCGGAATTCCGGTATTTCGCTGTCGCGACCCTCTGGGAGAAGCACCAATGGACGATCACGAATCAGTGAC